>CAKNGB010000013.1 GCA_930971385.1 uncultured Clostridia bacterium | reverse complement strand
ACCACCGACCCCCACCTTATCAGGGTGGTGCTCTAACCGACTGAGCTACAATCCTATATTAAGTTTTTCTCGGAATGAATGGAGTCGAACCACTGTCTCCAAACCCCAATTTTTTTCTTATCAGGGTGGTGCTCTAACCGACTGAGCTACAAGCCATCGTTAATTTTTTAGTTGGGATGAACGGAGTTGAACCGTTGTCTTCACGCCTTATCAGGGGGGGGTGCTCTAACCGACTGAGCTACAATCCTATATTAAGTTTTTCTTGGAATGAATATCTCGTTTATAACCACATTTTTAATTGTTGTGTTCTGAGAGATAGTTTTCCGCTTTTCCCAAAACTTTTGCTATTTCAAAACATTCATATTAACGCGAAGTTTTGCTTGCAAAAGCAAGTCAAAACTAAGGTAATACAAACCGGTATTCTTAAATGTTTGGGGATATTTGGTTAAGAATACGTTTAATATTATACCCATAAAAACCAGCCATGTCAAGTGTTTAAAAGCATTTTTTTAATTTTCTTTCTTTATTTTTTAACAAGCGGTCTTTATATTATGCCTGACTCGCACCTTTTTCTAAATCAAAGGTAATTATTATTTATTGAAGTTCAGATAAATAAAATTCAAAAATTAATATATGTTAAATTCTACCTTGAAAATGTTATATTGCTTATTAATCAACTTATTCCATAATAAAATGTGGAAATGTTTTGCTTTAAATGCACGAAACAAAACGAAAAGGTGTAAATTTATTATTTGCCAAAAATTATTTTCTATTAAACATAATAGGTTATGTTTTAATAACAATATATAAGTAAATATCATTTTTAATGGCAAAGCTTGATAAAATAAAAAAGACTTTTTGATTTAATCAAAAAGCCGTGGTTTTGATTGCCTTGAAAGGCGGGAAGATTGGTTATGAATATATAATCAATCTTCTTCGTAAAGATAGCGGGTGGCTTTGTCGCGACGGGCTAGGCCTAGGTTGTAGTATTCTGCAACAAGTTTGATGAACTCGCCAACGGTTGGCTTATCGTGAATTGTGAACAGTTCTAGATTGAACATACGATTGAACTCTAAAAAATCACGATTGATGTAGTTATCCTCAATGGCATGGCGGATATCGCGCTCGATGCTGTCGACCTTGATGTTAAATGCCTTGGCAACTTCTGCATAAACGGACTTGCAAAGTCTATGGACGGAATAGGGATTGAGTATCACAATCTCGATTGCTTTGCATAGATAAAGAAAACCTTTTAAATCATTCCTTATGCCAATTCTTAAAAGTGTCAACCTTATTATCTTTGTCATTCGCTCAAATTCTTTTTCTTCCATACCTTCCTCCTTCTAAAATTTTTAGCGCAAATTTGACAAAGAAAAACTATATTCACCAAAAGTGAACGATCACCAATGAAAATATTTCAAATCATATACTAAAAATTGATTTTGTCTTGACTCGACTTTTTTATTATATCACACTTAAAGGAACAAGCCAAACAAAATTCGCTATATTTTTCAATATTTTAAAATTTTATTTTGTCGAATTTCCTCATATCTTTAAATATTTCCCAAATTTGAATTTTTAGATAAAATTGTGAGTTGAAAAAACTTTTTGTTTTTAAAAAGTTTGAGCTAACAGTTTGCCTGCCCCTGACCGAAAATTTGAGGCAAATGGAGGAAGATGGGCTTGTTAAGCGAGAAATCTTTGCCGAAGTGCCACTAAGAGTGGAATATTCTTTAACCCATCTTGGCTGGAAACTTCGCCCGCTTATCGACGCCCTTGCGGATTTTGGAAAAATCTACAAAGAGGAAACAAAAAAGCGTTAAAAAATCTGTGGAACTTGCCACAGATTTTTTTAAATTTCCTTTACCAAGATGTTAGCGTTTGAGATTGTCAATGCATCCGTTCCCGCGTTATAATGTTCTAAGGTGGTGGTTGATGCAACATTCAAAACGATTGTTTTTGAAACTGCCACTTGGTTGGACGCCGTTTGTGTGACAGAGGCTGTTGAGCCTGCCACTTGAACTCCATTTGTGCGAAGTGCCACGCTTAAAGTGCCACTTGCAGGCACAGTGCCGTTAACAAAATATGTGATTTCATAAGTCCCCGGCATCAATGTGACAGCGCCAGCGGTTGTTGTGCTTTGTGTCACCATGCTACCACGAGAGGAAGAAAGTGTGACAGGAATTATTGAACCTGTTGGAACCGTTCCACCTAGAGTGTTTTGAAAGAAACCAAAGGACTGAGGAATTATTGGATTGATAACATCGTTGGAATTGGAACAAGAGCCAATCACCCAAATTGGATTAGGAGTGTTAGGGCAACAAAAATTGCCACAACGAGTAAAACAAGCCATTTTTTTCTCCTTTTGACGATTTCTCGTCATTATTAATCTATTAAATTCTTTTAAAATATGTTAATTTTAAAATTACTCTTGACATATGATAATTAAAAAAGTTAAACTATAAAGGACTTAAAAAGAGAGGTAAAAAATGGAAAATGACTTTCAAGTGGAACAGGACCAACCTAACTTTTGGGTGGGGCTTATTGTTGCCATTGTTTTAGGGCTTGCTGGCAGTGTGGTTTGGGCTTTTGTTTATTTACTTGGCTATATCGCATGGATAGTGGCGTTTTTCATGATTTTCATCATGGCTTGGGGATACAAAAAGTTCAATCTCAAAATGGATGTTAAAGGTTATGTGCTGATAACCATTTTTGCCATTCTTGAAACCTTACTTGCCCTTGTGTTTGTTATGGCTTTTCTTGGTATGTCGGAGGAAGTTTCGTTTGGCGAGGCATTCTTACTTTCCTTCCAAATGCTTTTCAGCGACACCGCTTTCATTATTGATGCAGTTTTAAGTGGAATTGCCATTATTGTTGCCACCGTTTTTCACTACTTCACCGAGAAAAATAAAGATAAGAAATTAAACGAGAAAAAGGACGGAAATGTTGTGGATGTGAAACCTGTGGAAGTTAAAAACACACAACAAGCACAAGATAAACAAGTAAAGACAGACAATAAGCAAGAAGAAAACAATAAAGCAGAAAGCGAAGAAAACGCAAGTAGCCAAACAGAAAATAACAACCCAAGCGAGCAATCGGAAAATGAAGAAAACAAAAAATAAAGCGGAATTTTAACCCGTAGGGTTAAAACGGACTAGGATTAAAAAACGAGAGATGCAAGAATTT
>CAKNGB010000012.1 GCA_930971385.1 uncultured Clostridia bacterium | reverse complement strand
GTTATCCCCCTGTGTTAGCCAGATTGTTCACGCGTTACTCACCCGTCCGCCACTAGGATGCTACCAACACAAAAACTATTGTGGAGGCACCAAAAATTTTACGCGGACACGGATATTTCATATCCTAACCGCTAAATTTTAGGTTCCCCTCCCAGTCTCCCTCCAATGTGTGTGATTTTTAATTTATGCTCGCCGGGCTAAGCCCTTCCCCTCGCAAAATTAAAAATTATTTTATATCTTTTTATGGATATATTTGGAGCGATTTGCCAAAAGCCTTTGTGTTGATAACAGCCTCGTTCGACTTGCATGTTTTAAGCACGCCGCCAGCGTTCGTCCTGAGCCAGGATCAAACTCTAACGTTAAAAAATATTTTAAGTTTGTTTGAGTTAATTTATTTTGCACCTACACTAGTGCGTTTAATCCTTGCTCGATAACTTACATTGACTTTTTACTTGCGTAAAAGTTGTTTAAATTCAACTATTTAATTGTCATTGTTCAGCTGACCCTAATGTTTGTCAGCACTCTTATTTTACTATATCCTCTTCACCTTTGTCAACACTTTTTCAAAAAAAATTTATCTTTTTTCAACTTTTTTTTCGCTCCGCCACATAAATCTTCAAATTTTTCACGGTTTTATGTCCTCTTTTAGTTTTAAAATCGAAAAAATAAAGGATAATGCCGAAACATTACCCTATAACTTAGATTTAAGCTAAGCCTTTATCTTATTTATAAATTCTTCCACTTTTTTCTCGCTCGTTCGCATAACATCTTCGTCAAATTCAACATTCAACATCTCTTCAAACTTAGCATTCGGACACATTTTTTTAATATCTTCAAAAGTATGCCCAAGCCAACCTCCGTTTGTGGCAAAAACACAAACCTTTTTATCTTTCAAAGCATTTTCAGTTAAGAAGGATCGAGTTGCTGGTGCCATTGAATACCACCAAACAGGTGTTCCCAAAACAATCAAATCATAATCATCGACATTCGTTTTAAGTGGTATAAGTTTTGGAGTTGCTTTTTTTCGTATCTCCACCTTGGCATTTTCCACCACCAAATCATAGTCGTCTGAATATGGCGTTCAGTTTCAATCTCAAGTGTTTCCGCGCCAATTTTCTCTGCAATTATTTTTGCAAGTTTTTTTGTGTTTCCAGTGTATGAATAATAAACAACAAGTTTTTTCATTTTCCCCTCCTAGCATTTTCTAGAAGCATTATACAAGTTGGAGTTAACTTTAAGTCAAGCGATTTTCAAATATTTTTATTAATAATACATATTTTTATAGGAAGATTTTTTAAGTGAACCACCGCCACCTCTTCCGCCACGGCGTTTAACCAAGAAAACAATTAAAATGATTCCGCCGATAAGAAGAAGTCCGCCACCGATTGAACCGACGAGAATCCAAACAAGAGTCCAATCTGTTGTGTGAACCTCTTCGGTGTTGAAGGTTAATGTGAAACTGTCCTCATTGTCGGTGCTTAAATTGTTAAGGTTTAAAGTGAATTGATATTGTGTGGTGCCATCTTCCAGTGTGATAGGGTAATTTTCCACAAGCGCGCAAAAACCAGCCTCTGGATTTTCCAAATCAAACGTGTTCACGCTGTCCATAAATCTTTGAACATCAAAACTTGAGTTTGGCCTCACATAAACATCCATAGTTATGCTTGTTAATTGTTTTAAAAGTGGAACAGTTGTGTCGGTTGTGGTGATAGGCTCACCTCGACTTGAAAGCACAATCTGCTCAATTCCATCGCCTAAGATGAAGTTGAAATTGCAAGCGTTATAGTCATATCTAGCATAAACTGTGAAATTATCGGTGAAAACACCTTGCCCAAATGTGAAAGATAAATCTCTGTTTGTTGCCCCTGCAATTTCTTCAGTTGAAGTCTCATTTCCTTCGTCGTCATAGTGCACAATGCACCAGCCAGTGAAAGAATAAAGTGAATTTGTGCGAGCGGATGTGGAAATGGAATAACGGTTTCCATAAACCATATCTCTGATTTGAACGGAAGGGTCATTTCTGTTTTCGCCGTTGGTGTAATAAACATAACATTCTGTTTTCATCTCGTCACTTTCATTATCAAGTTGACCTTCCTCGTCGAACAAGCGATATTCAAAATTCCCCGTGAAGTGAATTGGCTCAATATTCACCGAATACGTGCCAGCATAGTTCATGGTTATGCCATTGATGGTTATGGTGTAGGTTTCAGTATCCTCATCATATTCCGCTGTTATATTTGGAAAATTGCTGGTGACTCTTGGTTCAAGATGTGTTCCTTCACCACTTGCATTTGCCTGCTCAAAGAAAGTCACCACCGTTTCACTGCCGTTTTGCTTATCAAGCGTGATGTTTGTTAGTTCATAGTAGTTTGAAAATGTTTCATCAGAAACTCCAGACTCGATGTTGGAAAATTGGAAACTGAACGACGCTGTGTCGCCATATCTAAAATTAATTTCCGCACCGCTTTCATCAACATCATTAATCGGTTCTGTTATGGAAATAAACTCATCCACTTCCGTGCGGAGAGTGAAATTGTCTTCAAACGCTTGAAGATAAATCACATTGTTTCTTATAATGAAATCATCGGTAAAGTTCCAATCGCCATAAAGTTCGTTCCAATCTTTATCCTCAAAATAGTTGGTCGAATTTGCTCTCACACTTTGCGAAATAATATACGCTTCGTTATCTCTTAACGAATAGTTTCCATAATAGCCAAAAGCGTTATATGTGCTGTTTTGAGGTCTATAATAATAGTCATAACTTAAATTATAAGCACTTGGCGCAGGCGAAGAAATATAGCCTCCTAAATAGCCAATTGAAGCATTTCCACTTCCGTCGTCAATTGTTAAAACGCCGTCATATATAGAGTTGATGATCTGTGTTTCGCCTTGGCTTAAATATCCTGCAATTCCGCCTATAAATGTGTTTCCGTTATAATTTTCGTCGATATCAACATTTAAGTTTTGCGCACCAAGCACAAATTGAACACTTGAAGAATTTAGATTTCCAACCACACCGCCAATAACAGACGTGGTTCGATAGATGTTTGAAAGATTCAAATTAATCGCGCTTGTTGGACGCACAATAGCATTTTTTAATGTTGAATTGTTCATTTGTCCAACCAAGCCACCATATGTAAGCATATTAAAATTACCAGCAATTGCCTCATTATCCTCAGTGTAACCTTCAATAACATCGATAGACATAGAAGAAGTTATGTAGCAATTTTCTATTGTGGTGTTATTAGCCTGTCCAACAAGCCCACCAAATGTTAGTTCGTCCGATTTAGGCACATCAACACTATAATTCCCAGAAATTTGTGTGTTGCTTATCGTTGTGTTACTTGCAAAGCCCACAAGCCCTGCATAAACAGATGAGAGGCTGTTGTTTGCTTCACCATTAATTGTTATATTTATATTTAAGCCAGAAATATGTGTGTTGCTTATCGTTGTGTTACTTGCAAAGCCCACAAGCCCTGCATAAACAG
>CAKNGB010000011.1 GCA_930971385.1 uncultured Clostridia bacterium | reverse complement strand
ACACCAAACAATTCTATTTTTTCTTCCGCAATCATAATTTTTTCATTTCCTTTCGCTTTTCTTTCATGTAGATATGCTTTGCTTTTGATGTATACTCTCTCTTGAACATATCGCAAATACATGTTAAAATGTAATAATCTGGACGCCTTATTTTGATATAAATATCTTCATTGAAAATGTAAGACATCATTGGATAAATTTCGTCAATAGTCATGTTTTGCAAAGCAAACTCAAAAAACTCTTTTGTGGCAACAAAGTTATTTGAATATTTCTTGTTAAAATATTCCTCATCAAAAATGCATGTTGCAAAAACATTCAAAAACATATTGAGTTTGCTCTTGACTGAATCAGGCAAGTTGGTTTTAGAGTCTACTATTGCATGAAAATACATCTTTGCTTCATTAGCATTTCTTAGAACTCTGCCGTCAGATGCTGTGTATTCGATGTTTAACTTAATAGGCTTTTTATTCTGAGCCTTAAAATTTTCAACATCTTGTTCTGCCGTAGTTTTTGGAAAAGTGTATGTAAGCCCTGACTCTTTATTGATTTCGTCATAAATATATCCAAACGAGATTAATTGGTTATGCCAATTTTCTATTTGGCGCGAACTCACACCAAAAAGGTCAGCGAAAAGCGAAATGTTTTTAAAACATCCTTTTCTTGAAATGCAACGCGATTTTAGTTCAGCGTAGTAAATCCTAGCCATAGGAATAATACGACTGTCATACCTAATAAGGTCTAAAGCGATTTGAAATGGTTTATATTCCATATTTCCTCCTAAAAAATAAAGCCGACGGTTTACGAAATAGCACGCATTTAAGCGCCTACTCCAACCTCGGCTTTAAATTTATTTAAACTTGACAGTTCACATGGACGAAGTCCGCGTTCCTTGCAATAGTCTAGGAACTCCTGCCACTTCACATCGTTTGGTTTTTGATTATTTTGCATATTTTCCTCCTAATTTATTATTATTTGTCATTTCTATATCCAAATTCTATTACATTTTGTAATACCATGTCAACTATTTTTCAAAAAAAATTACGAAAAGTAATATTTTTTTATTATTTTATTGGAGGTAAGCCAATGAATTTATTAAATTTAAGAAAAAATAAGGGAATTTCACAGCAAACGCTCGCGGATTATTTAAATGTAAATCAAACAGTTATTAGTCATTTTGAAACTGGTAGAAATGAACCCGATTTAAAAACTTTAATAAAAATCGCCAACTTTTTTGACTGCTCTGTAGATTACTTAATTGGACACCAAGCCAAAAATGTCCTTTATCTCGATAGTTATACGCCTACTAAAATTAAAATTATTGAAGAACTTAAAGATTTAACAGATGATGAGTCATATCAACTTTTAGGCTACATTGCAAGAATGAAGGATATTCCATTGTCAGAAGTTTTGTTAAGAAAAAAAGACTAAGGAGAAATTTAATGGATACGGAAACATTAAAAAAATTTTCGTGAAGAACTAAAAACGGCCGACGAAAACATTAACTTCGCAGAAAAAATCATTGAAAATGAAAAATTTAAAAAAGCAAATTTAAAAATCATAGTTGGTTATTTAGACGCTGATGAAGATTTTTATAAGAGCGTTCGCTCAAAATTTGTAGTTATAACTGGGTCAAATCAGTCAGAAGAAAAGGAGATTGATTTGATGAAAAATGTAAGACTTCGAAAAGACGGAAGATTTGAATTTAGAAAAGTAATTAATGGCGTTAAGGTAGATATTGTCAAACGAACAAAACTTGAACTTTTGGAAGCCATAAGAAAAATAAAAAAATTCGGTTATCAAAAAACACAACCGAAATTGAAACACAACTTCAAAATTTTTGCTGAGCGTTGGTTTAATTTATTTAAAAAGCCTAACATCAAAGAGGCAAGTGCCGATGTTTACGAAAATATTTTAGATAACCACCTGCTACATTTACATAACAAAAACATCGAAGATATAACCTTGGATGATTTGCAAAGTATATTAAACAACGAAAAAGGTAGAATGCGGGAACTTAGTTATTTGACAATAAAACAAGTTTTTAAACAAGCATATTTTGAAGATTTAATCAAAAAAGACATTTCACAATTTTTGCAAAAAGGCAAAATTGAACATACAGAGCGTAGAAGTTTGCTTTACTCGGAACAAAAACTTTTATGGGAGTCCTTAGGCTCTGACCACCTCTCGCTTTTGATTAGATTTTATTTGCTTACCGGTTGCAGAAGAGAAGAGGCTAAGATAAGCAAACAAGATTTACTCTCTGAAGGCAATAACTATTTTGTTTATATCGCTGGCACAAAAACCGAAAAATCAAAGCGTTATGTGAAAATTTCAAAAAAACTTTTTGATGAACTAAGCAAATTTGAAGGCCAAATTTTTTATACTGACTATAAATCGATTGAAAAAAGATTTAGAAAAAAGGTAAGGGCTTTGAACCTAAAGGCAACCATACATCAATTAAGGCATACATTTGCCACTAACCTGTTTGTTTTAGGAGTTCCCGATAAAACAAGACAAATGTATCTTGGCCACGCCTCAATCGTAATGACAAATGATGTTTACACTCATGTTATTGACCCAACTTTAACCGCTGAAAGAATAAAAAGATTATATGGGAAGTGGTTGCCGGAATATTAAACGAAATTCTGCCCCAATTTTTGCCCCAACTTTTGTATGCAAAAATTATAACAATAAAAAAATGAAATCAACATATTGATTTCACTTTCTAAGATACCACTACATATTGTATCTTTGGTGGCCCACCCGGGGCTCGAACCCGGGACCCCAAGATTAAAAGTCTTGTGCTCTACCAACTGAGCTAGTGGACCAAACATATTAAATATACTTATTTTTTTTGATTTTGTCAAGATAAATTTAAAATTTCTTGACTTTTTCTTATCTTTCGATAAGTTTTGGCAGGGGTGGCAGGATTTGAACCTACGAATGCAAGAGTCAAAGTCTTGTGCCTTACCGCTTGGCGACACCCCTACGATGTCGATTTATGTGGCTGGGGTGGTAGGATTCGAACCTACGGATGTTGGAGTCAGAGTCCAATGCCTTACCGCTTGGCGACACCCCACCGCAAAAGCGGAAATTTTATGGGGTGATCGAAGGGAATCGAACCCTTGACCTCCAGAGCCACAATCTGGCGTTCTACCAATTGAACTACGACCACCATATGGTGCTCCCAGAAGGATTCGAACCTTCGACCTCTGCCTTAGAAGGGCATTGCTCTATCCAGCTGAGCTATGGAAGCCCATGGAGCAGGTGAAGGGAATCGGACCCTCGCAACCAGCTTGGAAGGCTAGTGTTCTACCACTGAACTACACCTGCATATTGCCATTTTAGTTTAGCACAGCGAAAAATAAATGTCAAGAAAATTGCATAAATTTTTCTTTTTTTATTGCAATTCTGGCAATTTTGAGATGTGTTTTTCTCTATTTGCAAGGTTTTCCAAAATATCAAACGCGTTGTTTGCAAGCTTTTCATCGTGAATCTTATGCTTAGAAGCGTGCTCTAAAACCATGCACGCATAGTTAAATGCAGAGGTTGGATTATTTTTATCTTTCAAATATGCCTGCAAAATCGAATCACACAAACATACTGTTGTGTCGATGTCAAATTCAAAAAATTTGTCGGTAGAGCCTATGAAATTTAAAATTTCTGCATACTTCCCCTCATGCTTAAACCTGTTGAGAAATTCGTGTGCTGAAAGGAGTTTAAGCGTGACATATTCCGAGTTTAAATAAGCATTTCTTCTTGCCTTTAAATCGCGAAAACCACTCTCTTCCTTTGAGAAAATTGAGGAAAAATCAAATTGAAAGTTTTTGTCTTTGCTATGCTCGTTATAGCTTTTATAGAACTCATCAATCACCTTTGGTGAAATCTTCACTTTTCTTGCTTTTCCTTGAAAAATTTCAAATTCGTGGATGTAGATTTGTAAATCTTGCGAAAGAGCGGAGTAATAGTTTTTATCGCGTTTAAGTTTTGAATAGGCATGAAAAAGGGAAAGGAATTTATCCGCATAAGGCGCGTCGTATGGGTCGGCATGATGCGAAAGAAACTTCTTTTCGTTAAATTTAATTCCATTTAAAAGGCAGACCAAAGCGGAGTTGAACTGACCTTTTTCAGCATATCCTTTTAGACATCTTTCCACCAATTTCAAGTTTTCAAACACGCGTTTTGCGTCTCTATCATTATTTTCCGATGCCACCTTAAGTAAAATATAGCGACTTATCATCGTTATGGCATCTCTATCCAATTTTTCAATATCTTTTTTCATAATATTTTAATTTTATCACACACATATTTGGTTGTCAATGCTAAGTTTTGACTTTTTTATTTGGAAAAGATTAATTTTTATGCTAAAATTTAAACAGGAGGAAAAAATATGTTTAAAGCAATCTTTTTAAAACAAATCATGAATGGAAATAAACGCGCTGAAAAAATTGAGGAAATTATCAATGAAAAAACAAGAGAGGGCTGGAAATTTGTATCGTTTTCGCACACGCCAAACCTTGCCACAACAATTATTTTTGAAATTCCAGAAAATCTGTAAAAATCGCTTAACTTGGAGCAAACTCTAAGTCGTAAATTGTTTTTGATATCAATTTAAAGAGGTAAAAATGAGCGGATACATCGCAAAACTAAGTGAAAATGTGGAAAGAGAACATATGAGATTTCACAACCGTTTCTCGCTTGCTATTCGTGGCTCCGACGCTTCCACCGCCTCCCGCACAATATCCGCCTACGCCAAATCGCAAAAATAAAAGAATGTTTATAAGCATTCTTTTTTTATTGTTTTATTGGTTTAAATTTCAAGTTCGTTTTCTTTGTTTAAAATCGTTTCGCTTTCAAGTTTGATGCCGTCGGAGGTGGAAAAGTCGATAAGTTTGCCGTTGTGCATCAAAACAAGAGAATGTGTTTTAACTTCGCGGCAATATTTTAAAGCAAGATAGTCTAAATACATATTTGCATATATATCAGAAACAGAAAGGTTAAGCCCATCCGCTTCCACACCCACTTTTTTCAGTTCCATAGGATATTTATTGTAAAGCGTTTTATGAGGAGTGGAAATCTCCTTTGGGTGAGTGTGAAAAAGGGCAATATCCGTTAAATTTTCGTTGGTTGCAATTTCATTTTCTATCCAATCCCAATCATACGCGCACGACTCGTCCTCGCCCACCTCCATTTTATGCATTTTGGATAAGATGTCGCCATTCTCGCCCATAAAAACATAAGGATATTCCTTATTTGTGCCGTCCGCATTTATTAGAGGCAGAAGATTTTTAATTTCGCCTTCAATTTCCTCGGATAGTTTAACTTCCACCTCGCCTTTTGGAAGAGAAGAAATAGGAAGAGGAACATTAATAATTTCAAAATCTGCATCCGCATTTAATTCCTGAAACGCTTTAGCAGGAAGAACTTCCATAACTCGTGCAATCAAATCCACAGAGTCAAGGTTAAGTGTGTGAAAAAGGTATCGATTTGGCATATTCTCGCCAGTTTTCAAATTCTTTGGTGCTTCCATAATGTCAGCAATCTGTTCAATAGTCATACAAAATCTCTCTTTTAATCCAGTTAGTCTACACCTATTATACAACCAACCGCCACTAAATTCAAAACAAATTTGAATATTTTATTTGTCTATTTAAAAAACCGAAGTCGCTTGTTTTAAGAATTCAAAAATTTTTTAAAACAAGAAAAAGACTAAATCAACATACGATTTAGTCTTTTAATTTATAATTTTTTAAAACAGCACAATTTGGTGGTGCAAGAAGTGATAAAGCATCCGAACCGACTACAAGTCCAAGTTGGTGAGAGTTATGTGCAGATGAGAACTTATTTTAATTGTTTCACTTCTTTACTATGAGATTTTATTTGATCAACCACCGTATCAAGCAATGTTGGGAAAAAAGATTCTATGTTTGGATATCTTTTTCGATGGCTTGAATAATTTTCAAGGCAAGCAACAACTTTTTCAATATGCTCAAAC
>CAKNGB010000010.1 GCA_930971385.1 uncultured Clostridia bacterium | reverse complement strand
AAATTCTTGCATCTCTCGTTTTTTAATCCTAGTCCGTTTTAACCCTACGGGTTAAGGTGTTTTTTGTGTTTTTATTATTTAAAGTTTTTCGTTTTAGTAAACTTCTTTTTCTTCCACTTTGTTTTTGTCTTCAATTTCCACAACAAGCGCTTCGGTGGTTAAAAGTGTGGCAGAAACAGAACCCGCATTGATAAGTGCCGAACGCGTCACTTTGGTTGGATCCAAAATGCCTTTTTTGATTAAGTCGCCATATTCATTTTTCAAAGCATCAAAACCATAGGCGGTTTTATCCAAGTTTTCATAAATTTTGTTAACAACAACTCCGCCGTCAATACCCGCGTTTTCTGCAATTTGTCTGATTGGCTCTTCAATCGCTCTTAAAACTATGCTTGCGCCAGTTTTTTCGTCGCCGTCAAGGCTGTCAACAAGTTTTTGAAGTGCTTTTGTGGTTTTCAAAAGTGCCACCCCGCCTCCTGGAACAACGCCTTCTTCCGACGCTGCTTTTGTGGCAGAAAGAGCATCTTCAATTCTAAGTTTTTTCTCTTTCATCTCAACTTCGGTTGCCGCACCAACTTTAATAACGGCAACTCCGCCAGAGAGTTTTGCCAAGCGTTCTTGCAGTTTTTCTTTGTCGTAGTCGCTTGTGGTCAGTGCGATTTGCTCTTTAATAGATTTAACTCTTGCTTTAATTTCTTCTTGTTTTCCAGCGCCTTCAATAATGGTGGTTTTATCCTTATCAATTCTAACCATTTTTGCTCTGCCAAGGTTGTCAAGCGTTAAAGATTTAAGGTCGAACCCAAGTTCCTCCGAAACGAAATATCCGCCTGTCAATGTGGCAATATCTTGAAGCATTGCCTTCCTCTTATCTCCAAAACTTGGTGCTTTAACTGCAACCACATTAAGCGAGCCTCTAAGTTTATTTAAAATTAAAGCGGTTAGCGCTTCGCCTTCCACATCGTCGGCAATGATAAGCATCTTCCCACCAACTTTCACAAGTTGTTCTAAAACTGGAAGAATTTCTGCCATGGTGGAAATCTTTTTGTCGGTAATTAAAATGTAAGCATTATCAAGTTCTGCGGTCATCTTTTCGGTGTTTGTGCACATATATGGAGAAAGGTATCCTCTCTCAAATTGCATACCCTCAACAACTGAAAGTTCTGTGTGCATGGTCTGACTTTCTTCCACTGTGATAACGCCGTCAGCGCCCACCTTATCCATGGCCTCTGCAATAAGTTTTCCCACTGTTTCGTCGCCAGCAGAGATGCTTGCCACCTGTTCGATGTCTTTCGAGGAAGAGATAGGTTTACTTATCTTCTTTAATTCCTCCACGCAAACATCAACTGCGCTGAAAATACCTTTTTTCAAAATGATTGGATTTGCGCCTGCTGTGAAGTTTTTAAGCCCTTCGCGAATGATTGCCTGAGCAAGCACGCAGGCCGTTGTTGTGCCGTCGCCAGCAACATCATTGGTTTTAACGGAAACTTCTTTAATGAGTTCCGCTCCCAAATTCTCAAATGGGTCATTAAGTTCAATTTCCTTGGCGATTGTGACGCCGTCGTTTGTGATAAGTGGAGAAGCAAATTTCTTGCCAAGCACCACATTCCTGCCCTTTGGCCCTAATGTGATTTTAACTGTGTTTGCAAGTTTGTTAACTCCTTGCTCTAACGCTTTTCTTGCGCTTTCGCCTTCCAAAATTTGTTTAGCCATATTTCCTCCTATTTCTCCAAAATTGCCAAAATATCGTTTTGTTTAATCACGATATACTTTTTCCCTTCGTATGTGAACTCAGTTCCACTATACTTGCTGTAAATAACCTCTTGCCCAACTTTCACTTGCATTTTAACCTCTTTACCGTCCACAATTCCGCCTTCGCCCACTGCCATAACTGTGGCGATTTGCGATTTTTCTAAGGACGCAGTTGGCAAAATAATTCCGCTTTTTGTTTCCTTATCCGCTTCCTTTGGAAGAAGAACAACTCTATCAAAAATTGGTCTAATATTCATAAATATCATCTCCTTTTAACATATAAAAGTATAGTTTCAAATGAAAAAAAAGTAAAGCAAATATGCCAAAAAAATAGAAAATCTTGTCGAAGGAAATCGACAAAACTTCACAATTTATTTAGCCTCGCTCTTTACTTACGCATATTTTAGAAAATTCGCCAAAAATTTCTGGCACGTCTTTTAAAGAATAATTTATGGCGTTATTCATTCTGGCGTCATATTCTTTAAATTGTTCGTCTTTCCAATACACGCCAATCGCCTTGTTTGTTTCCTTGATTTCGGTTATTCTAAAATTGAAATAAGAAGAAAGATTTTTGAATTTCTCTTCTTGCGTCCAGTTTGGCGAATCAAGCATAGATAACCGCAAATTGTTTTTCACATTGATGGCTTTAAATGGCAGGTCGTCCTTTCTTTTTGTGGAAGAATAGTAGCCAAGATGTGACAAAAACTCGTTCATGTCAAATTTTAAATCTCTTAGGAACCTACAAATGCTGTTTTTGATAAGCCCACACTCCTCACGCGGATAAAGATTTGTTTTTTGTTCAAAAAATTTGGCAAAATCGTGATTTTTCTTTTCTAAATATAAAAGTGCGCCAACAAGTTCCATATACACATAGTGGAGTTTGTCAATATTCCTATTCGCACGCTCCAACGCATGAATATTCCCCACATTAACATCATCAAATGGACCTTTAAGCATAAATCCTCCACTAACATTTATGCCTCCACCCAAAAAAGAGTGAAAAAGTCTAATTTTTCAATCTTAGAATCTCACACTTAGCAATAGAGTTGTGGCAAAACGCCAATGTAGCAAAGCGAAATGCGTTTTCGTTTGGCCACAAGAGCGAAAAACAAACAATAAATGAAGTTTTGAAATTCCATTTCAAAACGAATAATAAGTGCAGTTATGGAATTTAACACCTCTTAGAATTTCACACTTAGCAATAGAGTTGTGGCAAAACGCCAATGTAGCAAAGCGAAATGCGTTTTCGTTTGGCCACAAGAGCGAAAAACAAACAATAAATGAAGTTTTGAAATTCCATTTCAAAACGAATAATAAGTGCAGTTTTTCGCTCTGGTCGAGATGGCGGGACTCGAACCCACGGCCTCACGGTCCCGAACCGCGCGCGCTACCAACTGCGCTACATCTCGAAATATCTTTTATCTTAAAGACAATTCAATCATTTTGCGATTGGTTTCAGCAATATTTCTACCTTTCCCAATATCCGTTTCTCTTAAATAAGAAACATAGTGACTACTCTTTCCCACCTTATAAGGAAGATTAAGGTTATTTACATCATAATCTTCCATAACCTTGTTAAAAGTTGGGTCCACCAGCACCCATTTTTCATGATAGAAACACTCGCAGAAAAAGTGACCACGATATGCTTTCACACTGCTATCTTTAGCAAATTCTTCTAAGAAACTCTTGTCCGCTGTTTCTAAAATTGTTGTTGGAATGCCAATTTGGCGTGCCATTGTGGCAAAAACTAGGGCATTGTCAGCACATCCTGTTGCAACGCCACTTTTCCAAATTTGTGAGGCAGTTCGACGAAACTTATTTTTATTTTTAAAGTTTTCATCTTCGCTTGGCTTCAAGTGATGTTTAATATATGCCATTAAACTTTCAATTTCGCTTCTTTTGGTGTTCACCATTTGGTCGGACTGCACCTTTTTAAAAACCTCTTCATCACGCATAAAAGGCTTTGTCATTTTGCCTTGTTTAAGATATAGATAAACATCGCCTGTGCTGTTTAATTTTTCCATTTTGCCTCCGCTTTTATTATACTCTTAATCTAGTATTCTCCCACCTTTATATTTTAATAAAAAAACTCGCGAACTCCAAGCGAATTTACGAGATTTAAATAAATTATTTCACAAAACGAATATAATTTTCCTTTCTTTTTACTGGTGGATGAAGGTTGCCATCTGGATAGCCAAGCAAGCAATGACCAATGCCAACATAATTTTCATCAACACCCCATTCTTTCAAAAGCGCTTTACCTTCCTCAGTTTCAAACTCCTCTTTCGCGCGGTGTATCCAGCATGAGCCAATGCCCAAACTGTATGCGGCGTTCATAAGGTTTCCCAACACCAGACTCCCATCCTCAACATATGTCCAAATTCTTTTGTCTGCCATAACAATTAGAACTGTTGGAGCGTTATAGAATGGGTCAACATTAGCGCCCAAAATTTTGGCATTTAAAGCGGACAACTTTTTAATTTTTTCCTTATCTTGCAAAACCAAAATAATTGGCGATTGCATACCTTTCCCACATGGCGCAAAAGTGCCTGCCTTAAGTATTAAATCTAAATCTCGCTTTTTAATCTGCTTACTCAAAAATCTCTTGCAACTTTTCCTTTCCGTTAAACATTTAATAACTTCGTTCATACCGCCTCCTATACCATTATATCAAATATTCAAAAACTTTCCAAATGGCTTTAAAGTCATAAAAACTTTATACGAATATACATAAAATATCTACTTTTAAAAATTAAAATTAAATTTCTTGTAGCATTAAATAAGTTTTTTAGTTCTTTTTTTAGCTACAAATTTTGTGCCTAAATTGTTCCTAAAAATGTTAATTTTTAACCAGTAAAATATTTTCTTGGAACAACTTTCTTTCACAAATAAGTCACGGCAAAAGCCAGCTTTAGTGCGATTTTCGCTTGGCCGTGAGTGGCGAAAACAAATGTTAACGCGTAGCTTTTCGCTTAAAAAAGCGAAAACAAGCCAAAATGCTAGAGCCCATGGCTTTTCTATGCTTGGAACAACTTTCTTCGAAAGATAATTGCAACATAATCGCCAATGAAATGCGATTTGTTGCATATAGAGAAAAAACAAGCGCCAGAGCGATGCTTTTCAAACTTGTTTTGAAAACGAGCAAAAGTGCAAGTCTATGGTTGAATCTATGCTTGGAACAATCTTCTTCCACAAATAAGTCACGGCAAAATCGCAAGCTTTAGCGCGATTTTCGTTTGGCCGTGAGTGGCGAAAACAAATGTTAACGCGTAGCTTTTCGCTTAAAAAAGCGAAAACAAGCCAAAATGCTAGAGCCCATGGCTTTTCTATGCTTGGAACAGTTTTCTTCGAAAGATAAATTGCAACATAATCGCCAACGCAGTGCGATTTGTTGCATATAGAGAAAAAACAAGCGTCAGAGCGACGCTTTTCAAACTTGTTTTGAAAACGAGCAAAAGTGCAGTTTTTTTCTCTTGGAGCGGATAATGGGAGTCGAACCCACCTCTCAAGCTTGGGAAGACCACTGGGCAAATCTCTATACCGCTTTATTCATCGAATACTCAGATATTTTTGACGAAACTTTTGACGAAACTTTTTGCTATTTCGAAAGCACAAAATGTGCTTTGCAGATAATATAAAAAACTATATATAATATTTATTCACGCGCGTTCTTCGAAGTATTCAAAGATTAATTAATTTATAATATTTTAATCTATCATTCTTTCTTGATAAGTTTATTATATGCAATATCTAAGTATGTTGGAAGTTTTCTTCCAAACTTTTGGAAGTTTTCTTCCAAATTGTGTATAAGTCCAATTTTGAGGTGTGGATAACTTTTTGCGTGCTGTTTTGGGAAATAAAAAAAGCATGGCACTTGGTGCTCTTTTCGGCAAATTATTCAGTTTTCTATATATTAACAAGGGCTTGCACCTTGGACGACTTCAATTTTTAAGTGTTATACCACCTTTTCTTTTTTTGTTGTGTCATTCTTTATTCCAGATAGGATATTATAGAATTTTACATAAGTATCATTCTTTGGTTGCTGACCATTGAGCCAGCGTGTCACTTGGCTTGGCTGGATTTTGTAGTGGTCTGCAAACTCGATATTACTCTCCCAGCCGTTATACACCATTATCTCTTGGATAATTTGTTTAAACGGAATTAGGTCCACACGCCTCACCTCCTTTTAAGTTTGATAGGATAATTTTGTATCTTCTTGAAAAGCGTAGTTATCCCAGAGAATATCCATAAGCCTTTCTTCCACTTTCTCAATAGGTTTTGCGTCGTATTTTTCCATAAGAAAATCTGCAAGTGGATGGCGTTCGCCTGTCACCACAACAAAGATATCTGAATCGGGTTCAAGTTTCTTTCGTGGATTGTAATAATAGCCTATAAGACTGACGAAAAACATAAGATTGTTTTCTTCAATATCTTTCTTTATACTTTCAAAGTTTTTAAACTTAGTTTTAATCATCGTCTCTTGGTATCCCATTTTCTTCCTCCAATTCATATAACTCATTTTCGAGTTCCATAATTTTTTCCTGGGCTTCTTCTATTGTTCGCATAAGGTTATCTTTTTCACTTTTTAAAGTGTCTATCTCTGCCTTAAGCCACATATCTTCAGCACTCACTTCTTTTGTTTTTAAAGGCTCTTTAAAATAAAACTCTCTTGCTTCTCTAAAACCAAGTTTGTATTCCTTTGTTTTCCTCATACGCGCTTTCTTACGCTCTTGTCTTTCTTCATAATTGTAATCATCAACATTTATCCAAATGATGATGTTAACTATAATTGCCCAAATTACGATAACAACACTAAGACAAATAATATCAACTGCATCCATTAATTTTTTCCTCCTAAACACCCGTCTAAAATGCGCTGAGATAGACGGATTTAAATTTTTTCTATAAATTCCCAGCAATTTTTTCGTTTTTAAAATCTTCATAACGATAGATTTTGGTTAACCTACGCTTGCGGTCGTCAGAGTTTGAGCCAGTTAGTATTTGCTTAAACGCTGGACGCGTTCTGGCAATTTCTCGAAGTTCGTTTATAGATAAAGTTATTCCAAACGCCTTCATTCGCTCTGGATTGATTTTTGAAATTGAAAAATATATATCCATATTGACCTGTTCTTCAAGTTTCATTTTTTTGCTCCTCAACTTTTTTCTTTGCCTTGTTATAATAAAAATTCAGCCTACATTCGTTGCAATGGTCTTGAGACTCACATCCACCTTCCTGCACCCAATAGGGTTCATCCGAACCATAATCATCTTGCAAGTTATACCTTTCTGGTTGGTCTGGACAACTCCAATATTCATCGTCACACGCCATTACAGCAACAGCTTTCCATATTTTTAATTCTTTTTTCAATTTTTCAAGCTCTTCTTCAAGTTCTTGATTTGTCATACTTCCTCCATAAATTTTAAAAAATTAAAATTTAAAAAATATAAAAATTTATGATTTCCAGGCTATTTGCATAAATGCAAATTTACTTTGCGCAAGCGGGTCGTTGCCTAATGAGATTTTTTTCATATTTCTCATGTGGAAAAATTTTTATTATGCAACAATCGCTAAACTACAAACGCGGACTTCGTCCTTTTGCGTTTGTAGTTTTTAACGCGATTAAAATTCTAGCACATCATCATCTGCTTGTTCAGCAGACTTATTCTCTAATACCTCAACTCTCTTTTCAAGTTGAAGTATTTGAGAGGCTGGTGAAGATGTGACTTCTTCGTCGCTCAACTCTTCCTCTTCGACCTCGCCTGCATCGTCATACTGCTCGTTCTCGGCGTGCGTTTGCAAGTCTTTGAGGACCTTCCTTTCACGCCGTATAGCAAAATAGTCGGATATTTTCGACCA
>CAKNGB010000009.1 GCA_930971385.1 uncultured Clostridia bacterium | reverse complement strand
AGAAATTAAAGCAATGTTAATAAAATCAATTAACACGGCAAAATCTAAATGTGATAATTAATAAATATCTATATCTTAGTTATCTGTTCTTTTCTTTTTTATTTTTTTGTTTTTAACTTTTCTTTAATTTCGGATTATTTTTGAAATAAGAAATAAGAAAGAAGAAATAAAAGTTGTGGATGATTTTATAAGCTGTTTCGTTTGAAAGGAATTTGTCAAAACCAAACTTAACAAAGTGGTTAAACAACAAAATATTTTTATACTAAAAAAGAATTAGCAACACGCTAATTCTTTTTGTTTTATATTATCGGAAGTTGAGCCAAGCGCGACGAAGTTGCATTTGAGCGAAACTGATGTTCATACAAACTGTGATGGTGGGCGAAGCGCACAAATTCGATAGAATTTAATAAAAATTTATGCCAATAAATTTTTAACATCCCACAGTTCATGTTATCTTGTTCGTTCCGTGTTATTTGTTGTTTTTGATTTTGTTGTTGATCTCGAAAATGTGTCGTTAATTGGATCGTATGCTAGGTTTCCATAAAGTGTGTTAGAGTTTTGTTGAGCAAGGTTAGCATCTTGGAAAGCCTCTGGGCAAGCGTTTT
Organism: uncultured Clostridia bacterium; assembly: GCA_930971385.1. Lineage (GTDB taxonomy): Bacteria > Bacillota > Clostridia > Christensenellales > UBA1242 > Caccovivens. Next base: position 13,125 of record CAKNGB010000009.1, on the reverse strand, counting down.
CAAGAGTGGAAGTGGTCACATCGCTATAAACCTTGTAATTCGAAACTGGATCAGCACCAAAAATTGTTGTCGCTGCTGTGTATGCTTCTGTTAATGTGGTAATCTTACCGTCTGTTCTTGCAACTTTAACAACAACGTTTTCCATATCTCCGTTATCGCCAATAACCAACATTTCAACATTGTAAGAACCGTCAGCATTTTGGCTTAATTGGTTATGTGTTTCAGGATCTGGAATATATGCGCCATAAACATTTGTGCCAAGTTTTTCTGCCATGTTGTTGTAGATTCTCTTCCAATCATTTTCCGTTCTGATACCTTGAAGAACATCGCTATATTTAACATAGCCATTAATTTCCATTCTTCCATTATTATATGCGTTGTCCATTTCAAGAATAAGTCCATTGGTGTTTGTTGTGTTTTCAGAAGAGTTATAACTAATGTCATATAACTTTCCGTCAGCCATAGCAAAAATTGTTCTGTTGCTTGAGCCGTTTGTGCTTGGGAATTTTTTGGAAATGGAGATGATGTCTGCACTTTCCGCTCCAACCAAACTTCCAACAAATTCTTTAAGGTCGTTGTTAATTTCAAAGTTTTCTTCGTCTTCAACACCTGTTCCAGGATTGGTTGGGTTATTTGGGTCAAGTGTGGATTCAAGTTCGTTATATCTTTCAACAAAGGCATTTTCATATGCAGTTGCCACCGCTTCGGTGTCGTAAACGCCAAGCTCTTCAAGATATGTTTTAAATGCCTCGTGAGCAGTTTCATTGCCATAGTCTGCAATGATTGCTTGCTCTGCCATTGGATAAACAACTTTATTTTTAGCATCAATTCCTTGATTTTTAACTTCTTGCGCTAAAACTTCTGCAACACCTTCCCATGTGCCTGCTTGAATTGGATCTCTGTATGCTTGCTCGCCTGTCACAAGGTCAAGTAAGGATGCATCAGCAACTTTTGCAAAACCTTGAACAATTTCATCACGATTCATGCCTAAAATTGCGCCACCTTTAAGCAAAGATTGCATTATATCTGAGGTTCCAGTTATGGTGTTCACTCCGTTTATAACCGAATAGTTCAACAAAGTTTTTGTGTTATTAGAAGTTTTCGCTCTTGAACCATACAAGCTTTGTGCAAGAAGAGGATTAATCTCTGCAAGTTCAGCTTGAGAAAGGTTTTGATCATAAGAGATTGCAGCCATGGTGTCTCTTGCTTGTTCACGCATAGCAGAATTATTTGCCGCCTCAACACTTTCAGCGCCTGCAATATCCACACCAACAGCACCTGCAATAACGCCTGCAGTTAAACCTGCAACAAACATAACAAGTTCTCTTCCTCTTCTTCTAAGCATGGAAGTTTTGTTTATTTCGTCGCCAGCACTTCGCGCTTCATCAAGAGTTCTTGCCATTCTTTGAACACGCTCATCGCTCCAAGCACTTGTGCGTTTAAAGGCGTTTTCATATTTTGTGTTGTTTCTTGTTGCATCAAAGAATGTGGAAAGTGTTTTTGTGGAAGATGTGTCTTTAACAGTGATTCTTTCATCATTTTTTCTGTTGTTTGATGTGTCGTAAGTTAAGATGTTATAGTAATCCTCGTTCCCTTTACCCTTTCTTCTTTCAATTAAGTCTTTTTTAACCTTGGCAAAGTATGGATGAGTTCCAAGAGCATCAGAGGTTAATCTTGCGATGTTCTCGTCAAGAGTTTTGCTTGCGTCATAATATGGCATACCATCTCTTCCATTGAAAATTTCTTGAATTGGAGGAGTTTTTCCGTCTGGCTTGCGGTATACCCAAGCATCAACCTTGCCATTTGTTGGACCTGGAACAAAGATAAGCCCCATATTTGAATCAGCAATGGTTTCCACTCTTTCTTTGCCTTTCTTGTCACCTTCGGCAACCATGGTTTTTGAGATTTGTTTCTTGCTCTTGCCATATTCATGTTTTAAGGATTTAATGGAAGAAACTGTTCTAACGCCAGAAATTGGAAGCATAACAGCATTGAAATCAAATGTTGGTTTTTCTTCTGCTTTTACAGATTTAACTTTTGGCTCTTTAACTTTCTTAGCCTCTTTTTTAGCCTTTTCTTCTTTTAACTTATCAAGCCCTTCTCTTTTACTGCGTCTTCTTTCAGCTTCTTGTTCTTTTAATTTTTGCTGTCTTTGCTTTTCTCTTAATTTAGCCTCGTCTTCTAATCGTTTATTTTCAATATCACGAGCTTTTTCTTCGGCTTTTTGCAGCCTGCGCAATTCTTCTTCTGCAAGATCTTGTCTAAATTTCAAATCTTGCTCGTCAAGTTCTTCATTTGTTTTTTGTCTGCGTTTTGTGAAGTTCTCAAAAGCCTCTCTTGCCCTGTCGAAAACACTTTTCTTTTTATCCTTTGGAGCCTCTTCTTTCACAGCCTGTGATTTATTATTTTCGGTTTTTTCTTTGCTTTTCTTGTTTAAGTCTTGAGTGGCTGGAACTTTACTGCCGTCTACCATGATAAAGTCGTGACTTTCTTCTTTTTTAGGTTTAATCTTTTTTTGAGCTTTTGGCGTTTGTGGTTTTTCACGAGTTGCAACTTTGTTATTTTCATCCGCCATAACAAAACCATTTTGCCTTTTTGCAGTTTCCACTTCGCCTGACTTACCCATTGTGAAGTTTGGTTCTGCAACAGTCACAGGATTTTCCACAGAATTTTCAATTTCTTCACTAATTGCAGAAAGTGTTTCATTTATTGTTTCATTAATAACACTTCCGAAAAATCCTTTTTGTTTATTGATAGTTTCATCTTTGTTCACTTTGGAAACATTGGTTTGCACCCTTTCAATCTCTTTTCCGTCTTCAGATAAAGTGTATGAATTAATAGTAAGTTGTTGGTCGCCTTGTTTTTTATTGCTTTTTTGGCTGTTGATTGTTCCAGAAATTCTGTCCACAACACTGATATTTTTTATGTTCTTAAGCACCATTTCTTTGCCATCAACAACCTCAAAAGTCTGAGCGAGGTTATTTGTTGACATATCTTTTTCTTCAAGTTCAACATCACAAACAATAGCAACACCGTTAAGAATTGGTATATTTTTATCAAAATCTTTACTAAAATAAATTACCTTTTTGTTTGAATTTGTGATAGGAGAAGTGTAAGAAATCATACCAACTCCATTCATTTGATTTCTCAAATCTTTTTTTAAAATGCCTTTTCCATGCTTTGTTTTAAAATCATCAAGAGAATGAATTGAAGATACTGAAAGGTATGGAATTAATACCTCTTTATTTGAGTTAATATAATTCAAAATACCTTTAATTCTTTCTTTTCTTTCCTCATTATTCATAAACTAAACCTCCTCGTTTATTTGTTTATATTATAATATAAAACGCGTTTATTGTCAATACTCTTTTTGTAAAAAGTTGTGCATTTTGTGTTTTAATTAAAGAGTTTTAATTCATTTTTTCATCGAGATATGTTGCCATATTGTCGGCAATATGGAAGATGAATGCGATTGGATAGCGATAGTAAACATCGGTAAGCCTCACACTTCCTTCGCGTATTCTTGGATCAAAGCCACCCATGTGCCAATTTATTGCCATTGCCTCCTCTCGCGTTAGACGCATAAAACCAGAAATCATATACACCGATTTTTCACCGTGGCCATAAGGAAGGCTGTCTTCAATTCGGTAGTATGGCTCTTGCACCCACTGACCATCTCTTTTCACATTTTTGGTGTCCATAGCATAGAAATTCACTTTGCACAGGTCGTGAAGAAGAGCAATTATCGCCACGCTTTCATTTGAGATAACCTCAGTGTAATCTTCGCCATACTCCATTTGTAGAAGTTTCACAAAACGATGATAAACATTGACGCTGTGCTGGCAAAGCCCACCTTTATATGCCGAATGATTTTTGGTGCTTGCTGGTGCTTCAAAAAAGTCGGAACGCTCCAAAAAATTCAACAGTTCCTCAGCACCGTCACGCTCGATATTATCATAAAAAATCTCGCAAAACTGTTGTTTGATTTCTTCCAAATCTTCCATATTTTTCTCCTTTGTCTTTTTAATATATTAACAATAAAGTATGCCAAAAATCAAATAATATAGAGCATTTTCAATTTGCATTTGCCCGTTTTTTATGTAAAAATCAACATCATCAAGAAGTGAATAGATGTTTTTAAGTTGAATTTTGGAAAAGTTCCTAGAAAGCTCCTTCGCCTTCACAATGGCGTATTCTTTCACATTCAAAAGTTTTGGTAAGTCCTCATCTTTTGAAATCGCCACAAAAAACAGACGCCTAAAATGGTTGAGAATAAGATTAAAAGTCTTGCTGTCTTTATCCATTAAAGAGAGCAGTCCCACCGCTTTTTTTGCGTCTTTTTTAGACAGCGCTTCTGTCAGTTCGAAAACCGAATATTCCGTTTCTTTTGTCACCATGTTTGCAATATCTTTTTCTGTGATAACATCAGTTGGCGCATCGGAAAGTTTTTTAAGTTCGTTTTTAATTAAAGAATAATAGTCACAGCAATAAGAAAGAAGAAGAGAAAGCGCCTCTTTTTTAATTGCTTTGTGGCTTTTTGATAATTCCTCTTCAACAATATTTTTTAAACTCTCTTCATCCAAGCGTTTTGCGCTTATTTTTTCACTGATTAAAAAATCAAACTTATTGGCAAAATCGAAAATCACAAGGCAAGTGGAAGGAAGAGGAGATTTAAGATAGGCGACCAATTTTTTCTTGAAATCTTCACTGAATTTTGTGATGTTTTTAAGTAAGACCACCTTTTTTTCGCTGGCAAAAGGCAAGGTTTCAAGTGCGTCTAAAACAAGGTCTGCTGAAAATGTGTCATCGTCAAATTTTTGAAAATTAAATTCCTCAAAACTTAAATTGCACGCATTTTTAATGAGTTTCAGCGCTTCATCATATAAAAGAATGTCCTCGCCTTGAACAAGGTAGCATGGCTCTATCTTTTTTTGCAATCGTTTTTTGAGTGTTTTCATTTAATCTATCCTTTTAAGTTGATTGGTGTTAAGGTTTAAGTTGAAACTACCGTAGGTGGAGTAGGAATAGTCGGAAGTTTGGGTCGGGAAAATGGAGAGTGTGAGTGCGGTGGAGGAAACTTCGGCTTGTGTTGATATCACGACGTCGTAGTTTTCTAGTGTGATAAATGTGATGTTTTCTCTTAATATTATACATCTTTTTTCATCAAATGCAACCTCTAAGCCGATAAGTTCTTCATTTTCTTCCAAAAATTTAATTGTGAAGTTGCCTAGTGTGTAAGTTTCGTTGTTTTCTAGAATTTTTGTTGGATACTGACTTGACAGGTCTTGGTGAGTGATGTTTTCTTTAACGCCACTTAGTTCTCGCTCGCTTTCGCCTAGTCTTTCATCCAGTTGAATGTTGGCAAGAAGAGTTTTGGTTTCGGTTAGATACATGGCTGAATTTAACGAAGTGCCACTTCCGTTTATCGAGATTGTTTCGTTATTGGAGTTGGTAATCAAAATTAAAGGCGTGTTAAAATAACTTGTAAGAGTGATTGACGAAGTGTTCATAGGCACAAAGGTAAACACTAAATATGTTAAAACAATTAAGGCAATGTTGCAAATGGCATAGATTTTCTTTTTATCCATGAAATATCTACTTAAAAGAAAGACTAAAGTCATGGAAAGCATAACTAAAACCACATTAAATGGTTTTAAAGATACAAGTAAATTTGTTTGCGAAAAGAATGTGGCTATCTCCACAATCAAGGAAAACACATATCCACAAAGCGTGAGAAGAAAACTTAAAAATGGCATGCCAAAACAGAGCAAAACGCACACGCATAGAACGGGATAGATAAAGGAAAACATTGGCACTAAGATTAAGTTGGCAAAGAGAGAAAGGATGTTAATCTGCGAATACATGAGCGCTAAAAATGGCAAGATTAAAACTTGTGCTGATATGGAAATGGAAAAAGAGTCCGCCACAAACTTTGGAAAAACTTTTCTTAAAATTGTGCTTAGCCATGGATGAATTAAAAGTATGCCTAAAACACAAAAATAACTCATCAAGAAACCTAAATCTAGTGCTGACAGTGGAGAAAAGATTAAGGTTAAAATACCTGCAAAACCAAGCGTGTTTAAGCCGTCGTAGCATTTTCCAGATAACTGCGCCCAAAGAAAAATAATGCCCATAATCCCCGCTCTAACTATAGACGGAGCAAATCCGCACAGCGCACAATATATCATGAGCACAAAAAAGCAGGTTAAAAAGTTGGTAAAGCGTGACACTTTAAGTAATTTTAATATGTAGCCTATTAAAGAAATTAAAAATGTCACATTTAGGCCAGAAACAGCAAGCAAGTGCAAAACGCCAGCGTCGGTGTAGGCATTGTAGATATCCTCATCAATCTCAATCGTTTCGCCAAACAAAACCGCATACGCTGTTGCACCATTTCTTGAACCCATGGCATCAAACAGCATATCTTTCACTTTCAACCTAAAACTTTCGTCAAAACTTAAATGAAAACCTGTGACTTTGATGTTTGATATATTCGTGCTGACAGAATATGGTGCATTGTCACGATAGTCTGACAAATTAAATGAGCCAAGGTTAAAAAGTGCGTTGTTTTCAATAACTCCGCTAAATTCAATAATGTCGCCTGCCTCTAAGTTTTCTCCAACTCCAGAAACTGTCAAGCGTATGTTTTTCTCAGCCTCGCCATTTATCTTAACATCTTTAAGTAGTATCGAAGTTGTGCCGTCAGCGTATTCAACATTGTCGCTCACCCTGCCCTCAATCGTCTGCTCGCCTAAAAACACCTTTCCCTCAAACAGACTAATGCCAACAAAAAACCAACCTATGCCAAACAACAGCACGGTTAAGATAACTAAAAGCAACGCAAACTTTTTGTATATGCAAAGGAAAACCACAAGCCAAACAACTGCCAGCACCACCAAAACCCAAAAGGATATGTTTAGATTAAAGAGAAATCTAGCACTATATATCCCAAGAAGTAGCGCTAAAAACGAGTAGAATATCGGCCTATGGTTTATCTTTCGTTCCACCTATTTAAAATATCATAAATGCCTTATTAAAAGCAAACGAGAAACTAAAAAAGTCTAACTTTTTCCTTATCCTCGCTAAAAAACTTTTCCATTTCATGAATGTTTGTGATATATCCTTCATACGACATGATGAAGCGTTTAAGTTCCACATTAATCTCCTTTGATGCTTGCATACTCAGAGAAATATCCTTTTGCATCAAAGTTCGCTTAACCTCCACAAAATTTGTGTCCTTAAGTTCGAAGATATATAACCTTGCATCATCATGTTTTTTCTTTTCGCGGTCTAAAACAGAAAATTGGTAAGGATAAACCGCATATCCCAACTTTGTTCCTTTAATTCTAACAGGTTCAGTCACAATAAATGCCATAATAGCCTCCTAAATTTGTGTGATTTAATCATTATACAATAAGCGAATTTATTTTTTGTTATAGATTTTGTCGAATTAAATGCTTGTTTTGTCGAATTTTTAAACATATTTTAAGGAAATTTTTTCTTGCAAATTTTGGATAAAAATGTTAATATGAATATATTAAAATATGAAATTTAAAAAAGAGTGGTTAACAAGAAAATATCTTTCGCAAAGAACAATATATTTTTCTCTCGGTTCGCTTGTTCTAAACTTTTTCGTTGGCTTTATAAAAATCATCATTTCGGCGTTTATCTATTCAATAACCTTCGCCTTTAATGGTATTTACAATGTGATTTTAGGTTTTGCTAAAAATAGCGCGATTAAAGAATATAACAACTCAGAAAACATCAATGAACGCTCTCAAAAAGTTAAAGAGGCAAAAAAGAGAAATGTGGAAACAAAATCGTGTTGGAAACTTTGTTTCTATAATCTATCCGCTTCAGTCCTTTACCTTATTTTAAGCATAATCACCACCTTTGTTATGCCAGAAATTTCTGTTTATGGCACAATCACCGCCATATTTATTGCCACAATTGCTTTCTCTAAATTTATCGTTTCCATTGTTGGAACAGTGAAAACAAGAAATATGGATAATTTGATTATTCATTATATTAAATTTATTAATTTATCCGACGGATTGATTTCAATTTCCCTTTGCCAGCGTGCACTTTTAAGCATTGGAGAGGCAACCGAACTTTCCAGCCTATACAGCGGAATCGGCGGAATCTGTTTCAGCGCCCTTGCCATTCTTCTTTCTCTCTACATGATTTTTGAACTTCGTTTCATCAAAAATCGAAAAATTATCGATATCGCCACCATTGAAGAAGATTTATAACTTAAATTAAATTTTTGCTTTTAGAAGAACACAAATGAAATTTAATATTAACCACCAAAAAAATTAAAAAACAATTGATTAAATAAACATAAATTCTAATATCAAAATATCCTTTATGGTGAGTGGTTACCAAAGACAGAAATATTTTGCCCCAACTTTTGTAAGCAAAAATTATGATAATAAAAAAATGAAACCAACTTATTGATTTCACTTCGCTTCACACCGCTATATATTGTATCTTTGGTGGCCCACCCGGGGCTCGAACCCGGGACCCCAAGATTAAAAGGGCTTTAAAGTGTCGTATTTTAGGCACTTGTAGAGATTTGACCCAATTTTGCCCCAAATAGCATCAGCGTCTAAATAGCCAACTTATATTTGCTTTATAATTAATTTAATATATATTTTCTGCGCGTGTGCGAGCGCGTTCTTCGAAGTTATTAACAAACAATGCTTTAGCATATTGTTTAGTCTATCTAAATTAATTTCTGTCTAACATGATAGTTTATATTATATACTTAGTTTATAAGAGCCGAACTTTTCTTCGAAATCCGCGAATTTTTTTTCAAAATGTGGATAACTTAATGTGGATAACTTTTTGTGTGCTGTTTTGGGAAATAAAAAAAGCATGGCACTTGGTGCTCTTTTGGGCAAAATATTCAGTTTTCTATATATAAACAAGGGCTTGCACCTTGGACGACTTCAAGTTTAAGTGTTATACCACCTTTTCTTTTTTTGTTATGTCATTCTTTATTCCAGATAGGATATTATAGAATTTTACATAAGTATCATGCTTTGGTTGCTGACCATTGAGCCAGCGTGTCACTTGGCTTGGCTGGATTTTATAGTGGTCTGCAAACTCGATATTACTCTCCCAGCCGTTATACACCATAATCTCTTGGATAATTTGTTTAAACGGAATTAATTCCACATACCTCACCTCCTTTTTCTGCACATTTTAGAAAATATCTATCCCAGCAAAGCTTGCCCTTAATATCACAATTATTTTCACAATACTTTTTATCTTGTTGCCAATTACAAACATCAACAGGGCAAGAGCCAGTTATATCAGCGATTTTCTCACACGCTAACTCAAACGCTCTCCTTAATTTTTGGAAGCCTTCTACTGCAATTCCTGCATAGTTTTTTGCCCAATATAGTTTAAACTTTTGTATATCATCTTCAAGAAAATGTTTTAAAGCATCCACACTATCAATATCGTAAGTTTTTAGCAAGTCATAAATTTTATCAAGTTCTCTCGCCTGTTCTGTCACCCAGCATAAACGCTCGTGCAGTTCATCAATGCAAGAAATGTGAAACTCGTTCATTAATTCTTCAAATCTAGATAAAGCATAAACCATAAAATTATTTTGATTATCTAATACCTCTTTGTCATGGTTTTTGATGTTTTTTGCTGTCTTATACAACTCGCACATTTCACTATAGTCTTTGCCTGTTAGATAATCAATTCTGCTTGCCACATTTTCTGAGTCTTGTTTTTCAAGCACATCATAAAGGACAGCATATAGCCTAAATGCTCTCTTATTATCAATTTCTTGCAGTTCTCTTATTTTATTTTCTAATTCTTTTATTTTCTTATCTTTTTCGCTTTGTTTTCCCAAAATACTCACCTCCTTTTAAATTGTTCCCCAAAACTTCATATCGCCATATCTAACTTTATGGTATGCAAATTTACAATAACGCAAACAAAAATTATAAAATGGCTCATCAGGCACAAGTTTCGCCAAATTTTCCCAAACCAATAATAATGCAATTTGTATTATTTCTTCTGGGTCAATATTTTTTACATAAAACCTTTTTGCTTTATAAACTATCTTTCTAACTTCGGTATCGGCATACTGATTAAATCTATCAACTTGCCATCCTTGAACTCTGTCTGTTGTTGGTCTGCTTATAAACAAATTATCAATGCCATTATTTGTATAATTTCCGTCTTTATGATGAACTTTAACTTGTCTATCATCAGGTCTTCCGTCACCAAAGTATTTATAGACCAAACTTGCAACTGTATATCCCCACTGTTCGCCATTTCTACATCCACGCCAATAAACAACTTTATGTCTTTTATCATTTACCAACTTTTTTATCCTTGTTTCTGGATGCGCTTTTTCTTGTGGGGTTTTCCAAAAATAACTTCTAATTCTGCCCAAATTAGATATTTCATAATGTCCGCCAATTTCTTCCATTCTTATCCAATATTCTTTCTCCATAACTTTCCCTTTTAAAACAAAATTAGTTTACCACAGCACCCCAAACTTGAGGTAACCGAACGGCTGTGGTTTGCTAAAATATTCAATTGTCACTTTGCGTGGTCGTCCCTTTTGCTTATTCTCTTATACATAACCTTAAATTTAGTGCCTCAGTCCCAGCACTATTTATTTTAAGTTTGATAGGATATTTTTGTGTCCTCTTGAAAGGCGTAGTTATCCCAGAGGATATCCATGAGCCTTTCTTCAACCTCTTCAACTGGTTTTGCGTCGTATTTTTCCATAAGAAAATCTGCAAGTGGATGACGGTCGCCTGCCACCACTATGAAGATGTCAGAATCAGGTTCGAGTTTCTTTCGTGGACTATAATAGTATCCTATAAGGCTGACGAAGAACATAAGATTGTTTTCCTCAATGTCTTTCTTTATGCTTTCAAAATTTTTAAACTTAGTTTTAATCATCGTCTCTTGATATCCCATATTCTTCCTCCAATTCAAATAACTCGTTTTCAAGTTCCGTAATTTTTTCCTGCACCTCTTCTATTGTTCTCATAAGGTTGTCCTTTTCGCTTTTAAAAGTTTCAATAATAAGTTGTTGATTTTGATTTGTTGTTTTTAACCTTTTGACTTTGCGTCTTAATAGTTTTAAAAATTTATCTTTTTCTTCATTCGATAAGTTTTCTTTTTCTTCTAATCTTTCTATTTCTTGGTCACTCAAATTAATCATTGCACATGCCATTTCGAGTGCGCTTTCCTGTGTAGCACTCTTCTCTTCTTCTCGACCAAGTTTATATGCCTTTGTTTTTCTCATGCGAATTTTCTTTAATTCTTCGCTATTTTCTTGGTCAAAAGCAAGACCAAAAAGTATGCCTAATAGGAAAATTAAAATTATACCTAAAGCGATTAATATTCCTATGCTTATTTCCATTTTTTCCTCCTAAACACCCGTCTAGAATGCGCTGAGATAGACGGATTTAATTTTTTTCTATAAATTCCCAGCAATTTTTTCATCTTTAAAATCTTCATAGCGGTAGATTTTTGTCCGACGGCGTTTGTGGTCATCCGAATTTGAACCAGTAATTATTTCCTTAAATGCTGGACGCTTTCTGGCGACTTCTCGAAGTTCGTTTATAGATAAAGTTATGCCAAACACCCTCATCCGCTCTGGATTGATTTTCGATATGGAAAAATATATATCCATATTGACCTGTTCTTCAAGTTTCATTTTCCCTCCTAGTCCCATGCGGAACGAAAACACGCTTCAGTTCCTCTGTCTGTGTTGGGAGCGATGTGCCTTTCGCTTCCACATGGTATTTTGTGTTTAAGATATTTTTCAACAAATTTATAACTATTTGAAACAACAACACCGCTTTCCCACTTTTCCATGAAGCCGTCCCAAATTAAGTAATACCATTCGATTGGTTCAGGTAAAACTTTATAATAGATTTCCATGCCTAGTTCATTGTGTAGCCGTTCCGTTCTTTCTTTGAGTTCTTGTTTTGTCATAAGTCCTCCCATGTTCATCCAAAATTTATCATCGGTGGCAATTTGTTTGTTAGATAGCAGTTATCTATTTGTGGCAAAATATACTCGCCTACCGTTTGATTATTTGGTAAAACTATGTTTGCCATAAATTCTTTTTCAAACACAGATATTCCACTATCCACCGCCTCTAGTTTTGCCTTTATAACAAGAAGCAATGCTCGCCACTTCTGCCTGCACGCCTGCTCCCACTCTTGCATTTGTGCCTCCACACTTCGCCTAGTCCCACGAGACGGCGTATGAGTGAACCTGCGCTCGTTCATATCTGGCAGATTTAAAATAAACCTTATTCTCTTGCCATTGAACTCAAACATAATTAGCGCTCGAGTATCTTGTGTTGCATAGGCAAATGATTTCGCACCATATCTTTTTAAGTTTTTTTCAATCTCATTTCGGCTTACATCTACACTAACCGATGTGGTCTGGGCGTATTTCATTTTTCCTCCTTATGTTCTGATGTCATAATAAATTGCGCTCGGGCATAATCGTCAGATAAATTCAAATAACTAATATATTTGATTTTCAACTTTTCGTTATTAAATAATTTGACAATTAGCATGCTTTTCCTTAAGGACATTTTGATATATCGAATGCTGGAAATTTTGATTGTGTAGTTTTTTAATTGTATAAATTCGATTTTTTGTTTTGTCATACTTCCTCCGAAAATTTTTAAAATGTAAATTTTAAAAATATAAAAATCGATCGATTTTGGGATATTTGCATAAATGCAAATTTACTTTGCGCAAGTCCGTCGTTGCCTAATGAGTTTTTTTATATATATTTTTTTAATAGGGAAACTTCATATGGCAACAATCGCTAAACTTCAAACACGGACTTCGTCCTTGATGTTTGAAGTTTTTAACGCGATTAAAAGTCTAGCACATCATCATCTGCTGACTCTTCAGCAGACTTATTCTCCAACACCTCAACTCGTTTCTCAAGTTGAAGTATTTGAGAGGCTGGTGAAGATGTGACTTCTTCGTCGCTCGGCACTTCCTCTTCGACCTCGTCTACATCGTCATCCTGCTCGTTCTCGTCGTGCGTATGCAAGGCTTTGAGGACCTTCCTTTCACGCCGTATAGCAAAATAGTCGGATATTTTCGACCA
>CAKNGB010000008.1 GCA_930971385.1 uncultured Clostridia bacterium | reverse complement strand
TTCAACTATTTAACTTGTAAAATTAGAGTGAGTGTTTCCTCACTCTTTTTTTATTCTTTTCAATTTAACCATTTTAAGTTTTACTAAACCATTTAGTGAGTTTTGACATAACTATGATATGTTTTCATAGAGAATTATATATTTTTTCAATTTTGAGGTTGATTTTTCGCTTGGTTTATTATACAATATATATGTAGGAGAAAATATGATAAAGAAAATTATTCAAGGCTCTCACACTTCGATAATTGATGACTTTGGAAATGTTGGAAACAAAGTTATCACCGATTATTTCACAAAAAACAAGGTTGCGGTGAGGTTTAATGAAGGCGGAAACGAGTTGACAGCGGACTATTCTGTGGAAAAGGTTATGAAACTTCTTTCAGTTGCGCCAGAACTTTTTATTTGCCTTCCAAGTGCTTACTTTGAAGGAAAGGAGAAAATTTCAAGCGACCAACTTTTTGAACTTTATAAAACTGCATACAACACAGCCTTAATATCAATGAAAGAGGATGCGTCTTATGAAGAAAATATGATGTTTTCCAATTCAATCAATGTTATTGTTAAAAAGAAAAACGAATACAAAGACAGATTGTTTTGTGATGAAAAAGTTAAATAAAAGGTTTCATGGCGATTATAAACTTTGTTTTGCGTTAAAATTGATGCTTTGAAAATTTAATTTTTTAGAAATTTTAAATTAATTCTTCTAATTTAGAAGAATTTTTTTGTGCCTCTTTAATGGCTTTTTGGTGAGAACTGTCCACTTTTTTACTGCCGTGCGTTTTTGAGTTTAAAAAGTGCAAACAAATGTGACCGTCGAGATTATTGTTTAGTTTTGAGTCGCCATGTGGATATGCACTCATGCTGGCAGATAAATAAACATTGTTGGAAAGTTGCAAATATACTGGGCGTCTTTCCCACGACCAATTTTCACCAGTTATGGCAAAAAGCGTTTTTGTGTTTTCTTCGTCTATTGTTTCAACATCGGCGTGCTGTGTTCCGCCAATTCTTTCAATTAAAATGCTTTCGCCAGAATTTAAATCTATTAATCTGTAAATTCTTTCTTGCTCGATGAGGGCGTCGGCAATATTCCAATCCACAAGCAAAGTTTTAATTCCACTTTCTGTTTGCGAGTTTACCTCGGTTTCTTTGAAGTTGGAAATTTCATACATATTCGACTTTGTCACATTTGTGTATGGTGAAAAAACAGGGTATGGAAAAAGACTGGCAAACACGCTTGCCGAAAGGAAAAATATAAAGATATAAACTACCAATTTCTTTTGCATGATAATAGTTTTTGTTAAAATTCAGTTTTAATTCTTTTTCCGTCTATTTTGATTTTTAATTTCATAAAATTTCTTATGAAAAAAGTTTTTTTATGCGTTTTTCTTATTTTTGGCACCATTGTTGGTTCTGGCTTTTCCAGTGGAAAGGAAATTTTTGTGTTTTTCAGCCGATTTGGTAAACTTTCATATCTATATATTTTTCTTGCTTCACTTATGTTTTTTCTTCTTTTTTATCTGTTTTTGCGGAAAGGAAAATTTGTTATTGAAAAATTGGAGAAGTCGAAAATTTTGAATTTGATTTTAATCTTCATCTCTATTGTTTTCACTTCGTCTATGTTTGCTGGGCTTAAAAGTTTGTTTTCCTTTACTGGCTCTGTGTTTTACATCATTTTGTGTGCAATTCTTCTTGTTGTGACGGTCTTAATCACTTTAAAAGGTATGCGTGCTTTGGAGAAGGTGACGGCTTTTCTCATGCCGATTTGTGCCTTTATTTTTTTGGCAGTTTTAATTTATATTTCCTTTCAAAAATCTGAGATTTCCATGGATATCAGTTTTCCTTTTGGTTATTTTTATTGCCCTCTCTATGTTGCGCTCAACTTTTCCACAAGCGCATTTATTGTCAGCCGTGCAGGCAGTGACTTAACAAAAAAACAGACCTTTTTTGTTAGTCTGTTTACTTCGCTTTTGCTTTTTGCTTTTCTAACTTTTGGAAATTTTGTTTTAAGAAATCACACCGAAAGTTTTTATGCTGATATGCCTTTTTTGTATCTAAGTGAAAACAACGCCTTTATGTTCGGGCTTTGTTATGCTGTTATTTTGGTGGGGTGCATAACAACGCTTTTTTCGCTTTGTTTGACACTTCGAGAGTCGTTTAAAAATTTTGTTAAAAGTGATGCGGTCAATCTTTCGCTTTCGGTGTTTTTGCCATTTTTAATTTCCGAACTTGGATTTTCGGAAATAGTTGGAAATCTTTATCCATTAAGTTCAGTGCTTGGCGTGTGCGTGCTGTTGTTTTTCATATTCTCCTTTCAGCGAAAGAAAAATTTTAAGAGTGAAAACAGAAAAGAATAAATTTTAAATTGATATTTGTTTTTGTTTCTTCTTTTTGCGTTGCTTTTTAGGTTTTGCGGAAAGCACTTGATAATATTGAATTTCTGTTTGCGCGTCTATTGCACTTAATGCGTCTTTGGGGATTTTGACTTTTTCGATGTAGTAAAGCCCTAAAATATTATTTATTTGATATTTTAAAATTCCGTCTTCCAGCGTTTTTTGAACATAGGTGGTTTGCGCTTTTTTGTTGCGATTGATTTTTGTCCATGTAGGTTTCGAGAATGCACCAAGGCACATCGTCACGCAGTATACAATAAAGATAAAACCTTTCTGCTATTATTAACAGAAAGATTTTAAAAGTTGTTTAAAGTTTTGTTATTTTTTATATCTTCGCTCCAAAAGGCTGACAAGATAATACATCGCAAACGCCAAAATGCACAGAACAAAGGTGGCAGACATGACGAGGTCAATTTTGAAAATCTGACCGCCATATACGATGAGGTAGCCAAGCCCTGCACGGCTTGTTAAGTATTCTCCCATGATGCTTCCAACCCAACTCATGCCCACATTGATTTTTAAAACGGATATAAAATCTGGCATGGTGGCAGGAAGCACAAGTTTCCATAAAATTTGAAACTTGTTGGCGTGCATACTTTTAAGAAGCAATATTTTTCCTTCATCCACTGCAATAAACGCAGAGAGCATAGACATTGTGGTGATGACAATGCAAATTAACACACACATCAAAACAATGGCATTTGTTCCAGAGCCGACCCAAAGGATGATGACAGGTCCAAGCGCAATTTTTGGCAGGGAATTTAATACCACAATGTATGGTTCAAAAATCTTTCTCACTTTTTCATTCCACCACAGTCCTACGGCGATGAGATAGCCTAAAACTGTGGCAATTAAAAAGCCGATAAGTGTTTCATAAAGCGTTACCCTTGCATGATGAAAAAGTGTTCCAGCGCTTATTAACTCGCCAAGTTGAGCGATGATTCTTGATGGGCTGGAAACAAAAAAAGGATCCAAAATTTTGAAGTGTGTTAATAGTTCCCAAAGCCCTAAAAATGCCACCAAAATGAAAATTCTAAAAAAAATCACTAAAAATTTATCTTTTTTTAACTTTTTTACATATTTTTGGTGCGATAATGAAAAATTATTTATTTTCTTCTTCATTTGTTAGTTCTCTCCATATTAAATCAAAATAGCCACGAAACGACGAGTCATCTCGTTTTTTAAGCGGTGTTTCTCCGCTTAAATTTAATTTTATTTCATCCTTAACTTTTGCAGGGCGTGAGGATAGAACGATGATTTTGTTTGACATGGATATTGCCTCGGAAATATCGTGTGTCACCAAAATCGCCGTTTTCTTTTCGCTTTTTAAAATGTCGTAAACATCGTCGCAAAGAGTTAGGCGAGTTTGAAAGTCGAGAGCGGAAAATGGCTCGTCAAGAAGAAGGAGTTTTGGTTCCATCACAAGCGTGCGAATAAGTGCAACACGCTGACGCATACCGCCACTAAGTTCTCGTGGCTTTTTATTTTTGAAGTTATAGAGGCTGTATTTCTTCAATAGTTCATCGGCTAATTGAAGTTTCCTTTCTTTGTCGTCAGGTTTTTGAAGTTCGATGCCAAGAGTGATGTTTTTCCAAACGCTTCGCCAATCAAAAAGCATATCGCGTTGGAACATATATCCAATTTTTTTGGTGTCGATTTTTTCTGAGCCGTCGAGAATTACTTTTCCAGAACTAGGTTTAAGTAAGCCAGCAATAAGAGAAAGAATGGTGGTTTTTCCGCAACCACTTGGACCCACAATGGAAACAAAATCTTCTTCCAAAACGCTGAAACTGATTTTGTCTAGTGCAAAAATCTCATCTTTCTTTGTTTGATAGAAATAACTAACATCATTAAATTTTAAAATTTCTTTCATATTCTGCCTCTACAATAACATCATATTTGCTTGGAAAAATTTTGTGAATAGATGGCATAAAATCTTGTTTTTCGCCTATTTTGCTTTTAAAATACCTTGCGAAAGTTGCGTTAAAAGGAGGTATTGTGGAAGACAGCGACTTAAAAAAAGCACTTTTAAAAAAGGCACTTGGCTTTGTCAGTGACGAGATTGTGGAGGAATACACACTTGATGAGCAGGGAAACAGCGTGCTTAACAAGCGAAAGGTGACAAAAAAATATAATCCTCCTGACCTATCTGCGATGAAAGTGTTATTGGATAAGGCTGACATAAGCGACGAACTTTCACATATGACTAATTCACAGTTAAAGCAAGAAAAAAAGCGACTTTTGAAACTTTTAAAGGAGGAAAATTTGAGTGAAAGTTGAAAAGTGTCAACACAGGGTTAAATGTGACTTCATGGGTTGCAGAAATTTGGCAGATTACTATGTTTCCACTCGCGGTTTTGTGAAAAATGAATTTGCCTTCTGCGCCAATTGCATGAAAGGACTTTTTGAAGAACTTTCAAAATTGTATGTTCCAAAAGCGATTGAATCACATTTCAAACCAAACAGAAAAAGGAGGAAGGATGAAAAAGATTAATGAAACTGCAAAAGAAGTGCTGAAAGATTTTCAAAACAGAATGGAAGAAAGAAAAAGTTTTGATTTGAAATGGCAATTAAACATGAACTTCTATATGGGAAATCAATTCTGCACAACTGGTTTTGGTGGAATTATTGAAGATTTAGACAGGCAATATTTTTGGCAAGAAAGAGAGGTGTTCAACCATATTGCTCCAAAAATTGACATCCGTCTTGCGAAGTTGTCCAGCATCAAACCAAAACTTCATGTTGTGCCAGCAACAGCCGATGAGAGTGATGTTTACACCGCGAAAACCTCTAAGAAAATTTTAGATTCCCTTTCCAACAAACTTAATTTATCACAAAAGATAAATCAAGCAACGAAATGGAGCGAAATTTGTGGAACAAGTTTTTATAAGGTGTTTTGGAACTCTAATCTTGGTCAGGTTGTGGCAATTGAAGAGGACGGAAAAAAGGTTAAGGCTGGCGACATTGATGTGGTGGTTTGCTCACCATTTGAAATCTATCCAGATTCTTCCACAAATGAGAATTTGGAAGATTGCCAAAGCATAATTCACGCGAAAGTTTACTCGGCTGAAGAGATTAAAAATATGTATGGCGTGGAAGTTGAGGGGAGAAACATCGATGTTTTCTCGCTTGACAAAACCATGAATTTGGGCGGGCTTGGTTATAGCGGAATCGGCACAAAAGTGATTGAGTCCACAAGACAAAATTCTGGAATTGTTATTGAAAAATATGTTAGGCCAACCGAAGAATATCCTAACGGCAGGCTTATTATTGTGGCTGGCGAAGAACTTGTGTTTGATGGCGACCTTCCTTATGTGAACGGTGCTGACGGCAAACGAGATTTTCCATTCATTAAGCAAGTTTGCTGTGATGAAGTTGGCTCGTTTTGGGGTGTCAGTTTGATTGAAAGGATGATTCCAATTCAAAGGGCATATAACGCTGTGAAAAACAGAAAACATGAGTTTTTAAACCGTTTGACACTTGGCGTTTTGTCGGTGGAGGATGGAAGCGTTGACATCGACAATTTGGAAGATGAGGGCTTGGCGCCTGGCAAGATTTTGGTTTATAGGCAAGGCTCCAATCCGCCAAAATATCTTGACTCCGAAACACTTCCAACCGATTTTGAAAAGGAAGAGGAAAGGCTTTTGGAGGAATTTACCACTATTAGCGGAACGACGGAAATGGGAGATATGAGTTCTGTTTCGGCATCCATGAGTGGTGTGGCACTGGAATTACTTCTTGACGAAAATCAAACACGCCTTTCGTTTACCACCGACAGCATTAAAAATGCCATTAAGATGATTGGAAAGCAAG
Organism: uncultured Clostridia bacterium; assembly: GCA_930971385.1. Taxonomy (GTDB): domain Bacteria; phylum Bacillota; class Clostridia; order Christensenellales; family UBA1242; genus Caccovivens. The sequence goes on along the minus strand of CAKNGB010000008.1, from coordinate 25,143 downwards.
TTTTAAGGTTGTATAAGCAATTTGCTTCCATTCCAAGACTTATGAAGATTGTTGGCGAAAACGGCGAGCCTGAACTGTTTTACTTTAAAGGTAGCGACATTTCCAGCGATGATGTGGAACTTGACACCGATGTTGGAAGCACAGATAGTTTATCTCAAAAACGCAATATGATTTACACGCTTCTAGAGAATAATCTTTTGCAAGACGAAAACGGAAAACTAACAAACAGCATGAAAACCAAGATTTTGGAACTTTTAGGTTTTGGAATTTGGGAGGGTGCTAGAGATGTGGATACGCTTCACATTAAGCGAGCAGATAAGGAAAACCTTGCGCTTTTAGACGGAAAAGAGGCGAAAGTGAAAGAGATTGACGACCATGAACTTCACATTGAAGAACACATTGCCTTTATGCTTTCAGGCGAATATGAACAAAACGCAAACGAAAAAGTGGAAGAAAACTTTTTGAAACACATAAGAGAACACAAAAAGTTTAAAGAAGGAGAATGAATATGGATGAAGATAAATATTGGGAACAACCTGAAGATTTAGTGCTTGACGAGGAAAACAGCGAAACAGCACAAGAGGAAGGCTCCCAACAAGGTGAAGAAAGTGTTAAGCACGAGGGCGAAGCGGAAAAAGGCGAAACTATTGGAAAATTTAAAAGTGTTGAGGCTCTTTACGATGCTTATAATAACTTGGAAAAAGAATTCACCAAAAAATGCCAAAGGCTGTCCGAAATTGAGAAAGATAAAATAAGAGATGAAGAAAAAGTTCACGAGGATGTGGAAAATAAACTCAACTTATTCCTTTCGACCAATGGGGAGGCAACGCCATTCAAGGAAGCACTTTTAAATAAGGTTCTTGAAAGCGACAGCCTTAAAACAATGGATGATCCTTTCAGTTTTGTTTGGGCGGAAATGGTGTTTGATAACCTTAAAAACCCAAAAGTAGAGGACTCTATTGCATCAAATTATGTTTTGAATAATGATAAGATTAAGGATGCGATTATTCAAAACTATGTAAATCAATTAGCGGAAAATAAGTCACCAATAAAAATATCTTCCTCGGGAAACAGAGTGGCCACAACTGTGACCACTCAAAAACCCGAAACTTTAAACGATGCAAAAAAGATGCTTTTCGACTTACTTTCCTAACAAAAGGAGAAAAAAATGGTCACATTACAAACAGCAGAAAATGCGCTTAAAAATGTGTATTTAGGAGTGGTTTCAAACCAACTTAATGTTGCCGTTAATCCACTTCTTGCACAAATCAAACATTCAACAAGCAACATCTATGGCAAAGAAATAAGAAAAGCCGCTCCTGTTGGAATCAATGGCGGTGTTGGAGCAGGTGCTGAGGATGGCGAACTTCCAATTTCTTCAAAAACCAACTATGTTCAATTTGTTGCACAACTTAAAAACCTTTATGGAAGACTTGACATCACTGATAAGGCAATCAGAGCAACCTCCAACAACATTGCAAGTTTTGTTAACCTTTTGAACGACGAAATGGAAAGACTTATCGAGGCTTCCAACTTCAACCTTGGCAGAATGCTTTATGGCACAGGCGATGGTTGCCTTGCAATTTGCGATAGTTGTAACCCTTCTAAATCTTATTTCCAGGTTAAATCAGGAATTCAAAATTTTGTGGAAGGAATGGTTATCCGCATTGAAGATGTTATGGGAACAAATAAACATGTAGACTACACTTACACAGTCACAAAAGTTGACAGAGACAATTTAAGAATCCATGTTGATAATGGCGCAAATTTTAACCCAAACAATGTTGCAAAAAACGGCAGAATTTGGGTGCAAAACTCTTTGGACAGCGAAATAACTGGCATTGAAGGGATTTTCTCAAACACCACTCTTTACGGTTTAACAAAAGCAGATAACCCTTGGCTTAATCCTTATGTTTCAACTGACACAACTTACATTTCCGACAGTGCAATTCAAAGCGTTATCGACCATTTGGAAGATTATGCTAATTCAAATGTAAACTACATTGCTACCACAAAGGCAGTTAGAAGATTATATCAAGAATATTTGTCGGCATACAGAAGAAATATTGATGTGACAGAACTTGCTGGTGGATTTAAAACAATCACCTATAACGGTATTCCAGTTGTGGGCGATAGATTTGTTCCAGACAACACCATGTATCTTCTTAACACCAACGACTTCACGATGTATGAACTTTGCGACTGGAAGTGGCTTGAGGATGAAAGTGGAAGAATTTTGAAACAAAATCCAAATTACCCAACATACACAGCAACTCTTGTTAAATATTGCGAACTTATGTGCGACAGACCAAACGCTCAGGCAAAAATTTCTAACATCGCAACAACTTTAACAGCACCAGAGGGCGACGACACAAGTGGCACAAGCGGTGTTCAATCATAATTGAGGATAAAATATGAAAAAGTCATTTGAAATATACAGCGATTGCCAAGACATCATTAAGCGTTTAAAAGAGATTGACAAAGATTATTTCGTGGTTTACAACCTTGCGCGCAAATGTTTTGAACTTCATAACAGGGCGCAAGAAAGAGACACTTTTTGCTTGACACTTCCTTTTGAAAGTTTGGATGAAAGAACGATTGATTTGACACTTAAAACTTTGAGTGTTAAGCGTGATGAACTTGTCAAGGAACTTGAAAAAGAAAACGAAGAAATGAAAAAGCGCAAATGCCGTGCTATTTTAAATGACGCGGAGGCAAGACTGTATGAAAGTTAAAGATATTTTAAAAAACGCTTGCTTATTTATTGGAGAAAAAGAACTTGCTTTAGCTTTGGAAGCAGAAACTCCAAGTTTAGAAGGCAAGGACGAGGAAAAGGTGGATATTTTGTTAAGATGTTTTAATCTTGTTAATCAAGAGATTGCATCCGATTATCTTCCTTTTTTATGCACTGAAAAAATTGATGTTAATAATTCCATTTTAAGTTTTGAAGATTTGTCGAAAACGCTTATTAATGTTTATGAACTTAAAGGTAGTTTTGGAAAAAGTGTGAGATATAAACTTTACCCAAACTATATTGAGGTTTTTGGCAGAGCAAAATCGATAACATATTCCTTTTTGCCAAGCGACTTTGCGCTTTCCGACGAATTTGAATTCTATAATGGGCTTTCCGCAAGAATTTATGCCTATGGTGTTGCCAGCGAATATCTTTTGTGCGACGGTTTAAGTGAGGATGCGGAAATTTGGGAGGAAAGATTTAAAGAGAGTTTGTTTGTGCTTTCAAGAAAGAAAAGTGAAACTCGCCTTCCAAAAAGGAGATGGATTTGATTTTCTATAAAAACCTCAAAAAACACAAACAGACAACAGAAAAAAACATCACTTTTTCAGTTTTTGGAGAAGGGGTCATCTCAAATGAAGATGACCTCATCTCTAAACCCAACGAATGTAAAGTTTTTCATAACTTCACTTTAAACGACGGCTCACTTAAAACAGGGCTGGGCTTTAAGGACCTTGAAGTGCCTTCTAACCGAACAACTGTTGACGACTGGCATACCTTTGATTTGGAAGATGCTGGAATAACGGCGATTAAAGACATCACAATGTTTCGCTATCGTGATTCCACGAACGACATATATTACTATCATTTATATCTTGTTAGTCAAGAGGACCAAGTTTGGTATTGCCTTCTCATCGACACCACAGGAGGTGGAGTTATCAATAAGTCCACCACAAAAGTTACCGACCTTATTTCTGTTATCAAATATCGCATTGAAGGTTCAGATTGTTTAATGTATTACATTCCAACTGGAATGCTGTATTTAACAGGATATGGAAGGGCATTTTATCAAGATGTGCCAGCATTTCTTTCATGTGTTGTGCATTACGGTAAGGTTTTTGGAATCACAAACACCAATCGAAACGAACTTGTTTACACCGACAATCTCGACATAAGAGATTGGCAAGACGACAGCGGAATTGTGATTGAATTTTTGGATGACAGAGGTATGTTTGAAAAACTTGTTTCATTCAACGATTATGTATATTTATTCAGAGAAAACGGTATAACGAAAATTTCGGAATATTCAAATATCGACGAATTTTCTTTCGACCATCTATACACTTCCTCTTCAAAAATCTATGAAAAATCTGTTTGCGTTTGTGGTGAGGAAGTTTTCTTTGCCACGCGTGATGGGCTTTATTCCTTCAACGGCTCGAGAGTGCAAAAAATTTGTGAAGATTATGATAACTATTTCCAAAAATTAGATAACAAAAGTTGCAGTTCGTGTTGTTTGGATGGGAAATATTATCTTGCCACAAAATTTGACTTTGATGACGGTTTAAGCGTGGGCTGTGAAAGCTCCACATCCTACACCAACAATGTGCTTTTTGAAGTTGACATCAACACACAAAAAGTGGATGTGCTTCGTGGGGTGGACATCAAAAAAATCATCTCTGTTGACACTCCATTCTATAGCAGAGTTGTGGCTTGTTTTAACGGCACTTATTGCGGTCATCTTGGTGAACTTGTGCATAATGGAAAATTGTTTACTGAAAATTTACCTAAGACTTGGTCATCTTTCACAACGGACCTTGGATATAAAGGCAAGAACAAAAAAATTAAGGAAATCATTTTGAACACATCGTCAAGTGTTGATGTGGAAATTATTTCGGATGTTGAAACCAAAACCTATTCATTTGAAGGAAGTGAAAAAGAACAGCGCTGTTCGGCATCTGTCAATGGCAAAAACTTCCAATTTATTTTTAAAACAACTGAAGCAGAGTGCCATATTTCTAAGCCAATGATTGTTTTTGATGTTATTTCGTGAAATTGATTTACAAAAACTATGTAAAATTTTATAAAAACAAACTTTTTTACTTAAAAGGGGAAAACGTTATGATTGATAAGATTTTAAGTTTAAAAGAAGATGTTTTTGGAGAAAAACATGGAACTTTGGAAAGAGATAATCAGCATTGTGATTTCTAACGGTGTGTTTGCAGTGCTGTTTGTTTGGCTTTTCTTTTATCAAATTAAGGACTCGTCTAAACGCGAGGCTAAGTATCAACAGACGATTGAAAATTTAACAAAAGACCTTAACACTTTGGATGATGTAAAAGAAGAACTTGACGAGATTGAAGAGTTTTTAAGCGCTAAGGAGGACGACGATGAAGAAGTTGTTTGAGAGGATGAAATCTTACAGTTTTTGGGTGTCTTTTTCTGGCGCATTAATCATCTTTTTGAATTGCCTTGGAAACATTTTTCATTTTCAAATTCAAAATGAAGTTGTGGAAGATGTTATCATGTCGATTGCTGGGCTTTTAGTGGTTTTAGGGTTCGTGACAAAAGAGACTGGTGATGAAAGCGAGGAAAACACAGACGAAATGCAGGAAAACGAAACGAGCGATGATAATGCTTTAGAAAATGAAAATTTGGAAAACGAAAGTGAAGAAAGCAAGGAAAATTTGCCTAATGAAAACGAAACAAAAAACGCAGAAAGTGAAACAAAAAACACGGAAAATGAAGATGATAAAATTGAATAACTATGCATAAATATGAATAAATATGATTAAAATCGCCTATTAATTTAGGCGGTTTTTTTATTGGTATTTTTTTGAAATATGCGTAAAATATTTGGTGATAGACATAATTTTATGATAACATATACTTAATAGTGCAAAATAAAGATAAAATAATTTAATTTTGCTTAATATGCACAAGAATAGTTTTAAGTTTTGGAAAAATTTTGTTAAATACCGATGAAAAAAATTTTTGTTAAAAAGGAGTTAAAATGAAGAAAATTATATACACAATTTTATCAATTTGCTCGATAATTTACATCGGCTTTCTTATTATGAATGTTTTTGTGCAGGCGGGCTGGAATGTTGATATGGGTGGTTTCACTCCGATTTTTAACCTTATTGTGAATTTTGGAGGTGTGGCAATCATCTTTTGCTTTGCGCTTGTCAATTTCGCTGGAAGTCCGCTTAAAATCGTCTTTTTTGTGCTTTTGATTGTTGCCATCGTGGCGTATGTGATTGTTATGGCTTGCTCTGGGCTTATTGAGGGAATGTTTGCAAGCATAAACATTTAGGAGAAAACTATGGAAAAATTTTTAATTGTTGACGGAAACTCACTGGCAAATCGTGCGTTTTATGCGATGCCATATCTATCTAACATCAAAGCACAACCATCAGGTGTAATTTTTGGGTTTGCCAACATTTTAATTAAACTTATTGTGGAACAAAAACCAACTTATATTGCCGTTGCTTTTGACCACTCGCGCCACACTTTTAGAACGGAGATTTATAAAGACTATAAAGGCACAAGAAAGGAAACTCCTCTTGATTTATCTAAACAATTTCCATATATTAAAGAGATGCTTTCGCTTATGAAAATTAAAGTTTTTGAACAGGACGGCATTGAGGCGGACGACATTATCGGCACAATTGCAAAACACTCTGGGCAGGAGAATATTCTTTTGTCGGGAGATAGAGATTTATTGCAATTAGTTGATGATAACACAACCGTTTGGCTGACAAAAAAAGGTGTTTCAGAACTTGAAATTATGGACGAAAAAGCAATTAAAGAAAAATATGGTTTTAAGCCAGAGGGTATCATTGAACTTAAAGCACTTATGGGTGATGCGTCGGATAACATTCCAGGTGTCAGTGGCGTGGGAGAAAAAACTGCACTCTCTCTTCTTCAAAAATATGGAAGTTTGGATGGTGTTTACGAAAACGTTGAAAATATCACTGGAAAACTTAAAGAAAAACTTGTGCTAGACAAAGATAATGCCTATCTTTCAAAAACTCTTGCCACAATAAAAACCGATTGCGATATTGATTTTAACCTATCTGATTGCAAGGCAACTTTTCCATTTTCAAATGAGGTTCGCGAGTTTTTTGAGTATTGGAATTTCAATTCTTTCACTAAGCGCGACGATATTTTTAGCGAGAAAAAGGAAGAGGTTAAATCGGAAAGAGTTTTAATTGAAAGTTTGGATATGGTTGACAAGATGATAGGTGAAATTAAAGGTGAATTTGCTTATAACATAACCAACCTTGAATTTGCTCCGAATGAAAATAAGGTTTATTATCTTAAAAAAGATTTAGATTTTTTTACCTCACTTATTGATGTTAATGATGTGCTTAGAAAACTTAAAGTCGTGTTTGAAGATGATAAAATTTTGAAAATCACAACCACCGCCAAAGAGGACATGAAAATTTTAAAACGCTTAAACATCCACTTAGTTAACTTTTTCGACCTTGAGATTGCAAGATATGTGTGCTTCACAGTGTCGAACAAACTTTCAGAAAATATTTGCGAGCATTTTAAACTGAAAAACGAATTTAAAAACCTTATTGAAGAAAAAGGCGTGGATTTTGTGTTCTATAAAATTGAAACTCCTCTTGTGGAAGTTTTGGCAGAGATGGAGGAGAAAGGGTTTAAGATTGATGAGAAATCGCTTGACGAAATCGACGAAAAAATAAGCGCGGAAATTAAAGAATTGGAGGAAGAAATCTATGCTCAGGCAGGCGAGGAGTTCAACATCAATTCTCCAAAACAAGTGGCAACAATTCTTTTCGATAAATTAAAAATTGTGCCATATAACAACGTGAAACGCTCCACAAGTTTTGCCATTTTAGACGAACTTCGTTTCGACCATGAAATTGTTAACCTCATCATTCACTACCGAAAAGTGTTTAAACTTAAAAGCACTTATATCAATGTTTATAAAGAACTTATCAAGACTCGCGGAAATGTTATTCACACCATTTTCAATCAAACCTTAACCAACACAGGCAGGCTTTCAAGTTCTGAACCAAATATGCAAAACATTCCAACGCGTGATGAAGAAGGAAAGAATTTAAGAAAGATTTTTGTTTCTAAGTTTGAAGATGGCGTCATTGTTTCGGCGGACTATAACCAAATTGAACTTAGACTTCTTGCCAACATGGCGGATGAGGACTCGATGATTGAATCCTATCAAAAAGGAATTGACATTCACACAAAAACAGCCAGTGAAATTTTTCATGTGCCAGTCAGCGAGGTGACAAGTTCCATGAGGCGCGACGCTAAGGCTGTTAATTTTGGAATTGTTTATGGCATAAGCGACTATGGCTTGTCGCAAAACATTAAGACCTCACGAGTTAAGGCAAAAATATATATTGATAACTACTTCAATCGATATCCAAAAATCAAAGAGTTTATGGATAAAAACATTGAGTTTGCAAAAGAAAATGGCTATGCAAAAACCGATTTTGGAAGAATTAGAATGATTCCAGAACTTTCTTCGTCTAACTATAACGTTAGAAAGTTTGGCGAACGCGTTGCTATGAATATGCCACTTCAAGGCACGGCGTCGGATATTATTAAACTTGCTATGATTGCCACTTTTAGAGCACTTAAAAATATGGAAAGCCATATCATCTTGCAAGTGCATGACGAACTTATCATCGACACAAAAAAAGAGGAACTTGAAAAAGTGGAGAAGATTGTTAGAGAATGTATGGAAAATGTGAAAGCATATAAAGTTCCACTTGTTGTCAGCGTGGGTGAGGGAAAGACGCTTTTTGATTGTAAATGATATTTTCAAACTATGCCTCTTAAACAAAAAAACTTTAAATTTTCATTTTTGGCAGGAAATTTTGAAAAATTTGATTTTTATTTGACAATTTCTTTTATTTATTTTAAAATGATAGTGGTGATTTATGCAATATAATAGGTATATGGGAATTGACTATGGTAAAGCAAGAATTGGCATCGCATTTTCCGACCTTTCTGGCACGATTGCGTCTGCGCATAGTGTGATTAAAGGTCAGGGAGAGAAAGATGTGGAAAATCTTTCCAATCTTGCAAAGTCGATGGATGTTAAATATATTGTGATAGGGTTGCCGTTAAACGCCGATGGAACGGAAAGTGAAATGTCGAAATTTGTGCAGGATTTTGGAAAAAAACTTTCTGAAAAAAGCGGTTTACAAGTTTTTTATCAAGATGAAAGATACACATCTTTTGAGGCGGAAGAATATTTAAAAGAGGCGGGAATTAAATGGGAAAAAAGAAAGGAACTTCTTGACAAAGTTTCCGCACAAATCATTCTTCAAAACTATCTTGATGAAAGAAAATAAAAGGGGAAAATTATGGATAAGAAAAAACAACAACAAATCGACGAAATTTCAAATGAAGTCAAAGAAGAAATGGGGCAATTCGACATTCTTGATGTTATCTTGGATGAAAGTAATGTTGACCCAATACCTTTGCAAGACGAAAAGGGAAATAGAATTAGTTTCGAGCAAGTTGCAGTTGTGCCATATAAGCAAAAAATTTATGTTATTTTGAAACCTATCGATAAGATTGAAGGAATTGCAGACGACGAAGCCGTTGTTTTTGTTGCAGATGAAAGCGTGTCGCCAACAGTTTTAAGAGTGGAACAAAATCAAGAAATTGCCGTTAAAATTTTTGATGAATACTATAACCTTGTTGACGAAGCGGTTAAAAATGGTAAAGTGACTGAAAAGAAAGAAGGTGCTGACAATAAGGCTAAGAAAGGTAATAAAGGCAACAAAGGAACAAAATAATTTTAAATCACAATAATTTGCAGTTAAAAAAATTGAACGAGAAATCGTTCAATTTTTTGTTTTTAAAGTTTATAATTTCGATCTAATTTTTGAATTTTAAGTTTGCTTTTAATTTAACTTTTTTGTGTTTAATAAAGTAAGTTAAATTTTCTTGAAAAGTAAAAATTCACTTTTTTTCATGAAAAATTCAAAAAAAATCCAAAAAAAGTGTGTTTTTATTGAATTTTTGCCTCTTTTTCTTCAAAGCCTCTCATTTCAATGTATTTTTGAAGCGTGGAGGAAAGCGGGCGATTGGCAAGATTTATTAAAATGTCGTGACCGAGTTTTTGCTCTTTGTCGGTGTTTAAAACAAGCGACTTTGGCATGGTTAAAACTTTGGCAAGGCTGTATTGCACTGGTATGTTTGTTGGATCAACTTTAAACCATTTTTTAAGTTCCAATTTACTAAGTGCAAAGCAAAGTTTTGTTTTAAGTCCAATCTTTTGCATCGGGTCTTTAACATCAAGTTCGGCATAGTTTAAAAGAAAGATAGGATTTTTAAGTTTTTTATATAGATGAAAACATCTCTTTTTTGCCTCAACAAGTGCGGAAGTGGATGGCAAGCGAGAATAATCGTCTTGTAAAATTTGCAGTTTACCCATCTCATACCTTATCGTTTCTGAGTATTCAAAAACAACATCCATTAAAAGCTTTTTCTTTTGCTTTTCAATAAGTTTAATAAGTTTTTGAACGCTGTATCCTTTTTCGGCGAGATAGACATTTGCAATGGCGATGTAGTGATTGAAATTTTTGTTTTTATTTGCAATGAATTTTTCTACTTGCTTATCAATAAATTCGTTATTTTCATAAAAGCGTTTGATTTCATAGTAGTTTTGAATGGCGTTGATTTGCCCCATTTCTGCAAGAGCGGTGATTGGAAGTTTTGAATCATCAGAGTTGTTTTGCACAAGTTGCTTGCAAGAAAGGGTTATGAAATCATTGTCGAGAGTGTTGAAATTTGCTTCTAACATTTCTCCTCCTTTTGCCTATTTTAGCATATTTAAGCGCAAATTGCAATAGTGAATTTTGTTTTATATTTAATTTAGTGAAATGAACCTATTTGGCATTTGTTTTGCCAAAGTTTTATTTATAGAGTTGTTAATTAAAATTTGGTATTTAAAATTTTTTAAATTGTTGAAATTCATTTTGTTTTTTTGATTAAATATGCTACACTAAAAAAGTCAAAATTCGACATTTTAGGAGGTTTTATGCAAGTTTCAATCACAGGGATAACTGGCAACATGGGGCAGGCGGTTTTAGAGGAAGTCCTTAAAATTGATGAGATAGATAAGCTTAAACTTTTGGTTTTGCCAGAAGATAAAAGAATTAATGATATTGTTAAAAAATATAAGAAATATCCAGAAAAATTTAAAAAATTTGATATTGTTTTTGGAAATTTAAAGGATGCGCGCACTTGTAATTTTCTTGTGGCAGATTCGGACTATGTGGTGAACTTGGCGGCAGTTATTCCACCTCATTCTGACAAATTTCCAATGAAAGCGATTGAGTGCAATGAAATTGGTGTTAACAACCTTGTTTCCAGCATTGAAAGAATGGAAAAACAACCAAAATTTATTCATATTTCCACTGTGGCGCTTTATGGAAACAGAAACAGCAAACATATTTGGGGGCAGGTTGGCGACCCACTTCTTGTTAGCCCTTTTGACATATATTCTGCAACCAAACTTCGTGGCGAGTTCAGGGTGTTGGAGTCTGGCATAAAAAATTGGGCGATTTTAAGGCAAAGTGCCATGCTTCACAAAAACATGATGTCCGACAACATCAGCGACGGACTTATGTTCCACACTTGCTTTAACGCTCCTCTTGAGTGGGTGACTGCTCACGACAGCGGAGTTTTGATTGCCAACATTTTAAAAAGCGATTTAAAGGAAGATTTGAAAGATAAATTTTGGAAAAAGTGCTTCAATATTGGCGGAGGCGATTATAATAGGCTTACAGGGTTCGACACACTTAACGACGGCTTCAAGATGATTGGCGGAGGCGCAAAAAATTTCTTTAAACCAAATTACAACGCAACAAGAAATTTTCATGGCGTTTGGTTTTATGACGGGCATAAGTTAAACGACCTATTTTCCTATCAACAACAAGACACGGCGTTTTATTGGGCGGAAATTTTAAAAACTCATTCCTATTATAAAATGGGAAGAATTGTTCCAAAAGCGGTTATAAGAAAATTTGTTATTAAGCGCTTGTTTAAAGACGATAATTCGCCTGCGTATTGGTTTAAGCATAACGACCAAGCAAGGCTTCAGGCGTATTTTGGCGGAAAAGGAAAATATCTTGCAATAACAGACGACTGGAAAAATTTTCCACTTCTTGTTGAAAACAAGGATGAAGAGGGAAAAGATTTAAATTATCCTGAACTTAAAAACATTAAGAATGCAAAGTTGATTGATTATGGTTTTGACAGAGAAAAGCAAATAGCTTTGAAAGATTTGCAAAATGTGGCAAAACTTCATGGTGGAAAATTAATTTCTAAAAAGTTTGATGGGCTTTATGCTAAACACGAGTGGGAAACGCAGGACGGCGAAATTTTCAAAGCAACACCGTTCACCGTTTTAATTGCAGGGCATTGGTATAATCCTATATATAAGGAATATGTTTGGGATTTTGACAGGCTTTCTAAGAAAGATAAAATCTTTTCGCAAATTTGGCTTGATTCTCACAGCGAGAAGGAAAATTTCACTTATTATTTTGACGAAAAATTTAACGCGAGGATGAAGGTAAAATAGATGAAAACTATTATTTGTTATTTTTCTGGCACAGGTAACACAAGAAGAGTGGTAAACAAGTTTGTGGAGCATTTTCGTATGCTTGGAAACGAGGTGGAGGCTGTTCAAATTGAAAAGACTGACACTATCAACTTAGATGACTATGACACTGTTGGAATTGCTTATCCAATTCACGCTTTCAATGCGCCAGAACTTGTTTTAAAATTTGTGAAAAGGCTTCAAAAAGCAAAGGATAAGAAAAATGCTTACATAATCAAAACATCTGGCGAACCGCTGTGGCTTAACAACATTTCTTCATTAAAACTTAAATCGCTTTTAAAAAAGAAGAATTTGATTGTGAAAAATGAATATCACTACTGTATGCCATATAACATCATCTTTCGCCATACTGACAAAATGGCATATAATATGTGGCAGACGGCACAACAACTTATTCCAATAGATTGCAAGGAGATTTTAGACGGCAAAGAGGTTAAACTTAAAAGATTTCCTTTTGGAAGATTTTTGGCTTGGATTTTTAGAATTGAATACTGGGGTGGTCGCTTTAATGGTAAAAGGTATAAGGTGAATAATGATTGTGTTAAATGTGGTAGATGTGTTCTTATTTGCCCAACTAACAACATCACCATGGAAGACGGAGAACTTAAATTTGGTAAGAATTGCATGATGTGTATGCGCTGTTCCTTCCTTTGCCACAAAAACGCAATTAAAATTGGACTTTTTGAAAAATGGAAGGTCAATGGAGTTTATAACTTCAATAATCCTAATGGCGACGAAGGCACACACAAAGATTATTGCAAAAAATCATATATAAAATATTTCAAGCGTAGCGAAGAAAAAATCAAAAATAACACCATAAAATTTGAAAGCGAAGAAGTGGTTTAAAAAATGGCAAAAACAAAAATTGCCATTTTTTTAGTTAAAAAAGCAGATTTTTTTGAAAAAAAGTGCATTTTTCGTGATTTTTATTAAATTTTTATGCCGATTTTTAGATTTCCTTTAAAATTACGCGGACAAAATACAATTAATTTTATTGAAAGGTTTTTTAAAATTATATGATATTTATTTTGTAAAATTAAATTAATTTGATATAATATCTAATATGAATAAGACGAATGATTATAGAAATGTCAGTTTATCAAAAAAGATTTTCTTCTCGCTTTTCACAATTTTGATTGTGGCGGGAATTGTGCTTAGTGTCATTTCGGTGAAACTTGACCTAGGCGACGCTTTTGCATGGCTTAATAATCTTGGAGGCTTTCCTTTCATCACCATTGCCTTAATTTTTATTATGAGTTTGGTTTTTGTGAGGTTTAACAAAAAGTCAATCATCTATATGTTATCCATGCTGTGCGTTATGGCAATTTTTGTGTTATCTTCACTTAGTTTTGTGAACGAAAACATTGAGCCAAGTTTACTTCAAGATTTGTGTTTGTATCTTCTTTGTGCTTCACAAGTTGTTTTAATTGTTTACACAGTTTGGCTTGATAAGGGCGCTGGGCTTAAATGTTTGGAACTGGGCATAAGGGTGGCACTTTCACTTGCGTTATATTTCCTTTTAACCGAACTTGTGCCAGAACATTTCGACTTTAGAAATGCTATTTTTGCAATTTACGCTTTAAACAGCATTATCACTATGATTGTGCTTTGTTTCCACTTTAAAATAAGCTTCCTTTCAGTTATCGGCGTTTTGCTTATGCTTGCTGGCACGGTTTTCATATTTTTAATCACAACTTCGCTTGTCACATTGCCAACAATTTTTGTTGATATTTTTGTGGTATATCAAGGTTCGTTTGCACTCTTTGCATTTGGCGCATACCTTGTTGCAACTGACGGCGTTTTTGCTAATAATATGATTGCTCGCACTGGCGATATATAAAACATTTCAAATATAAATCGTGGCATAAATTTTGCCACGGTTTTTTTAATGCAAAAAGGTTAATTAAAAGTTTTGCAAAATTTGAAATTTTGTTTATTTTTTCTTTTTAAATGATTATATAAGTTTTTATAACACTTTCATTTATTATTTAATATTCTTGCATTAGAGCCACTTTTACTTGACTTACAAATTTGTTTTCGCTATAATTGTTTGCAAACGAAGGAGTTATTTATGGACTATGTTGAAATAGAGAAAAAGTGGAACAAAATTTGGGAGGACACTAAACTTTATCAATTTGACGAAAAAAAGTTAGATAAAAAATTCTATCTTCTTGAAATGTTTTCTTATCCAAGTGGAGCAAATCTTCACCTTGGTCACTGGTGGAACTTTGGGCTTTCCGACAGCTTTGGCCGTTTTAAAAGATTGCAAGGCTATAATGTTTTTCAACCTATGGGTTTTGACGCGTTTGGGCTTCCAGCAGAAAACTATGCGATAAAAACTGGCATTCATCCTGAGGACAGCACAAGGCACAACATTGCCATTATGGAAAGGCAGTTGAAGGCAATGGGTGCAATGTTCAATTGGGAATATGAAATCATCACTTGCAATCCTGACTACTATAAGTGGACGCAATGGCTTTTTGTGCAACTTTTTAAACATGGGCTTGCTTATCAAAAGGAAGCGCCAGTTAATTTCTGCCCTTCTTGCAACACCACAATTGCTAACGAACAGGTTGTGGACGGCGTTTGCGAAAGATGCGGAAGTGAAGTTATCAGAAAAAACATGAAGCAGTGGTTCTTTAAAATCACAAACTATGCAGACGAACTTTTGAGCGGGCTCGACAAGATTGATTGGCCAGAAAAGACAAAAACACTTCAAAGAAATTGGATTGGCAAAAGTGTGGGCGCTGAGGTTGACTTTAAACTGGAAAACTCTAATGAAAAACTGACAGTTTTCACTTCGCGTGCTGACACTTTGTTTGGCGTCACATTCTTAGTTATTGCTCCAGAGCATAAACTTGTGCCAAAACTTGTCACAAAAGAGTGTGAAAAGAGCGTGAAAGAGTATGTTGAAAAGGCGTCTAAGAAAGACGAAATCACAAGAACAAGCACAACCTCACCAAAGACTGGTGTGTTCACGGGAAGTTATGTTATCAATCCTCTAACAAACGAAAAAGTGCCAGTGTTTGTTGCTGACTATGTTATCTCGACCTATGCAACTGGAATTGTTATGGGTGTTGCAGGTCACGATGCAAGAGACTTCGACTTTGCAAAGAAATATAATCTTCCAATTAAACAGGTGATTGTGGAAAAGGGAAAGAAAGACACTGCTTTGCCATATTGCGAATATGGCGAACTTGTCAACTCTCAAGAATTTTCAGGGCTAACAAGCGAAGAGGCAAAAGTTAAGATTGTGGAAAAACTTGAGAAAATCGGTGCTGGAAGATTTAAAACAAACTATAAACTTCGCGATTGGTCAGTGGGCAGGCAGAGATATTGGGGATGTCCTATTCCAATCGTTCATTGCCCTCATTGCGGAGCAGTGGCAGTTGACGAAAAAGATTTGCCTGTGGTTTTGCCACACATCACCGACTATAAGCCAGACGGCAAAGGTCCTCTTGGAAAATGCAAAGAGTTTATGCAAACAACTTGCCCAAAGTGCGGGCGACCTGCCGAGCGTGAGGCTGACACACTTGACACTTTTGTGGACTCTTCTTTCTATCAACTTAGATATCCAGAGTCTTTGCATAACAACAAGGAAATTTTTAGTCGCGAGTATGTTAATAAAATGCTTCCTGTTGACTGCTATGTGGGCGGAATTGAGCACGCCACAATGCACCTATTATATTCGCGTTTTATCACAAAATTTTTGCGTGATATTGGTTGCCTTGATTTTGACGAGCCTTTCCAAAGACTTTTCCATCAAGGTATGGTGCTTGGTCCAGATGGTAAGAAAATGAGTAAGCGCAACACCTCCAAAACAGCGGATGACTATGTGAACACCTATGGAAGCGATGCACTAAGGCTTCACATGATGTTCTCGCTTAAATATATCGACGGCGGAATTTGGAATGATGAGGGTTTAAAACACATCAAAGCGTTCATGGAAAGAGTGGAACGCATTGTGCTTAAATGGCATAAGGAAAAGGGCAACAGCAAAAACTATGCAAATACCGAAAAAGAACTTGATTATGTTTTGAATAGAACTATTAAAGAAGTTGCTCAAAACTTTGAGTCGTTCTCTTTCAACTCGGCGGTGGCAAGAATTATGGAACTCGTGAACGCAATGTATAAATACGACACTTTGAAAGAGAAAAACGGCGAACTTATGGAAAAAACTGTGAAAAACCTTCTTGTTATTCTTTCGCCAGCAGCACCACATTTCACAGAGGAACTTTGGGAGCAAATCGGCGAAAAATATTCCATTTTCAATGAAAGATACCCAGAATTTGACGCATCAAAAATTGTGCTTGACGAAGTGGAAATTGCCGTTCAAATCAACTCTAAAATTGTGGCACGCTTAAATGTTGGCTCAAATCTATCAAATGAGGAAATTTTAAAAACAGTTAAGAGTGATGAAAAAATTTCCGATCTTATTTCTAATAAGACCATTGTGAAAGAAATTGTTGTGCCAAAAAGGCTTGTGAATTTGATTGTTAAATAGGATGAAAAAAGAACATATTGAGCTTCAATATGTTCTTAATTTTTTTAAATTTATTTTTTTGTGGTTTTCTTTTTTGTGGTTGTTTTGGTTTCAACGATAACAACATTTTCTTCTTCATTTGCTTTGTTTTCTTCAATTTCATCAACAGCATTTTGAAGTTCGTTAACTTCGCTTTCTAAGTTTGCAAGATATGCAAGTTCTCTTTCTTTTTTATTCTTCTTGATTGTGTAAACAATGGCGTATATTGCAAACACGATGAGGAAGAAGCCAAGAGTGATGAGGAAAGATGAATAGAAATTCGTGCCGATGTCGAAAGTTGCGTATATGTCGATTATCATATATAACCAGCAGAAAATGGCGATGAATGGAAAAACAATTCCGTTGAACACCTTTAAAACTGTGGATGAAATTGCCAATCTTTTAAGAAGCACAATCGCACCTGCAATTGAAATCACTGTGAACACAATTCCCAAAATGAATGCTGCATAACTTTCCACTGATAAGTTATTAAAATCCATATTTACCTCCAATTTATGCTTTAATTTTAGCACACTTAAATTAAATTGTCAATATTCAATTTTAATATTTCTAATATTTTTAAAAAATATTTGCAATATTGACATCTTTTTTATTATAATATCTATATGGTAAAGAAAAAAACGAGGTTAATTCTCATCTTTTCTGTGTTCGGGGTGGTCCTTTTGGCAGTGCTTGCTGGGCTTATTATCTTTTATATTGCTTCTCCTGCCATTAAAACAACTCCGCAAAACCTTAGAATTGAACAAGATGAGGGAGAGTATTATATTGTTTGCGACTATCAAACCGAATTTGATTACTATTTTGTTATCGAGCAATCGGTTGACGAGGAATTTGTTTTGGTTAAGGAGGTTAGGTCAGATGTGAACAGGCTTAACCTTCAAGAAAACGGGCTTCTTCTTCATGCTGGAAATATCTTCCGCTTCCGTGTGGCATTTATCGGCGAAAACGAGGGAACAGGCAGTTATTCCAACAATTTTGTGTGGAAAGTGACGGCTTCTTTCCAAGGAATTTCCGCTCGTTTAAACGGCACAATTCTTTCGTGGGATGAGGTTGACTTATGCGACCATTACCTAATTAAAATCACAAATCCAGACACCACAACAAGCGAAATTGAACTCCCTTCCACGCAGACGAGTTTTGATTTTTCCTCCTATGAAAGCGGAGTATATCAAGTTTATGTGGTTGCTGTTGCCGACAATTTCTATTCCGCTTCCAGCGAGCAATTTACCTTTCAAATTATGTGATAAATTTTTATTCTTTGTTCATACTACCTTTTGAGGTGGTATGATTTTTTTAAATGTTGATAAAAAAATAAAAACGATAAAAAAACAACTTCATAATTCCTTTGATGTTGCAGACAGAATTGTGGAGGTGGGAGAGGTTAAGGTGGGTTTTATCTATCTTAAAAGCTTCACTGACAACCTTATTTTTTCCTCGGCAATCTATGAGCCTATAAGCAATTTTCACGGAAAACTTGATTTTGAAACAATTAAACAACTCATTCAAGCAAATGACACCAAAGAAATTGAAGAAAAGGATGTTTTGAATAACATCTTGAAGGGTGCGGTGGTTGTTTTTCTTTCTTCGTCCACAAAAATGCTTGCTGTTGACATTCAAAAATTTACCACAAGAACTCCAACAGAACCTCCAACTTCGCCAGTCATTCAAGGACCGCGTGAGGGATTCACTGAGGACATCAAAACCAACATAGGACTTTTGCGTAAGAGGTTTTATAGCGCTGACCTTGTGCTTAAAAACTTATCTGTTGGCAGAAAAACAAAAACCACAATTGTGATTGCATACCTTGACAGTGTGGTAAGCAAAAAGGTTGTGAAAGAGGTGGAAAAAAGAATAAAAAGCATAGACATCGACGGCGTGGTGGACTCGTATTATCTTATGCCATATTTAATTTCAAGACCAAATTCACTTTTTAAGCAGGTTGGAAACACGGAAAAGCCAGACATAGTTTCCGCAAAACTTTTGGAGGGAAGAGTGGCAATTTTGGTGGACAATTCGCCCATGGTTTTAACCGTTCCGTTTGTGCTTTTAGAGGAACTTCAAAACCCGAACGACTACTACACGAACTACATATATGCCTCTCTTCTTCGCTTTGTTAGGCTTATTGGTGTGTTTTTGGCGCTTCTTGGACCTGGCATTTACATCGCGCTTCAACTATACCACTACAATGTTTTGCCGATAAAATATCTAATCACGATTGCCGACTCCACTCAGCAAATTCCATTTACGCCATTTATTGAAATTCTTTTCATTTCCTTGCTCTTTCAAATTCTCTATGAGGTCAGCCTTCGCTTGCCAAGTTATCTTGGACTTGCAACTTCCGTTGTTGGCGCTCTCATTTTAGGCGACACGGGTGTTAAAGCGGGGCTTATTTCTCCACCAGCGGTCATTGTGGTTGCCATAGCCAAAATTGCGCTTTACACAATTCCAGAACAGTCGGCACAAATCACTGTGCTTCAATTTTTCTTCCTTTTAATCGGTGCATCGGTTGGGCTTTTGGGGATTATTGGAGGCTCAATCTATCTCATTGCATATTTAAATAGTTTAGAAAATTATCACACGCCATACCTTGCTCCGTTTTCTCCCTTTATTTTAAAGGATAATAAAGACGGACTTATTCGAACAACTTTGTCAAATATGAAAGAACGTCCCTATTCTTTTAACAATCAAAACCATAGGAGGCAGAAATGAAAGATCGAACGATAAACATTTGGCAGGCGGGAATTCTTCTTTTTATCATCATCTTTGCAAATAAGATTTTGGTTTTACCGTCGCTTTTATATTCAGGAGCAAACATTGAGGGGATGTTTTGCTATCTTATTTCCTTTCTTTTGGAAATTGGTTTAATCACTCTTTTCATATTTTTAAAAAGAAAATATCCAACCTATTCCTTTTCTAAGCTTGTGAAAGAAAAGTTAGGTGTTATCACACTTAAAATTGTCTATGTTTTAATTGCCTTCTTTTTCTTTTGTAAGCTTATCTTAATTTACAATGTCACATACATATTTTTTAAAGACTTAATCTATAAGTCAAGTGGAAATTTTCTCTTCCTCATTTGCTTATTGCCAATTGTTAATTATCTTGCGGTTTGTGATTTGCGTTCATTTGGAAGAACAGTGCAACTTTTCTTTCCAATTATTTTTATCATTTTGCTGTTTTGTGTGATAACTTCTTTTATTGGAATTGAAGGTATGCCGTTGTTTTTTCAATCTAATGTGTCCGATGTTTTTTTAACAACTATTAAACATACAACAGCGTTTGGAGATGTTATCTTTTTGTTTCTTTTTATGGATAAGATTGAATATAAAAAAGGCGACGGCAAAAAACTTTTCTTTTTAGCCACTTTTGCCATGACTTTTGTTTGCATGATTATGCTTGCTTTTTACTTTTCTTATACTTACACATCTTTTATGCATCCTTACGCCATTTTTGAAATTTTGGGAAAGGTTAAAGATTACGGCGGGCTTGGGCGAATTGACGTTGTTGCGGTTATTCTTGTTATGATTTTGACCTATCTTCAAATGGGGATATATCTAAAATGTTTCACTTTAAGTTTTCATGTTGTTTTTCCAAAACTATCCGATGCCTATGCCTTAACCACCTTTAACGGCGTTTTTCTTATTCTTGTTTTCTTGCTTATTAGAAATTTGGAAAGAACAATAACCTATGGCGAGAATTTTTTGCCATATCTTTCCCTTATTTCCTTTGTGCTTATCCCTCTTTGTGTCATAGTGTTTTTGGTGATGAGGAGGAAGAAAAATGGCAAGGATTAAAGAATATTTAAGAATATTAACCAAATCGCCGATAATCCTTATTGCCTTTTTCATAATTTTGACCTTTGGCAGTATTTCTCTTGGCAAAAATGCTGAGATTAATCAATACGCTATTGTGACGGCAATTGGCATTGACAAAGTGGAAAACAGCGATAACGAAGTGGAAATTTCTCTTTTAACCTTTGTTCCTGTGGCTCAGCAAAGTTTCACAGAAAAATATAAGGTCATTAAAGCAAAAGGCGAAAGTGTTTCAGAGGCAATTGATTTTGCTGGTCTTTCACTTGGTAGACGAGTTGGGTTTAATCATGTGAAAATTTTGGTTATTAATGAGGAATATTTTAGTGATAACGCATCAGTTGAAATGGATTTTTTGGTTCGAGATAAAAATTTGGCACTCTCAACTTCCGTGGTTTGCACAGACGCGAAAGCCAGCGAGTTTTTGGAAGCGGTGCAAAAGTTGGATAGTGAAAGTTCCATTAAAATTGATGATATAATTGAATTTAATAATGAATATGTATATTCTAATGAAAGCACGCTGGAAACCTTCTATAAAGGGCTTTATGGACCGAGTAAGTCTTCGCTTGTTTCCTTTATTGCTTTAAGCGACAATTCCGATGAGGGTGTGACAGTTTCGGCTAACAACGGCGAAGGTCAAGCGGGGAACAGTGGCTCGCAAAGTTCCTCTCAAAGCGAAAAAACAATTCAAAACGACGGCTCCACAATTCTATGCCGAGAGGGTAGAGAAATTCGCCATTTAAACAGTGAAGATATGAAAAAAATCAACTTTTTAAGAGGCAGTTTCGTTAGGGGGTCAATCACCATAGAAAACTTTAGTGATGAGGTTTTTCATAACGCAAGGCTCACTTTTGATATCTACGAATCGTTCATCAACAAACGCGTTAAGTTTGAAAACAACATTCCAATTGTGAATGCCGACGTGAAGGTCTATGTTAAACTGACAGAAGCAAAGGAAGATGACCTTGAAATTAAAGAAAATGTTGACTATAAAAATATGTCAGAAAAGGCTGTTAATGCACTTGAAAAGGAAGTTAAAAGCATAATTAAAGAAGGGCTTGACATCTTGCGAGAAAATCAGTGCGACATCATTGATGTTTACACTCTTTTATATAATCACGATCCAAACGCCATGCAAAACTTTTTGAAATCTTTGGAAGACGAGGAAGATTATTTAAACCACATCATCTTTAAAATCAGTCCACAAATTTATTCAAGTTAAAAAATTGACAATTTTTTTGAAAAAAGTGTTTAAGTTTGGTTGTTTTATTTTTTCTTTTATGCTAAAATAAAGTCGTTATTGTATAATAATGAGGAAACACAAATGCTTTATTTAATTTTGTTGTTTACTTTTAAATTTTTAAGGAGAGTTTATGAACGAGAAAAAACAGGGCGGATTTAAAATTTCGTATTTAATCATTTTCTTGGTTATCGTGCTTTTATTCTGCCTTCTTTTTGTTGACTTCGGAAATAACGGGCAACAAATAGGCTATCGCGATGCTTATCAAATGGTTGTAAATACTGATCCTGATAATCCAAACGCCAACCCCGATGGCACGGAGGGGATTGCAGGCGAGAAAGCAACATATATCTACTTCCAAAACGGAACAGGATATGTGATTGTTGAGGGAAGTCAAATCCCAACAAACCAAGTGCCAACTTATTCTGACTACTATTTCTATTATGACTCAAGTGCAAAGCAAATGTTCGACGATTTGTTCGTGGAAATTGGCTTCACAAATGTTGGATATGCACCAGCAGGTGTAAGTTTCTGGGATATTTTAATTCCTATCCTCTATATCGCTTTTGCTATCTTTGTGATTTGGATGATCTACAGAATGATTGCTGGCACAAACAAGGGCGCTTTCAACTTTGGTAAAACAAAAGTTAAATCTTACACCATGACCAAAGTGAAATTTTCTGACATTGCTGGCATGGATGAAGAGAAGGCAGAACTTGCTGAAATTGTGGAATTTTTGAAAAATCCTAAGAAGTTCACTGACCTTGGCGCAAGAATTCCAAAGGGCGTTTTGTTAGTTGGTCAACCAGGAACTGGTAAAACACTTCTTGCTCGCGCTGTTGCTGGCGAAAGCAAAGTTCCTTTCATTTCCATTAGTGGTTCAGACTTCGTGGAAATGTTCGTGGGCGTGGGCGCTTCGCGTGTTAGAGATTTATTTGACCAAGCAAAGAAAAATAAACCTTGCATTGTGTTTATCGACGAGATTGACGCTGTCGGCAGGCAAAGAGGCGCAGGGCTTGGTGGCGGAAACGATGAACGCGAACAGACATTAAACCAACTTCTTGTTGAGATGGATGGTTTTGAGCCAAATGAAGGTATCATCGTGCTTGCTGCAACAAACCGTAGCGATGTTCTTGACCCAGCACTTATGCGTCCGGGGCGTTTCGACAGACAAATTTATGTTCACATTCCAGATGTTAAAGGCAGAGAGGGAATTTTGAAAATTCACGCAAGAAACAAGCCAATCGACGACTCTGTTGATTTCTCTGTGCTTGCAAGAATAACAAGTGGCTTCACTGGTGCGGATATTGAAAATATGCTTAACGAGGCGGCAATTTTGGCGGCGCGTGCAAATAGACCAAAAATTATCATGGAAGACATCACAGAAGGCATCAACAAAGTTATTATGGGACCTCAAAAGAAAAGCCGTGTCATCACCGAAAAGGAAAAGAAACTCACCGCTTATCACGAGGCTGGGCACACAATTATTGCTAAGAGTTTGAAATATTGCGAAGATGTGCAAGAAGTTTCCATCATTCCTCGCGGAAGTGCTGGTGGCTACACCATGAGTAGACCTGAAAACGACGATATGACAATGAGTATCGGCAAGGCAAATGATATTATTGCTATGAGCATGGGCGGAAGAATTGCCGAGGAAATCATTTTCAAAAACATCACAAGCGGAGCGTCTTCCGATATTCAACACGCCACAAAAATTGCCAGAGCCATGGTGTATGAATGGGGTATGAGTAAGAAGTTAGGCTTTATGGCACTTTCTTCTAACGGAGAGGTGTTCATTGGAAGAGATTACCAAACACGCAACAACTTCTCGGAAAAACTTGCTGGTATTGCAGATGAAGAAATCATGAGTATTTTAAATGATAACTATAAGCGTGCTAAGGAAGTGTTGACGGAAAAAATCGACCTCTTGCACGAAATGGCTAAACTTTTAATGGAAAGAGAAACAATCTATAAGGAAGAAGTTGACATGATAATGGCTGGCAAAAAGACCGAAGAGATTGTTAAGATTATGGAAAAACGCGAAAAAGAACAAAAGGAAAAAGAGGCCAAACTTAGAGAAGAAAAGAGCCGTTATGAGAAAATTCGCGCATATGAAACAAAGATTGCCGAAGGCGAAAAATTGGTGGAACAAGGCATTTTAACAACCGAAGAACTTGACCTTATTAAAAAAGAGTTTGAGGACTTCAAAAAGTCAATTGAAGAAAAGAAAGAAGATAAAACCGAAGAAAAATCGGAAAGTAAAGAAGTTGTGGAAGAAAAACCTAAGTTGAACGAAGAAGAAAAAGTGGAAACAAAGGTTAAAGTGACAAGAAAAAGGAAAACACAAAATAAAAAAGACGACAGCGAGGATAAATAATGGAAGAAAAAGAAATTAAAGAAGAAAAAGTTGTGACCGACGACGAACTTTATGCGAAAATTGAAACCGAAAAAATGCTTAAAAGTAAGAGAAATAAGAATATCATAATGATAACTTCTCTTGCACTTGTTTTGGCGGTGGTTGTTGTGGTTATCTGCCTTGCAACCATTCGCGTTAACCTTAAACCAAACTTTTTAAGTGACACAAATTATCTTGCAACTGTTTATATCGACGGAGAGCCAGAAACTGGTGAAATGTCTAATTCCAGTTCAAGCGATAACTTTAATGAATTTAACAATCTTCTTAATGAGTCTATGAGTCAAACATATTTTGCAGGGCTTTTTAATGGAAGTATGTTTAATTACTCGATAACAGAAAATAGAAATAACACCTTTAGTAATTTCGATTCGGAAACACTTGAAAATGCAAGTTATGTTATTCTTGAATTCACTGAGCCTCAAACTCTTTTAAATCATAATGGAAGTGTGTATTCATCTCGTTTGAATTCCACAATCACAAGCTTTAAATTCAATTATGTTTACATGATATTGAATGAGGAAGAAGGTGTTCAAAACATCGACTTCTATGTTGTGACAAGATACATTCGCACAAATAATGATGGCGTGGAAGAGGATATTGGACTTGGTGGCGTGACAGGTGATTATGTTATCAGAATCACCACTCAAGGCGACACAAGTGCACTTTTCGACCGTTACGACCCAAATAGTGAAAATGAATAATTAAAAAACTCGCAAAAATGAAGTGAACCCCGAAGGGGTCACTCAAAATAAAAACCACTAGGAAGGAATTTT
>CAKNGB010000007.1 GCA_930971385.1 uncultured Clostridia bacterium | reverse complement strand
CACTTTTATTAAAGTGGTTTTTATTTTTGCAGAGCAAAAATTGGGTTCACTTCAAATTGCCTGTTTTTTATCTTTTTGAGAATTGTGGTGCTTTTCTTGCTTTTTTAAGACCGTATTTCTTTCTTTCCTTCATTCTTGGGTCTCTTGTTAAGAAGCCAGCCTCTTTAAGTTCTTTCTTATAGGTTTCAGAAGCCTCAACAAGCGCTCTTGCAATTCCGTGACGGATAGCGCCAGCCTGACCAGAAAGACCACCACCAACAACATTAACAACAACATCAAACTTATCGGTTGTGCCTGTTAAAGTGAGTGGTTGTTTTGCAATTAAAATGAGGGTATCTCTTTGCAAATATTCCTCAACACCTCTGTTATTGATTGTGAACTCACCTTTTCCTGGATAAAGTCTAACTCTTGCGATAGATTTTTTTCTTCTTCCAGTGGCAAGGAATGCGCCAGTTTTGTTTTGAATTTTCTTAGCCATTATTCAATAACTCCTTTTAATGCAACTTGTTCTGGTTTTTGAGCCTCATGAGTGTGATTTGCATCTTTATAAACATGAAGACGGGTAAATTCCTTTCTGCCAAGGCTGTTCTTTGGAAGCATACCTTTAACAGCGTGTTCAATAACCTTTCTGGAATCCTTAGCCATCAAAGTTTTGTAGTCAACAGTTTTAAGTCCGCCAACATAACCAGTGTGCCAGCGAAGTTTCTTTTGCTCTAACTTCTTACCAGTTAAAACCACCTTGTCAGAGTTGATGACAATAACGAAGTCGCCAGTGTCAACATGAGGTGTGTAGATTGTTTTATTTTTGCCAGTCAAAATGTCAGCAACTTGGCTTGCAAGCCTTCCAAGTGGCATATTTGTTGCATCAACAACAAACCACTTTCTGTCGATTGTGACTGGATTTGCCATATATGTTTTCATTATTTTCTCCTAAAAAATTTTTTAATTGGACACTTTATCCTACCTCAAAACCGCTTATCGGGGCTAACAATAAAACGCCTTTAAAGTAAAGACGCTTATATTTTAATATCTTTTTTAATAATTGTCAAGTGTTTAAGGATATTTTTTATAAGAAATTTTAACTTTTTCAAGCAAGATTTGTCACAGCATTCACAATGCCGTTATATGATATGATTTTTTTATAGAGCGTGCTTTTGCTTTTCTTATCCTCATCCCCCTCTTTTAAAAGCGCGTTAATCTCGTCCATAAGTTGACTTGAAATGTGTGTCATTATGTATTCCAGTTGTTTTTTGTTAACAGCCGTTTTAAATTTTTTTGCATATTCTTGCGAATTAATATCCACAAGAGAATTTAGTTTTGTTAAGATTTCGCGGTCACAAATTGCTTCCTTACAAATCTTTTTAACTTCTGGCAAGCACCTTTCTGCCACTTCTAATAAGGCAAATTCCTTGCTCACCCTTCCCTTTTCCACCTTGTCAAGAAGGTCGCCTAAGTTATCCTTGAAAAATGGCGGTAATTCCATTTTCTTCCCTGTTTTAAGTGCCTTTTCGTGCAAAAGGTTTTGATTGTATTTGCAAATTAAATAGATAAAATTTGAAGTCACCTTTTTTAAATCGGCACAAGTTTTGGTTTCTTTAACATTTCCGTTCTTGTCGAAATCAACAAGGTCATAGTAATAAAGAAAACTCATATTTAACTCCCTTTCAAAAAAATTATAACACTTCTTTCATGAATAAATCAAATAAATTATGAATATTTATACAAGAATTTTTATTTTCCTAAAATCAACCACTTTCAAGTATTCTTTTGCGTTAGCCACAAAATTTCTCTCTTGTTTAACATATATACAAAAAATTACCGAAAAATTAAAAAGAAAAATTCTTAATTTCTTTGACTTTTCTAAATTAACTTTGCTAAACTTAAAATAGTTAACGAAAAGGAGAAAATTATGGATAAAAAATATGCACCACTCTTCACCCCATGGAAAATTGGGAATGTGGAAATCAAAAACAGAATTGTGCTTTGCCCAATGGGCGGAACATCGCTTTTCGGCTGGATGGAACCTCATCATTTTGATAAGGACGCGGCTGAATTTTTCTTGGAAACTGCTAAAAACAACGTCGGCTTAATCATACCAGGAATTGCGCCACTAAGAAACTTAATGGGCGGGCAATGGCTTTATAAAAGCAAAAAAAGTTTCAAAAAACTTAAACCATATATGGAGGAAATTCACAAAACTGGCGCAAAACTTTTTGTGCAATTAACCGCTGGCTTTGGTCGTTCTTTCTCCATTCCTGACAAACTTGTGCCAATGGTAAAACACCCAGCACTTGGCGCACTCATCAAGCCAATTTTCAATCTTTCATACATCTGTGCATCTCCAAGCAAACTTCCTGCTCGCTGGGCAGAAGGAGTTTATACCCGCGCACTCACCAAAAAAGAAATTGAAAAAATGGTGGAAGCCTTTGCAAAAACCAGTAAGATGTGCAAAGATGCGGGTGTTGACGGTGTGGAAGTTCACGCTGTTCACGAGGGCTATCTTCTAGACCAATTCACAACCGCCTACACAAATAAGAGAACGGACGAATATGGCGGAAGTTTTGAAAATCGCTACCGCTTTGCCACAGATGTTGTGAAAGCGATTAAAGAAGCGTGTGGAAAAGATTATCCTGTTTCGCTTAGATACTCTGTTGTCAGCAAAACAAAAGGTTTCTGTGAAGGCGCGATGCCTGGCGAAAAATTCACAGAAGTTGGGCGTGATATGGAAGAGAGCGAAAAGGCAGCAAAATATCTTCAAGACGCAGGCTACGATATGTTAAACGCCGACAACGGAACATATGATGCATGGTATTGGGCACACCCTCCTGCATATATGCCAAAGAACTGCAACCTTGAAGATGTTGCTCATATCAAAAAATTTGTTGATATTCCTGTTGTTTGCGCTGGAAGAATGGAACCTGACACCGCCTCCAAAGCGATTTCTGAAGGTAAAATCGACGGTATGGGCGTGGCAAGGCAATTCTTGACCGATAACCACTGGATAACCAAACTTATGGAAGGAAAAGAAGAGGATATTTTGCCATGTATTTGTTGCCATAACGGATGCTTCCCTCTTTCGCACTATAAAGGTGTGGCAAATGCCGCCTCTATTCACGATTCTTCACATATGAGCCGTTGCGCACTTAACCCAATCACCATGCAAAACCATAAATTCGACATTGTGCCAGCAAAAAAATCTAAAACCGTGGCAGTTATTGGTGGCGGTGTTGGCGGAATTGAAGTTGCAAGAATAGCAACATTAAGAGGCCACAAAGTGACAATCTATGAAAAATCGGATAAACTTGGTGGCGTGTTCATCGCAGCCGCCGCCCCTTCTTTTAAAGAAAAGGATAGAATGTTAATTGAGTGGTATCGCAGACAAATTGCCAAACTTCCAATCGAGGTTAAATTCAACACGGAAATTAAAGATATTAAAGAGGTCAAAGCGGATGTCATCGTGGTTGCCACTGGTTCTAAGCCAAAAACTCTGAAAGTTAAAGGCGCAGAGAGATGTGTGGAAGCGGTGGAATATTTAAACGAAACCAAACCTGTTGGCAAAAATGTTGTGATCATTGGCGGAGGACTCAGCGGTTGCGAAATTGCCTATGACCTTTACCTTAAAGGCAAAAATCCAACCATTGTTGAGGCGCAAAACGACCTTATGGTTTCAAAATCGCTTTGCCTTGCAAACTCTTCATATTTAAGAGATTTCTTCAAACTTAACAAAGTGCCAACCTATCTTGAAAGCAAGGTTTTGGAAATTAATCCAGACAATGTTATGATTGAACTTAAAAATGGAGAAAAGAAACAACTTAAAGCCGACTCAGTTATCAGCGCGATTGGCTATAACCCTAACCCTCTTGCCACCAAAAAAGTGTATGTGGTTGGAGATGCAAACGGCGTTGGCAACCTTAGAACAGTGGTTTGGCGTGCTTGGGAAGTTGCAGAAAAAATTTAAACTTTCAAAAATATTTAAGGATAGTGTAAACTAAACACTATCCTTTTTTAATAATAAAATAAGTCGCCAGTTTTTTTGTTCAAAACTTGACAATTATGTGTGAAAATGCTAAAATCTTCGCACGGAGTTAAAAATGAAAATCAAACTAAGCGAAATCATCAAGGATTTAAGGCAACTTATTTTAAAAGCAAATCTAACCGAGGACGACGAAAAATATTTCCAATATCTTCAAAAAATTTTGATTGAATATGCCACACCTAAACAACTGTGCGAAGTGGCAAAAGAGCATATTAAAGGTTTAAACTATTCCGCTTTTGAAGATAAAATCATTAAAAGCAAAAACAGTATGCTTATTTATTACTACACCGTAAACAATTTGCCCTTTGCCGATATCAAGAAAATGACAAATGCGATTGTGGAACTTAAAGACGGATATTTTAATTACCTTTCCGCTCGCAACATCAAAGGCGCGCCAATAGAAAAGCACGAAAAAGTGGTTTTAGAAGACGGCGACCCTGAAATCAATTACCTCTTTTTAAAATATGTGTTTGGAGCAAATATTGAGGCACACGAAAATGTTATTCGCCTTAGCCAAAACAAAGTTTGGATAGATAAACTTAACTGCCAAAGTGCTACCCCATGCCCAACCCTTCGCCAGCGCCTCGCCTCACAACAAAAGACCTCCGAGCGAATAGACATTATTTAAACTTAAATCAAATTAAAAATAAAAAAGGATATTTAAATATCCTTTTACTTTTTCTCCTCTTCCATTGCTTTCATTTTCTTAGTGTTTTGGCAACCAAGGTCAAGCATACCTCTTGAGATGATTGGAGAGATGATAAGCCAAATTGCTGCAAGCATAATCAAAACATAAATTATGATTGAGCCAGCGTTTCTTCCCATGCAAATCCAATTCACAAGGTCAAAATTAAAAATTCCAACAAGTCCCCAGTTAAGCCCGCCAATGATAGTCAAAATGTAAGCAATATAGTTTGCAATAATCATATTTCCTCCTCCATGTTCATATCTTTTGCAAACAGATTGCTTTTATGCAACAAATTTTAAAATATGAAAAACAATTTACTTTTTCCTTTCTTTTTGCTAGAATGCATTAAGAGGTAAAAATATGATTTTTAATATGAAATTACAGCCACAGCCCTTTGAAGCAATAAAAAGTGGAAGGAAAGATATTGAAATGCGCCTATATGACGAAAAACGAAAGCAAATTAAAAAGAAGGACTTAATTGAGTTCACTAACCTTGAAAGTGGCGAAAAAACTTTATGCAAAGTGACTGATTTGCACATTTTCTCATCCTTCAAACAACTATACGCCCATTTTGATAAAAAAAGACTTGGCTATCACGAAAACGAAACCGCAAAACCAAGTGACATGGAAAAATATTATCCAAAATCCGAGCAAGCACAATTCGGCGTTATTGGCATTGAAATTAAATTGATAAAATTAAATTTAAAATAATAAAATACGCATATTTTGCGTATTTTAATTTCATTTAATCTTCTGTGCCGATGGCGATGCGGACGCGTTTAAGCACCTTTTCT
Organism: uncultured Clostridia bacterium; assembly: GCA_930971385.1. GTDB lineage: Bacteria > Bacillota > Clostridia > Christensenellales > UBA1242 > Caccovivens. Next base: position 53,892 of record CAKNGB010000007.1, on the reverse strand, counting down.
GCCACAAGTTGTGCTTTAATTGCCCCTTCTTTCAAGATTTTTTCCACTTCATCCTTATGTGCCATAAAGTAATTGAATTTTTCACGCATTGGCGAAAGATAACGATTGGCAACTTCAAAAAGTTGTTTTTTCGCCTCTCCCCAGCCTAAGCCATTAAGTAAATCTTTCTCAAATTTTTGTGCCTCTTCTTTGGTGGAAAAAAGTTTGAAAAGTTTGTTAACAGTGCAATCTTTATCCTTTGCCTCTCCTGGCAAGCGACTGTCGGTCACCACCCTAAAAATTGCCTTTTTAAGTGCCTCTTCGGTGGAAAAAAGTGGTATGGTGTTGTTATAACTTTTACTCATCTTTCTTCCATCCAAACCGATAAGTGTTTTGTTGTCATCGTCGATTTTTTCCATAGGTTCTTTCAAACATTTGCCATATTTCACATTGAAGTTATGTGCAATGTCGCGTGCAATTTCAATATGTTGTTTTTGGTCAAGCCCAACAGGCACATAGTCGGAGTCGAACAAAAGAATGTCGGCTGCCATAAGAATTGGATAGTTATATAGTCCCATGTTCACGCCGTCGTCTTTATCAACACCAAGTTCTTCATTTTTCTCAACAATCGCCTTATATGCGTGTGCCCTGTTCATAAGCCCTTTTGGCGTCACATTGCAAAGTATCCAGTTAAGTTCAAAGTCCTCTTTAATGTCCGACTGGCGATAGAAAACAACTTTCTCTGGGTCGAGTCCGCAGGCAAGCCAAGTGCAAGCGATGTTGAAAAAATATTCCTTCATCTCTTCCCTATTTTTCAAAGTGGTCAGTGCATGATAGTCGGCAATGAAATAGAAACATTCATAGTCTTTATTATGGCTCATTTCAATTGCTGGCTTTATCATGCCAAAATAATTGCCGATATGCGCGTATCCTGTTGGCTTTATGCCCGTTAAAACTCTTTTCATAGTAAACTCCTAAATCTCATTTTATAACCAATAAAAAAAATTGTCAAGCAAAAATGCCCAACAACTCATTTTAAATTATCCATAAGTTTCAAAACAATTTCCTTGTTTTCTTTTGACAACTTATTAAATTTTTTAATAAAATTTTTATCCTCTTTATAATGCTCAATGTTTTCATAGAAAAACTCTTCAGGAGTGGATTCGCATGTGCGAATTAAATCTAACAGCACTTCGGAAGGAATGTTGATACCGCCAAATTCAAACTTATTAATATACCCTTGCGATAAGCCCATTCTTTGCGAAAGTTCTCTGGCACTTAAATGCGCCCGAGTTCTAACAAATCCCGCTCTTTGAATTAAATATTCTCTATCTTCACTAATATTATCCTTTTTCATATTCACCCAACATTATTTTAACAAACCTTCATAAAATAAATAATTACTCTTATTATGCAAAAACGCTTTACATTCTATATTTTTATGCTATAATATATAATATGGGAAAAATATATTACTCATATTCATAAAAGGACAAAAATATGAAAAAAAGACGAAAAGAATTTAACAAAGAAAAGTCGAAAGCGTGTTTAGTTGTGATTGATAACGATTTTAAAATGGAATTATTAGACAATTTGAAAGAAAAGATAGGTTCATTACTTAGAAAAAATTATAAATTTTTCTATTTTATATACGATAACACTGTGGCAAAAGAAATTCATTCTCTGCTTTTAAGAATTAAATCAAGCGCAAAATGCTTGTATCCACATTTTAGCGGACAAATTTCCTTTAATGCCAACCATTTTGATTCACATTTTCCGCTTCCGCTTAAAGAAGTGGATGAAAGAATAAGTTGGGCAGAAGAATCATGTGAAACGGTTTTGACAACAAAAAGTAATAAATATGGTTTTAAAAATAAACAAGTTTATGTGTTTTAATCTGAAAGTTTAACCGTGCCGTTAAGCCAAGAATTGAAGTAGCCCTCTAAATCCATCCTTGCAGTTTTAGAAAAACTTTCAATAAGTTTTGCCGACGAGGAATTTTTAAAAGCATAATCATCAAAATAGTTTTCAAGGCACTTGAAAAATTTATTGTCGCCCAGCATCGCTCTTAAACTATCGAAAAGAAGCACTCCTTTAGTGTATACGCAATTGACATATTCTGGTTCTGTGGAAAAAGAGGAAAGATTCCTGTTCATGCTTTCATCCACATCACCTCTAACGCCTTCATAGACCTCAACAAAAAGTCGGTAAGAATTAAGTGCACCACTTGTCATGGAAGCATAATCGCCTCTTCCAGTTTTTTCGTAGAACAGCAAAGTGGAATACTCTGTTAAACTCTCATCCAGCCACGCCTCAGAAAATTCATTATTTCCAACAACTGAATACCACCATTGATGCGCAATTTCATGAACAATAACATACTCATAGGTCTCTAAATCAGTGACGGCGTCAGAGATGTAAACCAAATTTGGATATTCCATTCCTCCAAAACAAAAATTGGTTTTCACAATATTCAGTTCTTTATATGGATACTCGCCAAAAAGGTCGGAAAAAGTGGAAAGTGCAAGGCAAGCGGTCTCCAAATTTTGCGTGGCGTTGTCGTCGTCATAATAGTAGTAATTCACTTTAACGCCGTTAATTTCATTTGAAATCATCTCAAAATTATCTGAAAGCACAAAGCAAAAATCTCGAAGTTTTTCTCCTTTAATTTTCACTTCTTTTTTGCCATTTTCTAACTTTTCACTTGTCACCTCTCCGCTTGTGGCAAGAGTGTATTTTTCATTAAATGTTAGAGAAACTTCATAGTTCGCAATGTCACTATAAAATGGGTCGCCATTGGAAGCAAAATCATTTTCCACAAAGCCATTTTCATATACGCACGCAATAGGATAGAAATTACCAAAATTTATGGTGTTTTCGCCATATCCTAAACGATGATTGATGTTTGCAAGCGTGACAACATACTCCAAAAAAATAGAAACACTTTCTTCTGGAAAAATTTCATCAATTTGAACAGTGAGAATGTTACCCTCATCGCTTACCGAGTATTCGCACTCACTACCATCTGCCATAATAGATGTGAAATTAATATTTCCAAAACTTTCGCCATTTGGATATGCGCGTTCTAAATGGGCAGACGAAACTGCCACTTCTTTAAACGAGTTAGGATAAAGAAAAAATTTAACACAGGAAAGCGAGTTGTCGGAATTGTTGACATATTCCACTTCCTGTGTGCAGGTTAGAGTGTGAGAATTTTCGTCATATACGCCTGCAATTTTGTAGGTCGTTAGATTTTCTTGTGCCTTGCCACATCCCACCAAAATGAAAGGCAAAATTAAACAAATTGCAATTAAACAAGATAACTTCTTCATACCCTATTTTATTAACTAATGCATAAAAACATAACGAAAAACTTGTAAAAATTTCTTAGTTGTGCTAAAATCTTTCTAATAGGAGAAGATTATGGCTTTTTGTAAACTTTCTGTGGATGCTGTGGCAAGTAATACCGTACAAGTTGACAACATCTTTTTCAATAACTACCTTCCTTTTGCTTCTGGCGAATGTGTGAAGGTGTATCTTTATGGCTTATATAAATGCTCTGACTCTGGTTCTAAAGATAACACCCTTGAAAATTTCGCCAACGAACTTAAAATGAGCGTGGAAGAAGTGGAAAGTTGTTTTTATTATTGGCAAGAGCAAGGGCTTGTGCAGATTTTGGAAGTTATCCCCTTTGAAGTCAGGTTTCTTCCAATAACCAACGCTTTAAACGGCAATAAGAAATATAATGTGAAAAAATACGCCACTTTCAACGAGCAAGCACAAGAGATAATCTCTGGAAGAATGATAACACCAAAAGAATATGAGGAATACTATAACATCATTGAAAACTGCCACATGGAAAAAGAAGCGCTTATTATGGTGATAAAATATTGCGTTGACACTAAAAAAGACGATAAACTAGGTTATTCATACATCACAACTGTGGCAAAAGATTGGGCAAATCGAGGGCTGACAACAGCAAAGCAAATTGAAGAGCAAATTCTGCAATTTGAAAGTTTGAATAGTGGCATTGAATATGTTTGCAAAACCATTAAACTTAAACGCCTCCCAACCCTTAATGAACGCACACTCTATAAATCTTGGAAAGAACTTGGCTTTGATGACGAAGTTATTTTGTTTGTGGCAAAAAGTTTAAAAAAGCCAAACTTTGAATATATGGACACTGTGTTTAGAAAATATTACTCTTTAAAACTTTTCACTCGCGACGACATTCAAAACTTTGAAAGTGAAAAGAAAGAGTCAATGAAAATTGCAAAACAAATCACATCCAATCTAGGCCTATACTATGAAAATTTGGAACCAGTTGTGGAGAATTATGTGTATAAGTGGTTCAACATGGGCTTTTCGATTGATATGCTTCTAAGCATTTCCAACTACGCCTTTAAAACCAATGTGCGCACGCTGGAAGGTATGGACAAAGTGCTTGCAAAATTTCATAAAATGGGCATTTTAAGTATGCAAAGTTTGAATGAATATTTCGACGATGTTTTAAGCGTGGATAAAAAGATTAAAAATATTTTGGAAGAAATTGGTCTATCTCGCCATGTCAATCAGTTCGACCGCGATAAGTATAAGATTTGGACGGAGAGTTGGCACTTGCCAGACGATGTGATTGAATACGCCTCCTCGATTGCCAAAGGAAAGGACCAACCTATGCAATATCTTGCCACCATTCTTTCCACCTATCACGACAAGAATATTAAAACTGTGGAAGAGGCAAAAGACGCTTTCCAAATTGCTAAAACAAAAAGTGAGGAGAAAAAGGAAAACAACAAAAGAAGCTATTCGCGAGATGAAATGAATGCAGTTTTTCAATCAATCGAAGAAATAGATGTTTAAGAGGTATCATATGAAAAAAGAAATCATTGAAAAAGCGGAAGAAATAATCTCTGAAAAGCGAAGAGAAAATTTAGCGCCATACGAAGAAAAAATGGCTAAGTTAAACAAAAATGCCGAATTTTTAAAATTGCAAAATGAACTGAATAAAGAAATAATTGAAAACACACGAAAAGAAGTGTATGGCGAAAAATTTGAAAGATGTAAAGAACTTGAATTAAAGAAAAAATATAACGCTTTTCTTAAAAAGGAAAATGTGCCTGAAGTGAAATTTTCCTGCCCAATTTGCGAAGATAAAGGCTATGTGAATGGCAAAATGTGCACCTGCTTGAAAAAGGAAATTTCCAAAATCCTTTTTGAAGAGTCAAATTTTGGAGATTTAATATCCTTTTCCGACGCTGAAAAAGGTGCAACAGGAGAATTAAAAAAGTTATACGCTCTCATGAAAAAGTGGTGCCACAGCGACTTCAAGAAAAACCTCATCTTCATTAGTGGTGCAGTTGGAGTTGGTAAAACGCATTTAACAAAAGCCATTGCCAACGAACTTATTGAAATGGGAAAAATTGTGAAATTATCCTCCGCCTTTCAAATGAGCCGTGACTTTAAGGAATATAGATATTCCTATGACGAAAGCATTTTAGACAAATATCTCTCCTGCGAATTTCTTTTCATCGACGACCTTGGAACTGAAACCATCTACAAAAATTCGACAGTCGAATTCCTTTTTCATGTGATTAATGAAAGAAAGATGAAAAAAGTTTGCACAATAATCACTTCAAACTTAGATTTAAGTGAAGTAAGAGATAGATATGGCGAAAGAATTTTTTCCAGAATTGCCGACCAAAAAACATCAATCGCCACACAAATCCATGGCGATGATTTACGCCTAAAAAAGTAAAAAACTAACTTGAAATTTTAATTAAAATTTAAAAAGTAAGTTTATTATAAACAATGTAGCCGTTGCCTGTTCCAACAAACTTATAAATGTTTGTTTTGTTTTCTATAAAAAGCCTACCATCCTTTAAATAATATTTATAAGTCCTCATTTTATCTTTATCAAAAACAATGCCACTTGTCCAATTTATTGTGATATGTTCCTTATCACTATATTTTTCAAGCGTTCCATCACTATAAAATATTATAATTTCGCTTTGCAAAGATTTTAGCATTTTGTCATTTAAAGATGAGGTTGTTCCAATTTTTTTATAAACACCAACAACATTTTTATCAATAACAAATTTAGATGGAATGGTATCTTTTGATATAAACAAATTATAATCATCATAATTATCGCTATATTTTTCAAAAACTAAGATGTGTTTTTCTTTGTTGTTATTTTCAATAAACACAAAATTATGGTCTGAAGGATTTGCTATCGAAAGAAAAAGTTTATTATCGTAAATTTGATAAATCTCGCTAACAGGCAAATAAAAGGTGTTAAAAATAATCTTTTTGTCAGTGCAATGATAGAACCAAGGAGAATTTCCCTTGTCGTCAAAAGCTAAAAATTTGTATGGAGTGAAATGGTCAAGTGCGTTTTTTTGCGCTTTTGCATCTTTAATGTTTTTATACATACCTTGAAGTTTCCAAACGCCAACAACTTTTTCAATGTTTTTTGAGTGCACATCATTACCATAATAAAACTTATTTTCTAAAAAAGATAGGTCATACAAGTTTTTTTGTGCAATTTTTTTTAATGCATCAAGCTCAGTTATTACAATTCTATATTTGTCATCTATGATTTGTTTTTGCCTTTCTTTATCATGGTTTAGATATTCTTCTATTTCTGCAAGCGAAAAATCCAAATCCTTTAAAAACAGGATTTTTTTAAGTTTCAAAACTTGATTTTCATCATAAAAACGATACCCCGTTTCCGCATTAACCATAGCGGGAGAAATTATCCCCTTCTCTTCATAAAACCTTATAGTTCTTGTGGAGACTTTTAATAACTTTGCAATTTGTCCAATTTGATATAATTTTTCCATAAACTTATTGACCTTTACCTTAACGTTAATGTTATTATACCAATGTAATTTAAAAAAGTCAACCTAAGGAGGTAAAAAATGGAAAACAAACTTTATGAAGAAAACTTACAAGTTTTAAAAAAATTACTATCATATGGTAGCAAAACAACAAATTTGGCAAATGAGTTATTCAAAATGGTAACAGAAGACTCAAAAAGAAAGTTTTTGAATGAGGATAAGTCTTGTTCAAGATTTGAAACAATCGAGTGCATGTATTATTATAATTTACCAGATAAATACTTTAAGGATAAAAAAATTAAGGCAGATATTTGTTTTGGTGATAATATATTTACTGACACACGCCTTCAATTTAGAACAGGAGATGATTACAAATATAAATACTTAGATATAGGGCTTTATCTCAATCATACAACCACACAGTTATATATGGACAAAGACAGAGACGATAAAATCCGTAACAAAGGATTTAAAAACATTTATGATACTATCAATGATTTTGAAAAACAAAATGGCAGATTAGCTTTTTGTGAAGTATTTATGGAATATGGGGAAAGAAAAAAAGTTAATGGTTATGCTTCACTTTATTCTACTCATAATGAAGAACTTTTAAAAATAGCAGGAACAAATAAATATCTTATATTAAGTTATGATCGTGAATGGAAATATTTTGAGTTTCGCGAAGAGGAAACATTTGAAATCAAAAATTTTAAAATTGAACCACTGGAACATGAAAAACAACGCTCAATTTAAAAATCAAATAATTTGAAATAAAATAACACTTTAACTTTTGAAGTTGAAGTGTTATTTATTTTTTGAAGATTTAAATTAAATTGTTAAATATATTTTCTAATTGTCTTTTTCAACATCAACAGTGCTTTGCTTTTTCTCGTCGCTTTTCTTAACAAGCGCCATGATTGCAAAAACTGCATAAACAATTATCTTTGCGATTTGCACAACACTTAAACAAATTGAGTAGACATCATACGCAACAGAGCCATAATACGCACTGCTGAAACCTCCACAATAGTTATAGATTGAAAGCACTGCCGTTATTGCCGTGAAAATGAGAGTGACGATAAGCGAAGTTTTAACCGTTTTTTTCATATCCTCATCATCGCTTTTTATGTAAAAATAGCCACCCACAAGTGCAAATGCAATAATATTCAAATATCCGCATACCCACACAAAACACTTTTTCAAATTTTGACTCATAGATACCTCCATAGTTTTTTATTCAAATCATAAAATATAAGTTAAAAACATAAACAATTCACAAGCAAAACATTTTGAAATCTTATTTTGAATTGGTATGCAAAATGAATAAGACTCAAGGAAATTATTTTAAAATGTTCTTCAATGTGATGGTTTTAGTTTTTGTCACTTGGTCGAAAGTGCTCATAACGCCTTCTGTGCCAATTCCAGAATTGCCATATCCACCAAATGGCATTTCAAAACTTCTGTGGAAACTTGCGCCGTTGATAACAACTCCGCCCGCTTTCATTCTGGCACTAACATCAAACGCCGTTTTCATATCACGCGTGAAAATGCAACTTGAAAGCCCATAGGAAGATGAATTTGCAATCTCGATTGCCTCTTCCATATCTTCGCATGGAATTATGGAAACAACAGGCGCGAAAATTTCCTCATCAATAGCAACATCGGCATCCTTTGGAATGTCGGCTATAATGGTAGGCTCAAAAAATGCGCCTTCGTGATGTCCGCCGTAAATAATTCTTCCACCTTGTTCCACCACGCGTTCCACTTGCCTAACTGCCTTATCGCAAGCCTCTTTTGTGACAAGCACGCCAATTTCCGTTTTCTTGTCAAGCACGTTTCCAATAACAAGTCTACTTAGCCTTGCTTTTAGTTTATCTTCAAATTCTTTCAAAACGCCTTTTTGAACGATAAATCTTTTGCTTGCACAGCAAACTTGCCCAGTGTTATACATTCTTCCCCAAACAGTTTCCTCAACTGCAAGGTCAACATCGGCATCGTCAAGCACAATGAAAGCGTCATTTCCACCAAGTTCCAAAGCCACGTGCGCCAGATGTTCAGCACCGTTTAAATATGTTATTTTTCCAACGCGAGTGGAGCCAGTGAAAGTTATACCATGCACATCCTTATGTTTTGAAAGTGCATTACCCACCTTGTCGCCTTCGCCAGTTAAAACCTGCACCACGCCTTTTGGCATACCTGCTTCATGCATAAGTGCCACAAGTTTGATGATGGCAGAAGGGTTTTGATGAGGAGGCTTCACAATAATCGTGTTTCCTGCAAGAATGGCAGGTGCAATTTTTTGGTCAAATAGATCAAGCGGGAAGTTAAAGGGTATGATTGCCACCATAACTCCAAGAGGCTCGCGAACTGTGAATTGCAAGGTTTTGTCTTGTCCTTTTTCTGTTCCTGCTGGCACAACATTACCATAAAGATGTTTTGCTTTCTCCATAAACGCTTTAAAGGATATAAAAATGTTATCCACTTCAGCATATGCCTGGCTAATTGGTTTTCCAGTTTCTTTGCAAAGCGTTTTTGCAATGTCATCTCTATCTCTTTCCACAAGAGCTAAAAACTTTTCCAAAATTTCGCACTTATGATAAACTGGCACTTTTGCCCAACTCTCGCCTGCTTTTTTAGCATAATCTACCGCACGATTAACATCTTTTGCTGTGCAGTTTGGCACTTTGTCTATCACTTTTAAAGTGTAAGGATTAACAATATTTATGGTTGACTTATCGCTTGCGTCCACAAATTTTCCATTGATAATACTTTGCATATTCCCTCCTTATTTTGTTAGCGCTGTGAATGATAACATAAGTCCACCAGTGGTGTTTCTTCCGTCATCAACAAAGCCATATTCTCCGAATGTGAATTCCATAATGAATGGAACATCGCCCACATTTTTCTTGATTTCTTCATAAACCTCATTGATTCTTGCATCAATTCCTGCGCGTCTGCCACCGCAGTGAACAAGATGATAGCAAACAACAGGTTTTGTGATTCTTTCGTTAAGTTTTTTCAAGGTTTCGCCAACCGAGGAAATAAGTTCATCAACTGTTGCTTCCATTCTAATAACCGTTGTGCCTTCTGCAAGGTTTGCACCGATATTCATGGAGTAATCGTCGTTAGCGAACATTGGATGGCGAATAGCAATGAGGTCGCCAAGCCTATCCTTAACTCCAAGTGGGCTTGTGATTGTGGCAGAGAGAAGTTTATCGCCCATAAGTTCGCTTGGTTTCATATTTCTCCATTTTGCATATTTTTTAACTGCTGGCACGCTGTCGATTGCAACAAGTTTTCTTGTGCCTTCCACTTTGGTTATGATGCCCATGTCGCCAGTTTCTCTGTAAGCGCCAGTGAATTCATTAACAAATCCGCCTTTCATATAGATAAGCGCAACTGCCACGCCTTCGCCTGTCACTTTATTGTCGAGATATAAACTCCACTTTCCAGAAATTGTGTTATCCGCTGCCGAACCGCCGAAAAGAGGCACTCTTCCAACCACACGATTAGCACCTTTAAGGAAAAACTCCTCCTCAGTTGGGCTTGCCGTCATATACATAAGGTCTGGTTCGTCGTTATATGGCATTTTTGTCATGGCGCGAGCGTGCTTTGTGGCACTTTCGCCAGCATCACGCGCACTTTGATATGCCTTTCTGTCAGCAAAGCCAACACCAACCACCATGTTTGCGTCGCAGAGCACCATAATTCCAACAAATGGTTTATCTCCACCTATGTATCCCTGTGGCATGATAACGCCAGTGAAACTTGTGTTTCCAATCACAGGGCAATCGTAAATTTCCTTGATTCCTTTGATAACATCTTTAATTTTATAGTCGCAACTCATGTATGCAAACACAAGTTTTGCATCCTTAGATTTTCCCGCCATTTTAGCGGCTTCAAACCCAGCAAGGTAAGCATTTTTATTTTCACTAAATCCTGTCAATGCTTTCATAATTTACCTCCTTTTTTATTAAAACAAAGATTTATAAAGTGCCTTTATATCTTCCACGCTTGTTTCTCTTGGATTTCCGCCCGTGCAAATATCCTTTATTGCATCACGGCTTAACGCCTCCAAATCATCCTTCCCAATGCCAAATTCAGCAAGATGTTTTGGAATTTCTAAGCGTTTATTCATCTTTTTAACTTCATTAACGGCTTTTTTAACACACTCGTCATCGCTTAGTTTCTTTGTGTCAAAACCAAAGCACTCGCAAATAAGCCTAAACTTTGGCTTGGATGGCGACTCTGCATTATATGCCATAACGGTTGGAAGAAGCATTGCATTTGCCACACCGTGCGCCACATTAAACCTTCCACCAAGTGGATGTGCCATGGAGTGAACAATGCCAAGTCCAACATTGGAAAAGCCCATGCCAACAACATACTGAGCAAAAGCCATTTTTTCTCTCGCTTCCATATCTTGACCGTTATCAAAAGCACGAATTAAATATTTATGTATGGTGCGAATAGCCTCCATGGCAAACATATCAGAAAACTGCGTTGCGCCTTTTGTGATTAAACTTTCAATCGCGTGAGTCAGTGCATCCATGCCTGTGCTTGCAGTGATGGATTTTGGCATGGTTGCCATAAGTTCAGCATCCACAATCGACATGATTGGAATGTCGTGCGGGTCAACACAAACCATTTTCTTTTTTGTGTTAGTGTCGGTGATGACATAGTTAATGGTGACCTCTGCCGCAGTGCCTGCTGTTGTTGGCAGTGCGATAAGTGGAAACGCCCTATTTTTTGTGTCAACAGCGCCGTCAAGTGAAACAACATCGGCGTGTTCCTTGTTTGTGGCAATAATGGAAATTGCCTTTGCCGTGTCGATAACGCTTCCTCCGCCAACAGCCACAATAACATCCGCCTTTGCTTTTTTAAGCATCTTGACGCCGTCCGTGACATTTTGAACGGTTGGATTTGGCACAACATCTTTAAAAACAAGATATTTGGCGTTCGCTTTAACCAAAACTTCTTCCACTTTTTCAAGCACGCCACACTTTGAGATTGACTCGTCAGAAACCAAAAGCACTTTTTTAAAATTGCGCTTTTTAAGTTCTTCAACAAGTGCTTCTCTTGCGCCTTTGCCAAGATAGACGCATTCATTAAAAATGTATCTTTCCATATTCCTCCTTTCTTTAATTTACACTTATATTATAACCTAACAAAAAAGATTTTCAAAATAATTTTTCACTTTTTTAAAAGGAAATTTTAGATAAAAAGAAAGCAAAACTTCTTGAAATTTTGTTTTAAATTTACAATCAAAAATCAAATTAAGGACTATAAACTTTGAAACTAGCAAAAAATGAACCTAGAATTTTCTAGGTCATTTTTTATTCTTCTTCAAATTGTTTAAGTCTTCCTATATCTTCATTAGATACACTTGATTTTAATTCTTTTGAAACATTTAATGCATCTTCCATAGTTATTAAATGTTCTTCGCCAGTCTTAATACTTTGATTTATGGCTTGCATCTTCAGTCTTTCACAAAACTCTGTAATATCTGCGCCATTAAATCCGTTTGTTAATTTTGCTAATTCTTCAAAATCTAGTTCTTCAGTTGGAATACCTTTCAATTTTATTTCAAACAATTTTATTCTTGCTTTTTTGTCTGGCAATGGTATATAGATTTTTTCATCAAATCTTCCTGGTCTTAGAAAAGCACTATCTATTGACCAAGGCTTATTTGTTGCAGCAATCACAACAATAGTCGAGTCATTTGCAGAAGTTCCAACACCTTGCATTTCGGCAAGAATTTCTGGAACTAAATCATTATTCCCATTGTCTGCACTTTCTGTTCTTTTTGAGCCAATCGCCTCAAATTCATCAAAGAATATAACTGCTCTTTGGGCTTTTCTTGCTTTTGTAAAGATTTCTTTAACTTTCTGCTCAGATTCTCCATACCATTTTGACTTTATATCCGAGCATTTAACTGGCAAAAACAAAGCATCAACTTCATTAGATGCGGCTTCTGCAAACATTGTCTTTCCAGTTCCTGGCAATCCATACAGAAGAATTCCACCACCAGCTTTCTTACCAAATTTTTTGTATAACTCTGGGTGTTCAAAAGGCAAAATTACTTTTTCTCTAAAGGCATCTTTTGCTTTATCAAGACCTGCAATATCGTTAAATGTTATAGAACTTGTTTTAACTTTTTTATTGCTGTCATTAGATTTTTTACTTGATTTTTGCAACACCGAAAAATCTCCACCAGCGTAAGCGACTATAGCATTTATCAGATCAGATTTTTTTGTTCCAGACGCAACAATACCTATTTTATCACAATATTCTACCAAATCATCTTTTCCAATTTGTTGTAATGCACTTTTGTTTGTTCCACATTCACTAACTAATGCCGTTAGTTTTTTATAATATTTTTCTTCCTTTTTATGTTCAATTTTCTCACTCATTTTTTCAAAAGGGTTCAAGTTATTCATATCTAACAATGCTTTTATTCCAGACATCAAAAGACATAATAAGACTGTCGTAACAACTCCAATTAAACATATTATTAACGGAAACCAATTTGCCGAGCCGCTCATAAAAGGAGATATAAAACTTAAACCAAGAATTACTGCAGTTCCTATCCAAGTTCCTACACTTTCAAAAATATCTGACAATTCTAAATCTTTAAATAAAATAATAAAAAGATAAACTAACGCCAGTATAATAGGAGCAATGATTATTATCAGCCACCAAGTTTGATAAGTATTCCAAAGGTTATCAAATGTAGCAGTCCACGAATCAAGTTCCAATTTGTCTATATTCCCGTCAACAACTATATAACTATTTCTTGTTCCATTATTATTAGCTTTAACACCAAAATCCCAATAAAATTTCACATTTTTAACAAACTGATTATCTTTATACAACCTAAAAGTGCAATCTTCTTTTATCATATTATATATGGTATTATTTTCAAAATATAGCAAAAAATCAATTCTTGTTGTGTCATTCTCAGCATTATATGTGTATGTAATTTCTTTTGAAGTTGCACCACCAGTTTGAGTTTTATCTGTTGATGCACAACCAGTAAATAAAGTCATAACAAAAAATAATACAACAAATGCTAGAAATATTTTTAATATTAAACTTTTTCTATTATTAAGAGTTTCTAAATGTTCCATAATTTTACCTTTAATAAAAATATCAATTTCATTATAACATATAAAATGCAAATTGTGCTAATAAAATATAAATAATATATAAATTTTATTATTTGGCATTTAGGCGTGTGCTTGTCTTTGAACAAGTGGACTCACTTCGTTCGTCCAAACCAAGCACATGCCACAAACTAAACTTAGTTACAAAAAAGCGAAAGTGTTGGCGGAGCATACACACTTCCGCTTTTTGCTTTTTTGTTTTCTTCTCTATATTATTTTAGTGTAAACGAATATTCTTTGTTGTCAAGGTCAAGGCGAGTGTCTTATAACTTTTAGGGTTGTTATTCTTACGACAACCTATGACAACGGCAGAGATATTCGCTTTATTTTGCAGTTAAGAGAGAGTCAGGAGAGAAAAAAGAAAACATAATCAGTTTTTCGTCTATGTTTCTCTTTATTTATTCCGCTAGTTTCAAAAGTTAGCGATTAAATAGGAAATTTTTTATGAAAAAAACATGAAAAATATCATGTTTTTTAAGAAATTTATTCATTTTTAGTGGTCTTTTTTGAAGTTTTTTGTTTTTCAGGAATTTCATCTTTTTCGTTTCTTTCAATGTTATCGTCAATTTCAGGGTCAATTTTTTCAATGCTTGCTTCTGCCAAATCTTTCACGTCATCTTCGCGAATATAGCAAAACTCTTTTTCAATAAAGTTCATGCCAAGCGAGCATTTTGAAAGTTTGCCAATTAAGAAGTGCAAAGTGAACAAAAGTCCTCCACCAAAGTTGCAAAGCATATCAGTGATAGTGTCTGTGACAAGTGGTGCGTTATAACCAGGAATCACATCTCCTTGCGATGTCTGCCCAAGGAAAAGGTCGGAAAATCTTTCAATAAGTTCCCAAACATATTCAATCATAAGTGTGAATAGGAAACAGAAAATTGCCACCGTCCACACATTCAGCTTCTTATAGTTCGCAATGCGAGAAAGGAAGAAAAGTCCCAAAAGTGCAAACACATAGCCAGCAATAAAGTGAATGATTTTGTCATAGAAAGGAAGATAAGCGTAAACATTAACAACCGACGCCGAACCACCTAAAAGAACATAGATTTCATAAATTAAAACAACAAAATTAGATAATCTTCTTCCAAATGCAAGTTCATAAATAAGTGGCAACAAAACTGGCAAAATTAAAATGAAACAGGAAAGCACCCTGTTATCTGGGTCGCCTATTGTGATATAATAACTTCCAAACCCAATGCAAAAGGCAAGAATTAAAACGATGAAACATAAATTCACAATTCTAAACGCCTTTTCACTATTTTTAAGGTCATTAAATTTTACCCATTTTCTTTTCATAACTACCCCTTATTAAATTAATTAAATCATTTCCATATACATTTGTCAAACAAAATAATTAAACATAAAATTAAATTTTGTCGTATTTTCCTTTGTATATGAAAAATTAAACATTTTCAAATTCAATAACCTTGTTTAAATCTCTAGGCAACATTTTCTTCCTTTTCACACTATCTTTAAACACAAACTGGCAAGACGCAACCTTTCTTCTAATAACATTAAATTTATATTTTCCAAATTCATAAACAAGAGGCTTATATTTGCAATGTCCGCAGTCGCCACCAATATGCTCTTTTATTGGGCAATGTTTAAAAAACATATACTCAGGGAAATACTCACTCACAGCAAAAAGGCTTGCACCGCAATTTTTGAGGTTTTCAAGTTTCACATCTTCCTGCGTCAAAACAATTTTATTAAATCCAAGTTCGGCATAAAATTTCACAGCATAACTGTTAAAGATGTTTAAGTTGACGCCAATAATCGTCCTTTCTTTTGTTGTTAAATTTAAAGCATAATAGTTGTTCGCAACAACTCCAATTTTTTCATGTTTAAGAATTTCTTTAATTTTTGATAAATCTTCATATGTTGCAATTGGAGGCAAATCAAGATAGATAACTTTTCCAATTTCGTTTGCCGTTTTCAAAATTTCATCCGCGTTAAAATCGGAAAACTTATACACTAAAATTGCATCACTATCTTTAAATTTTTTCAATGTTTTTAAGTCAGAAAATTCAAAAATATCAACTTTTTTCGATTTTTTATCAAAAATTTGCACTTTTTTATTGATTTTTTCTTGTTTTTTGATATTTTTCAAGTTGTAACCTTCTAAAATCTTCACCTTTAACTTCTCTTGAATTTCTCTTCTTAATGCGTTCAACTCTGCCTTACGAAGAAAAACTTTATCCATTTCCACACTCAAATTTTCCACGCAAAATTCGCCTAATTTTGTTAAGTTATCCTGAATTTCCTCTTGAGTGAGCGGACTTGTTTTCGCTTCACTTAAAACACTTTCACTTTCAACTTCCGCGACCACATCTTCATGCTTTAAAGTTAATTTTGCTTTTTGACCAATCTTCGCCACAAACTTTGCATCCACTTTAATTTGTCTTTTTCTTGATAAGATTTCCTCTTCTAACTTCGCATCCAAAATCTTGTTAACAGTAAGCCCAGCGGATATTTTTTGAGTTGTGGTTAAAACAAAAAACTTTCCATCTTTTTTAACATCCATAACGCCAACAGACGCCACTTCTTTTCCCTTGTCAAAAAATTTTAAGCCGTCGCCTTTAACAATATCTTCGTTTGAAAGGATGAAAATTTCATTAAATTTTTTGCCCAACTTCACCTTTCCCACCCTGCCAACAGAAACTCCAATGTGGTTTTGTGTTTTTGAATATATCTTCTTTTCGTCGCCGAAATATCCCTCAATAAAATTTCCACGATTGAAAAGTTTTTTAAGCGTGATTATTTCTTTTTCATCATAATTAAAATCATTTAGCTCCGCATCTTTATATATCTTAGTTGCTCCACCAACAAAACTTGCACGCCTTGCTCTTCCTTCAATTTTAAATGAAATTACGCCTGCATCTTTCAAATCTTTCAATCGTTTTAAAAGGCAAAAATCTTTGGCACTTAAAAAATATTCTTCTTTATTTAATAGTTTGAATGGTAAACGGCAAAACTGCTTACATTCTCCGCGATTTCCACTTTTCCCAGCAAGAAGAGAGCATAGATAGCAATTACCTGAAAAAGAAACACAAAGTGCGCCCTGCACAAAATACTCAAGTTCAACATCCAAGTTTTCATGTATTCTTCTAACTTCTTCAAGAGGTGTTTCGCGGGCAAGCACAATTCGCGTGAAACCCGCTTCCGACAAAAATTTTGCGCCTTCCAAATTATTCACTCCCATTTGAGTGGAGGCATGAATCACCGCATTTGGAAAGGTGTTTTTTATTAAATATGCTAACCCCACATCCTGCACAATAAACGCGTCCACACACATTTCAAGAGCCTTTTCAACAACGTTAAGCGCTTCTTTCATTTCTTCATCTTTAATCAATATGTTAAGCGTTAGATACACCTTCACGCCGAAAAGGTGTGCGTATTCCACCGCCTCTTTCAAACTTTCAAAAGAAAAATTTTCCACTCCACCGCGTGCGTTAAAACTTTTTGCACCAAGATAAATTGCATCGGCATTATTATTAATTGCCGACTTCAAACTTTCCATATTGCCAACAGGCGCTAAAATTTCCACATTTCTCATAAAAAAACTTATAGTATCCCTATAAGTTTATTCTATCAAATCATATTCAATTTGTCAATCTCGATTGCGTTAGTCCACAAATCCATTTTGCCTTAAAAGAAAGTCGTTTGCGTCGTTATATAAATCCTCGTCTAAAAATGAACCCGCCTCTTTCCAAAGATTGTTTGGAACTTTGTAATATTCTCCTGCAATCGCACATGAAATTGCGCACAATGTGTCTGTGTCGCCACCAATCGAAATGGTTGTTCTTAAACAATCTTCAAAACCATCAGAAATCAAAAAACAATAAAGAGCTTGTGGAACTGAGCCTTGACAAGTGGCATTAAATTTATTTTCCTTTTTCAAAATTTCATAATCAAAATCAAGATTATAGTAATTTTCTTGCAAATATTCTTTAATTTCTTGCTTGTTTTTGCCAGTTTTTGCTAGATACACAGCCACCGCCACAGCCTCAGCGCCTAAAATTCCTTCATCTGAATTGTGCGTTGGAGTTGTGACAGCATAGGAAAGTTTTTTGACCTCTTCCAAATTTCTCGCAAAATATGGCACAGCACTCACTCGCATTGCCGAGCCATTTCCAAAACTTCCATAAGGTATTGGAGTTTCACTTAGCACCCACTTTTTAAACATTCCGCCAAAGCCACAATCTATGTATTTTCTGCCATATTCTCGCATAAATTTAACAGCATTTTGATAGACTTCATTCATGTCAACATTTTTTGTTTTTAAACTTTTGCTTTCTTTAAGCGCTTTAAATATCGCCAGCGTCATCACAGTGTCGTCAGTAAACTTTGAACCTTTTGAAAACAACTCCACATTTTTATCTCGCTTATTATGAAATTCATAACTCGAACCCGCAATATCGCCAATAATAGCCCCAATCATAATACCCTCCATTTGCTTAAATTATAGCATAAATGAAATTAAAATGGAAGAGCTTAATCAAAATGTTTAAATAAAAATGTTAATAATTGTGATTAATAAATCCTCCGCTTTGACTAATTGGCACGCAACTTTAAAAATGCTTTGAAAAAAACAAGCAGAAAAATAAAATCTTCAAACTTGTTTAAAACGATAAATATTCAGTTTTTTCTGGTGACCCCACCGGGACTCGAACCCAGAACAATCCCTTAGGAGGGGACCGTAATATCCAGTTTTACTATGAGGTCATTTTTCATGCAAAGTTTTTTCATTTTTTCTTTGCATGGATATTTTATCACAACAATAAAAATTTTGCAAGCGAATTTATTTTAAACTTCTCTTTTATTTAATGAGTTAAGTTGTTAAAATTTAAACAAGTTGTTTTTTAAAATGATGCCATTTTTGAAGTTTTTTACTCTTGTTCGATTTATATTATCGGAGGTCGAACCAAGCACGAAGTATTTGAGTGAGACCGATGTTTATACATACTATGTGATGAACACAATTTATTGTGTGTTTTGTGCTTAGCAAAATTTAAACTTAACTTGTTTAAATTTTAACATCACATAGTTTACAATTTAACACAATTAAATTTTAATAACCATATTCAGCGATGTTGTTATTTCTCCAATTCTCGTCCACTTTAACAAGTAGATGAATATTAACTTTTTTATCAAACAAATTTTCGGCGTATTGTCTTGCACTTATGCCAATATCTTTCAAATTCTTTCCGCCCTTACCGATAACTATCCCCTTATGACGCTCTTTTTCAAGTATGATAAGAATGTCCATATTGACAGAATTTTCCTTTTCCTCCAACTTCTCACAAACAACCGCAATACCATGAGGAATTTCGTTATCTAAAATATCAAGTAGCCTCCCGCGGATATGCTCACAAACCAAAAATTTAATGCTTTTATCCGTGTATTCGTCCTCGTCAAATATCGCCTCGCCAGTTGGAAGTTTTTCCACAATCAAATTGATAAGTTTATCAAGATTTTTGTTTTCTTTAACCGAAATAGAAATATCACTATCAATGTCCGCCACCGCCTTTTTATCGCTTTTTGTTAAAACGACAATCACTTTTTCCGCCTTACCTTTAAGCATCTTTATGTAATCTTTCTCTTCGTCAGAAACAGTTTTACCAAGGTCAACAAGATAGAGGATAACATCAGCAGTTGTTATGGCGTTTCTAACATTTTTCATCATAAAGCGGTCAAGTTTATTTTTACTATGATGAATTCCCGGCGTGTCGATAAAAACAATTTGAAAGTTTTCGCCATTGCATATGCCTAAAATGTTATTGCGTGTTGTTTGAATACGCTTAGAAACTATGGCGACCTCTTCGCCGACCAACCTATTAACCAGACTACTTTTGCCTGCATTTGGAAGCCCAAGCACTGCAACATATCCGCACTTCACAGATTTACCTCGCTCAAAATTTTATCTTGAATTTTATTCATAATTCTTTCATCTTCCTCTTTGATATGGTCAAAGCCAAGAAGATGCAAAAAGCCATGTAAAGCCAAAAAACATACCTCACGCGTTATGGAATGTTCATATTCCTTTGCCTGCGCCTTTGCCACATTTTTTGAAATAACAATATCACCAAGGAAAAGTAACCCCTCATCAAAATCATAACTCTTTTTAAATTTTTTCAATTTTTCATTTGGTGTTTTATTTAAATTTGGAAAGGATAGAACATCTGTCACTTTATCCACATTGCGAAATTCCTTGTTTAACCTATGAATTTCCTCGTCGGAAACAAAATTTAAGGAAACACAAACATTGGAAAAATCTTCTTTAAGAACTTTTTCAGCGACACTAAAAATCTTCTTTATCTTATGTTTATAAAGCCCAATTTTACCTTCAATCTTCATATTTTCTCCTTAACTAGCACTAATGATTTTTTCGTAAACGATGACATAGTTCACACTTGCTCCGCCGTCAAAATGCCGAACTGTGTAAAATTCATCATTTATTATACCATAGTTAGCCGAATTTAACAAGGCTTTTTCGCGCGCTTTAAAAAGTATTTTTTCTTCTGCCTCCTCAAAGGTTTCATTTACCTCAACTTCTTCAAGTTCATAGCAAATTGTGCGTTTAAGTTTGAAGGGCAGTAATGTGCTTGATAAATTGACAATCTCCTCTTCAGTTTCAAAAAGTTCAAAGTTGTTATCTTCTCCGTTTGCATAAATTGTCAGCCCAAAAAGTTGAACTTCATTTTTTTCATAAAAATTTCCTGTTCGCCTGATTTCTGTGCTGTGGTCATAGTGCACGACCTCGCCCTCGCCGTAAACTTCAAAAGTTATTTCCGCAGACGGCTTCACTGGATTAATCTCGCCATTTCCGTCCAAAAAATATGGAAGCACCAGCACATCTCCCTTTTCCACATAATCATCCACTTTCACATTCATTGTTCCAGAAATGAGGTTGATGTTTGTCACTTTTCCGTCAAACTCGGCAACAACAGGTTCAAAGTCGCCATAGATTTCATCGGGAAGAAGTTTCTCTTTGATGTTTATAATTAAAGTTTGTCCACGAATGATAACAGAAACAAAACTTATTTCCTCAAAATTTTCATATATTGCTCCCTCCACCGCTTTGGTGTTCAAAGCAAATTTATTTTTTGTGAAATTTTCTTTAACAAAACCGACAACTTCCGCTTGCGTCAAGTTTTGTTCCCCCAAAAGTTCATATCTCCAAATTATCGGCGATTGCGCAAAATAAATAACCAAAGAAAAAATAATTGCCGATAAAATATAGATATTCCCAAAGGTTTTAAATATTTTTGGCAAAATGCCGTGATTTTTTTCTTCTAAAATTTCGTAATCGAAAGATATTAGAAGTTTTCTCACTTTTTTTGCCTTAAAAAACGAAACCTTAAAAGATGAGCAATTTTTTGAATGTCGTTTTAACTCATAAATCTTAAATTTCTTTGAAATTATGTTCAAATTTTTTTCTTGGTTAAGACCTTTAATTTTAAATTCTGTTAAACTCATCAAAAACTCTCCACTTTTTTGATTTTACCAGAAATTTTAATGGTGTTTTCGGTTAGTTCCAGCAAAAACATTTCCTCGCCCTCAACCACAATTCTTCCGCCCTTAACCTTAAAAGATATGAGTTCCTTAGAAAGCGAAACAAGCCCCTTATGCCCCTCAGCATAAAGAATTTTGTTCGACATATTGATGATTTGAAAAGTGTCGAGCATATTTTGATTTTTAGTTTTTGACTTTATCTCCTCGAAAAAATTGAACATATTTTACCTATCCTATTTTATGAACAAGATAGTTAAAAAAGAATAAAAAAAGAAAAGTGACCATGGATTGTAAGCTTTGAAACTAGCAAAAAAATAGCAATATGTTAAATTTTTGCTAGTTTTTTTTGTTGGAAATTTTTTAATCTTTTGCTCAAATTTTTCCTTATGTGATATAATTATATCGAAGGAGATGGAGAGTATGGAAGAGGTTGAATATTGCGATCCTTTTGATGGGAAAAAATATGGCTATTTTATGAAATTGGAACATTGCGGAAGATATATTTTTTCAAAAGATTTTGTCCTCAAAAATAATATAAAGTCTGTTTTGGATATTTCGTCTGCAACCGGATATGGAACGGAAGTGCTTTCAAAAGTTTGTAACAATGTTGTTGGCGTTGACAAAAATGAGGAATATTTAAAACTTGCTCGTAGAAGAAAAATTAAAAATGCAAAGTTTCTTAAACACGATTTTAATTTTGGTGTTTTAAAAAGTGAAAAGGTAGATTTAATTGTGTCTTTTGAAACCATTGAACATATCGAAAACACAGAAAATTTTATGAAATCTATTCAAAAAAACCTTAAAAAGAATGGATACCTTCTTCTTTCTGTGCCGAACGAAAAATATGAGCAACTTGATGAGTTTGGAAACATTGTATATCCGTATCATAAGCATGTATTCAGTAAAAACCAGATTTCAAAATTGCTTGCCGAACATGGTTTTGAAGTTATAGATTTGCTTGGTCAGTCACTTTGCAATATGATTATTTCAAATGAACACACATTGAAACATGAGATGAAAGGATTATATAATAAGAAACTCTTGAACAAATATAACTATTCTAAACGTGCTATTGAGATGAATTCATATATATACGCATATCCAAACAATATTCTTATAGATGAGTCATATTCTTATATCTATGTATGTAAATTCATAGGAAAATAATTTTGAATTATGTCTATAAAAAAATTGCTTAAAAAATAGGTGTCCACACTTTATTTTCGCAAAAAATACAATGCCTTAGCAAAACTTAAAAGATTGAACCAATTATGATTAAATTTTGGCAGTTAGACGTGTGCTTGTCTTGATACAAGTCGGTGTCGCTTTGCTCCACTGAAAGACAAGCACGTAAAAATAGCTTCGGTTAAAACGAAGAGTTGGTGCTGGCAAAAGCAAACGCACACAACTCTTCGTTTTTTATTTCTCTTTTCCAGTTTAAACGAATATTCTTTTTTGTCCAGGTTAAAGTAAATGTCTAAAAATTTACAAATTAAAATTATAATAGCAGCCTATGACAACGGCAGAAATATTCGTTTTATTTTATAGTCAAGAGGGAATAAAAAACACCTTAACTTTTGTAGTTAAAGTGTTGATTATTTTGCTAGTTTCAAAATTTACTAACCATAAGCCACTTTCCAAATTTTAAAAATCTTCTTCCGTTAAGTTCGATTTGTTAAGCAAAAATTTGAGAATTTCATTTTTAAGTTCTGGCGTAAGTTTTTCCAAAATCTCGTCAATATCAAGGTTGCGTTCAAAATAGTCGCGCTTAAAATCTTCAATGTTATAGTTATTCATTCCTCCAAGCGCCTCTTGTTTTTTTCTTTCCAAAAACTCTTGATATGCTTTTTCAATATCTGCAAAATCGTCATCCTCATCATCCTCGTCGTTTTCATCATCGTCAAGTTTAACTGGACGTATTGGTGTTTGACTCATGTTGAAAGGGTTTTGAATTTTATAAGAAAAGTTTTCACTTGTGCTTTCCGCTTGCTCTTTTTTCTCTTCTTCTTGTTCTTGCAAAGTGAAATCTTCTAGTTCTGCACTTTTATCATTTTCAAAACTAGTTTGTTCCTCTTGTTGTTCAATCTCAACCTCAGTTTCGCTGTTTTTATAGGACGACAAAATCTTATCAAGTGCTTCTTCATTCACTTTAAGTTTACCAAATTTTTTGCTTTTATGAGGTCGTGCTTGCTCTTTAACTTTAACAGTTTTTTTAGGCTTAATCACAGGAATATTGCTTGTTATTTTACCATCCTCTCTAAGTTTTGTTTCGTTTTTAACAAGCGTCTTTTTCTTCTTTCGATCCATAAGACAAAGAGCCAAAATAAGCGCAATCACAATCAGTAATATGACAACTGAAAAGATGATATACTTAGTCATTTTCTCCTCCACTTAAAAAAGTTTACTCAAAAACCTTCATCTAAGTTAACTTAATTATATCACACATTCCTAGGTTTGTCCATACCCTAATTTAAAAACAATATTGTATTGCATACCACCGCAAAATGTTGTGTAGTATGCAAGCATCGAAACAACATTTGGTAGATATTTTGTTTTTTACGGGAAGGAAGATTGTTTTTTTGTGCAAATTTGGGCGAGCAAAATTGGCGAGCAAAAGTGTCTTTTTTATTGACACATCCAAAACATTTAACTTTATTTTGAATAAAAAAGACGGCGCGCTACCGCGCGCCCATGCTTAGCATGGACTTTTGCTCGCCGTCTTATCGATTATAATTTCACTTCTTCCACTTTTGCTATGGAAAAAGCGATATGCATAAGTTTGTTGTTTGTTTGCACTGGCGAAAGCATGATAAGTTCCTTCTCATTTTTAATTAATGCCATACCCTTGCTCCAACCAGTGTGCAAAATGCGATTATCATACTCCACAATAAGTGGAAGTTTTTGCCAATATCCTTTGCCATAGTTATAATTCACAAGAAAATGACCTTGGTTTAAGCCAATCTCGCCGTTATCGCGTTTTGCCGTTAAGATGACAGCGCCCTTTTTGCCACCCTTATGAGTGAAAACACAGTATGGCATACTTCCAAGATAGAAACCATCCTCAGTTTCTGCGCGTGTGCCTTTGCTGTTAGGATTTCCCCAGTTTTCGCCGTCTTTTGAAATTTTGAAATGAATATCGTTGCAAAGCGTGCCAACAATTTCATAGCAAAGGAAAAATTCTCCATTTGCCATTTTAGTCACAATCGGCATACCTGGACGGAGAATTTTATCATGCAGAGCCACAACAAATTCTTCCTTTGTCCAAGTTTTTCCGCCGTCACTTGACCTTTTCTGCACAATTGCTTGGTTGTATCCTTCTTCGCCATGATATCTTTCATCCGAAAACATCACAACTAGTTCACCTTTTTTGTTTATGAAAAGGAAAGGTTCCCAAATTGGACCAAGTTTACCAAAATTTTGCTCCACAGGCGCGCCTCCTTTTGCAATTGAGGAACGAAACTTCCATGTTTTTCCATGGTCACGGCTTATGAAGAACAAAATTTCTGTTGACGACATATCCTTTGGAATGGAATTGCCCGCAAAAACAAGAGTGCCTTTTTTAAGGTCGCCACAATCGGCATCAAGTTCCAACATCATCGGTTGAAAACGCATACCAAATTTGTTTTTAGTGTCTTCCACTTTGCTGAAAAGTTGCCAACTGCGTCCGCCGTCCACACTTTTGTATATTGGTGCAACAACTGGCTCATCCTTAGAATAAAACTCGAATGTGGCAAGAAGTTCTCCGTTATTTTTGCCCGCATTTTTAAGTTCAACAACGCGTGGATACATACATCCCGTGGCATCGGCAATTTCTTCCTCACGAGGTGCAAACAAAACGCCTGCAAACTCCTTTTTAATGTCTATTGGCATATCATCCTCCTAAAAATTGTTAATTTGATTTCATAACAATATTACCAAATTAAAATTAAAAAAACAAACATATTAAAATAAATTGACAAAAATTCTTTTGCGAGATATAATAGGAAAGTCGTAAACGATAAATGATGAGTGAAGAAAATTTTATAAACAATATGCTCGTGTGGCTCAGTTGGTAGAGCAGTTGATTCGTAATCAACAGGTCATGGGTTCAAGTCCCATCACGAGCTCCAAACAAAAATAATCCGAACCGATAGGCGAGGATTATTTTTGTTTGTTCTTTTCTTTCTTATTTTTTCGTTTTTCACTTTTCTTCAATTTCGGATTATTTTTGAAATAAAAAAGAAGAAAGAAAAAAGAAAAGTTGTGGATGATTTTGTATTAAAGCATTTTAAGCGAAGCGCATCGTCTTAACATTTTCAGTTTGCGACCAAACGCAACTCGCACAAAATAGGGCTCCCGAAAAATGTTCACATTTTTTGGGAAAAGGAACAAGCAAGCGAATGGTAAGACTTTTGACGACAGGCAAAAGTTGAAATAAAGTGCAGTTTGTGACGCCGTCACAATTTTGGCAAGGATTATTTTTGTTTGTTCTTTTCTTTTTTATTTTTTCGTTTTTAACTTTTCTTTAAATTCGGATTATTTTTGAAATAAAAAAGAAGAAAGAAAAAAGAAAAGTTGTGGATGATTTTAAAATATTAAAATAAAAGCTTTGCTACAGCCTTTTTAATCTAAATTTAAAAGCGAAAAATCAAGATTTTTATATTTATTCTCGTCCACCACATAGGTTCTTATTGGTGCGTCATTTCGAGGCTTGCCATTTTTATTTGTTCCGCTCAGCCACTCTTGATGCCTTTTTGCTATGCTTTCTGCAACCTCTTTAAATGGCACAATAAAGATTTTATCCTGTGGATTTTTTTCGGATTTTAAAATAACAAAAGCGTAAAAACAATTCTCTTGCCCTATAGCATATTTTTCGTTTTTAACATTCAAAAGAAAACTGTTTTTGCCGTTTTGATTGGTTTTAACTTGTATCGCACAAAATTTTGTTCCAACTTCGTTCATTGCAATAAGGTCAAACATTTTCGCTCTGTCATCTAGTAATGCTGCTATGTAATTTTTTCTTGCAAGTTCCGTAAGCACAACTTTTTCTCCGATATGACCACACTCTGCACTTCGTAATTTTGCCATAATTTCTCCTTTATCAATAAAATAAACAATCATAAATTATTTGTCAATCAAATTTCGCAGTTTAGTTAAATAATAAAAAACCTTGTCAAAAACAAGGTTTAAAATTATTTTCCTGCAACTCTTATGTTATCATTTGGCTTAGCCTCTTTGAAAAGTGGATTATAGTAAATTCTCTCTTCGCCTTTATCAACATATGCTAAGATGTTTTCTTTTGGAATTGTAATGGTTGAATAACTAAACCCCGCACCCTCTTCATTTTTTATGCGCTTTATCACATTTTGCGAATATGGCAATTTAATCACCACAACCGCACGCTGACCATGACCTGTTAAGGCATCAAAGTCTAAAACATCTTCCACTCCACTTAATTGGCTTGTGGAGGCGTTGAGTTTTTCTTCGTCGAGAGTTAAACCATTATCTAAAATGTTCCTTGCCTCTAAAACGGAAGTTGCGCGATAAACATATGCATCCTTGCCAGAATATCCCAAAAGGTCATTTAATTGCACATAAAATAATGTGTTTTTAAACGCCTCTTTTTCTTCAACTTTCAATTTATCATTTACCATGATTTTAAGGTTTTTTAAGGCAAAATATAGGGCGTTTATGTGTTTTGCATCTTTAAGGAAAACATACCATGCTTGCGCTCTTAACTCAACATTCGGGCATGATTTTTCTTCCAAAATAGCCTTTCTTTCGTCCAAGGTTTTATTGATTCTCTCATCCACCTCTTCTTCGGTTTCCAGCCTTACTTTTGGCTTGCCATTTTCATAGATAACATCGCCATTTTCATCTCTGACAGAAACCTCACGCCTTTTCTCAAGAGGATATTTTTTATCACGCATCTCCCACATTTTTCTGAACCTTTCCGCTGGGTCAGCGATTGGAGTTATAGAAAGAAAATCTTGAAGTTGGTCAAGCCTTGTTAAAAAGCCCTCAATATATTTTTGCAAAACATACTGCGAAGCGTTTAACTCCTCTGAATACTTATTTAAAGTTGCCTTGCTGACCAAATTTCGTTTGGCATTTATGCTACTTAACTTTTTTCTCATGTGCGGATAGTCTGTTCCATAAATTTTGGCACAAAAATCCATATAAGGCTTCTTAAATTTGCTTTTATCCATAGCCTCGTCTAAGTCGCTGAAAAGTCGGTTATATGCCATAAGTTCTTCGCTGTTTTTGTCGAACTTATCAAAATAAATTCGTGAAAGTTTTTCGCCTAGACTAATAAAATTTACCATACTATCCCCCAAACTGTATATGATAAGTATATAGAAATAAAATTTGATTGTCAATAGCAAAATGAGGAATATTTTTAAAATTTTTCCATAGTTTTGTTGGAGCGTGTTTGAAAGTTTGGTTTTAAATTTTGCCGGTGCGTGGAAGAGGCGGGCGAAAGTCCATGCAAGGCATGGGCACGCAAAGCGTGCTGGCTTTTTGCCCTAAAATTGCCCACCAACCTTTAAAAAACAAAGGTGCAAAAAGCCTCTTTCGCCCGCCCTAAAACTCCACAAGGTTATAGAAAATATCAGTTTCGCTAACCTCTTGATAATCGTTAAGCACAAAATTATCTATTAAAACATAGGAATTTAATATTCTTTGATATGTCCAAGGTTCGCCTTTAAGATAGTCTCCATTTTCATCTGTCATGATGTTTCCATCGTCATCAAAAACTCTGTCGCAAACAATTTCACCATTTTCATCCACAAGATAACCGTCGGAGTTGATATTTGAAAACAAAACGCTGTCCACTGCAAACATAAGTTGAAATTTATTCGCCAAAGCAAAGTCGATGTTGTTGATAACATAGGTGCGACCTTGAAAAGTTTTGATCGTGACAGAGATATAGGTCTTGTCCGTCACTTCAACATAATTTGTTCCAAGCGAAATACTTTCAATAAAGCCTTGCTGTTCGATTAAAGTTCTATTATTTCTCAATAGCTCGTCGTAAATAGTTAATACCCCAGTTTGCTCCACGTCCAAAAAGTCGCCAACACGAACAACCTCATTATTAATCGTTAAATTTTCAAGAAGAATAGGGTTGTCCTTTTCGCTCACAAATTCGTCCACAATTCTAAGCACGCGCAAATCCTCATCGCAAACATAGAAAACACTGTTTGCTTTAACCGCAAACACTTCCTCGCGTTCTGCCACATGAATGATGTATCTGTTAGGAAAAACCGTTTCAATATTCACAACTTCCAAATATGCAAAATTTTCCTTTTCGCTTGCCTTACTGTTGATGTTTTCCACATACTTACTTTTTCCGTCAAAAAAAACGCAAGCCCCATAGGAAAATTTACCCGCTTCCACAATTTCCTCGTTTGAAAGCGACAAATTTTTTGTTGTGGTGTGATATTCCACCTCAACCGTAGATAAAGCAAACAGTGTCCAAAACAAAATAAGGATAACTGCAATAACGCCCAAGCACACAGAAAGTGAAATGATAAGTTTTTTACTCAATCTTAACCCTTTTAATGTCAGCACCAAGCAGTTTCAGTTTTTCCTCCAACCTTTCATATCCGCGGTCTATGTAATGAAGATTATGAATTGTGGTGTAGCCGTCTGCAATTAGCCCCGCAATCACAAGGCCAGCACCAGCGCGTAGGTCCGAAGCCGAAACATCTGCACCATACAACCTTTCCACACCTTTCACAATGGCAAGCCTATCTTTAACAAAGATGTCCGCTCCCATTTTCACAAGTTCCATAACATGATTAAATCGATTTTCAAACAAATTTTCCTTAATGACGCTTGTGCCGTTTGCCACCGACTCTAAAACCATAAACTGAGGCTGTAGGTCAGTTGGAAAATTAGGATACGGCAAGGTTTCCAAAAAACGACAGGCTGGAATATGCTCGCTTGCTGATATAACCATTCTATCATTTTTCTCTTCAATTTCGCAAGCGCTTTCACGAAGAATGTTAAGAAGAAGTTGATTATCCTCTTTTCTCACTCCTTTAATTTCCATTTTTCTTCCACAAAGCGCGCCCAAAATTAAATGTGTGCCTGCAACAATTCGGTCTGGAAAAACAGAAAAAGTGCCACCATGAAGTTTTTTCACTCCTTCAATTTCGATGATATCTCCTCCCGCTCCACGAACGACAGCACCCATTTCATTTAAAAACCTTGCAAGTTCCCTAATCTCAGGCTCACGCGCAACATTATATAAGGTTGTTTTACCTTTTAAAAAGATTGCCGACATCATCACGCTTTCCGTTGCACCCACACTCACTGATGAAAACACCACTTTTCCCGCTTTCATGTTGTGTGCGTTACAATATATGTAGCCATGTTTTTCCACAATTTTAACACCAAGGCTACGAAATGCTGAAAGATGAATATCAATCGGACGCGTGCCGATGTTGCATCCACCTGGATATGAAATGGACGCCTCTTTAAACTTACTTAGTAGTGGACCTAACAGAAAAATGGACGCGCGAAGTTTATTTGTTAAATCGTGCGTTATCTTTTCATTTTTTATGCTTTCTGTGTTCAATTTTAGGTATTTTCCACTTCTATTGACTTTGATGTTTAATACCTTTAAAATTTCGCACATATTTTGTATATCAGAAAATTCTGGTGTGTTTAAAAATTCCACCTCGCCGTCAACTAAAACAGAACCCGCAAGAACGGGCAGGAAGGCATTTTTCGACGCCTCCACCTCAATTTCTCCGCTAAGTTTTCTTCCGCCGTTTATTATGTATGTTTCTTCCATATAAAATTATATGGAATTTTCGCTTAAAAGTGACAGTTAGATTAGTTAATTTTCTCGCGCTTGGATTGAATATGCACATTTAAACACACGCCGACGCCTGCCATAAACACGGCAACACTTGTTCCGCCACTTGAAATGAATGGAAGAGGAAGTCCAGTTGGTGGAATACTGCCTGTGACCACCGCCACATTTAAAAGTGTTTGCACGGCAATTAAAATTCCCACTCCGCACGAAAGAAGGCAACCAAACCTATCTTTTGCATTTAGCCCAATTTTAATTAGAAAATAAACCAAAACGCCAAACACGGCGATAAGTGCAAGACACCCAACAAGTCCAAATTCTTCGCCGATTATTGAAAAGATAAAGTCAGACTCGGCAAACGGAAGAAAGAGGTATTTTTGACGCGACTCGAATAACCCCACTCCAAACCAACCACCATTGCCAAGGCTATAAAGCGATTGAATAAGTTGAAAACCCTCGCCTTGCGGAGAAACCCATGGGTCAAGAAAGGCAAAAAGGCGTTTCATGCGGTATGGTTCGGAAATTATTAAAAGTGGAACGCATAAACCTGCAAGCCCTGTGAAAAGAAGGGTGTGCTTTTTGTTTATTCCACCAATTATCAGCATGAAAAAAGTGAGAAAGGCAAGGCACATTGTCACGCTCATACTTGGCTCGATGATGACCAAAACACACAGCACTCCTGCCACAATAAGTGCCGGCAAAAGCCCTTTAAAAGTTTTGATTTTTTCATGATTTTCGGATAGGTAACTTGCCAAAAACAAAATTAAAGCAAACTTTGTTATCTCCGATGGCTGAATGGAAATTCCCAAAATGTTTACCCAGCGATTTGCACCATAACTTTGCACGCCAAAACCAGGAACAAACACCAAAATTAAAAGCACAACGCTGACCGCCAAAATGATGTAGCGAAATTTTTTCAATAAGTGGTAATCAAAAAATGTGAAAAAAATCATAGCAAAAATTCCAAGTGCCACACCCAAAAGTTGCTTGAAAAGGAAAAAGTATTCGTTATCAAAACGAATGGAAGCGGAATAGAAACTTGCGCTATACACCATTAAACATCCAAATGCCACAAGGAAAAGCACTAACACAAAAACGGACACAAGTGTTTTGTCAATTTTTTTAGCAACTTGAATTTTTTTTACCTTTTTATTTTCCACTTAAAAACTCCAAAATAAGTTCCTTAAACTTTTCTCCGCGCTCGGCGTAAGAAGAAAATTCGTCAAAACTTGAACACGCTGGCGAAAGAAGAACAACATCATTTTCCTCCATTTTTTCAAGTGCATAAAACACCGCCTCTTCAAAATGCGAAAAACAAACCGCTTCACATCTTAACGCACTTGCAAAAATTTTCTCTCCCTCCTCGCCAAAGCAAACAGCAAGTTTAAGAGGATATTTAAAAATTTCGTCATAGGAAATATCCTTTCCTCTTCCACCTAAAAGAAGAATTATGTTTTTATCTTTAAAAGCAGAAAGAGCGTTTATTGTGGAGGCAACATTTGTCGCCTTGCTGTCGTCAACAATAAGAGTGCCTTTAAAATTTCCCACAATTTCCATGCGATGTGGCGCTGGAATAAAAGTGGAAATTGCCTTTAAAAAAATCTTAGGCGAAATTTTAAAGTCACAAGTTAATGCCACACTTGCCAAAACATTTTCCAAATTCTTTTCGCCAAGAAGTTTCACATTCTCTAAACCCAAAATTCTTTTTTTATTATAAAAAATCGCGTTATTTTTAATAAAAACACCTTTTTTTAAGGTTTTTTTAGAAAAATATAGGCATTTTTTTGAAGAAATTAATTTTTTAGAATTTTCATCGTCTAAATTTAGCACCACTTTTTTCTTTGCAAAATCCACAAGTTTTTGTTTTGCATTGATGTATTCTTGCATGGTCCCATGGCGGTCTAAGTGATCCGGAAGGATGTTTAAAATTGCTCCTTCTTGGCACTTGAAAAGTGTGGAACCTTCAAGTTGAAAACTGGAAACTTCGCAAACAAAAATTGTGTCTTTTCCTTTTTCTAAACACACCGAAGTTAGTGGCACACCGATGTTTCCACAAAGCACAACATCTAAGCCTTTTTCTTTCAAAATCTTTGCCACAAGCATGGCGGTTGTTGTTTTGCCATTTGTGCCAGTTATGGCGATGATTTTTCCTTTGCAAAATAGATATCCTAAATCTAGTTCCGATAAAATCTTTGTGTTTTTCTCTTTCAAAATGGAAAGATATGGATTATTTTTAATCTTCACACCAGGGCTTAAAATGCAATAGTCAAACTTTTCCTTTTCTATATGCCTAACGAAACCCACTTGCCCAGCATAACTTATGTCATCATCATAAAAAAAGACGTGCGCACCAAGTGAGGTTAACAACTTTATGGCACTTCTGCCACTTACTCCCATTCCATAGACCAAACATCTTTTATTTTTAAATCGCATATAACCGCCTTAAAATCCAACGGCTAAATACACTCCTAAAACTCCCAAACACATCACCGTTGTTATAACTATATATACGACGACAATGCGATTTTCATGCACACCTTTTTGCTCGAAATGATGATGTAGCGGTGCCATTAAAAACACCCTTTTTTTCGTGCGTTTATAGTGCAGAACTTGAATGATATCGGAAAGCGCAGACAGCACAAACATAACACCCATGATTGGCAAGATAAGTTCCAGCCCTGTTAAAACCGCCAGCGTTCCAATAAAGCCACCAAGCGCCAGCGATCCCGTGTCGCCCATGAAGATTTTTGCGGGATACGAGTTGACCACCAAAAAACCCAAAAGCCCGCCACAAAGCGAAAATGTGACAAGTGCTAAGTTGTTCATTTCCACATTTGTTGCAAGCGTTAATATTATTCCAAAAATTAAAAGGTAAACAAAACTAACTCCTCCTGCAAGTCCGTCCAAACCGTCTGTCAGGTTGACACTGTTGGTGGTTGCCAAAAGCACCAAGATAACAAGAGGAATGATAAAAAGGCCAATGTCAAAAGTAAGCCCAAAAAAATTTAAACTTGTTCTTCCTGAAAAATAGATGTAAAGCGCCACAATAAGTGCAAGTCCAAATTGCCCGATTATCTTTTGATACGGCTTTAACCCCTCGTTGTGATGAAAGTGAACTTTAAGAAAATCGTCTAAAAAACCAAGTAGAGCATATGAAAGAGTGACAAGAATGAGGAAAAATGAGGAAAATCGCTGTTCGCTCATAAGGAAAAAGATGCCAACAAGCATGGCAAGAAGAAAGATGAAACCTCCCATTGTTGGCGTTCCCTCTTTTTGAGCGTGCTTGTCAACATAGTGCAAGATTGACTGCGACGCCTTTAACTTTTTGCACACAGAAATGACAAGTGGAGCAAGCAAAATCGAGAAAGCAAGTGCAACAATTCCACTTAAAATAAATTTAATCGCCATACTCCTCCTTCACTTTTGTTTTATTTTGCTGAATAACCTTGTAAACTGCATCAAAATCGTTATAATCTCGCTTTTCGGTGCCAATAATTTGATATTTTTCGCCACCCTTACCAGCAATAACCAAAACATCGTCCGCCTTTGCAAGCGACATCATTTTTCTTATCGCCTCATATCTGTCAAACTCCACCAAGTGCGATTTTTTCAACCCCTTTTCAATATCTTTCACAATCTCTTTTTCATCCTCAAGCCTTGGATTATCATTTGTTAGGCAAACATAGTCGCAATATTTTTCGGCAATCTCGCCCATTTTGTGCCTTTTATCTCTATCTCTATTTCCACCACAGCCAAACACGCAAAAAAGCCTGCCGTGGCAAAGCGATTTTGCCGTTTCTAAAACATTTTTAAGCCCGTCTGGCGTGTGGGCAAAGTCGATTATGATATGTTTGTTTTGATAGTTAATAACATTAAATCTACCCTCAACTGGATTAATAAATTTCAAAGATTTCACCATATCCTCTAAATTTAGTCCAAGTTCCACGCCCACCGAAAGCGACGCCAAAACATTTAAAACATTATATTCTCCCACCAAATTTGTGGAAACTTTCACAACATTGTCGAGTGCATTACAGAAGAAACTCATGCCGTTCAAGCTTTCTTGAATGTTCACCGCAAACACCTCGGAAGGATTGCGTAAGCCATAAAAAATGGCAGGAACAGAGCAATTTTTCATAAGCATAAGCCCGCTTTCGTCGTCCGAGCAAACAACGGCACTTTTAATATAACGCGGAGAAAAGAATTTTAGTTTTGTGTTTTTATAGTTCTCCATGGTGTGAAAATAATCTAAATGGTCCTGCGTGATATTTGTTAAAACACCAACATCAAAATGAATGCCTTCCACACGCTTTTGGTCTAAGGCGTGTGCCGAAACTTCCATAACAACATACTCCACACCACTTTTAACCATGCCAGCAAATTCGCGCTGAAGAATGTCGGCGTCAGGAGTGGTCATGGAATAATCTCGCACATTGCCGTTATACGAAACACCCATTGTGCCAACAGTTGCCACTTTTTTGCCAGAATATTTAAGAAGTTCGCTGATGATATGCGCGCAAGTCGTCTTTCCATTTGTGCCAGTGATGCCAATAAACTTCAATTTCTTTGCTGGATTATCGTAGAAATTTGCACAAGCCTTGCCAAAACTTTCTCGAACATCTTTAACTTCAAGCGAGCGCGAAAGTCCAAAAGTGTCTTTGCCAACAACTAATACAGCCCCTTGATTTAACGCCTCTCGCGCGTGCGCCTCAGAATTTTTAAGGTTAAAAAAAATATCTCCATGCTTTACAAGCCTACTATCTTTACAAACTGAATTGACCTCATCTTCAAAACCTAAAAGCCTCTCGTCATCAATAATATCTCGAACTTTCATATTCACTCCTTTACCATATTTTAGTATGGCAATTTTTAAATTTTGATATGAGGACAAAAAAAGATAAAATTTGACAAAAAAATTTTACTTTTCTTTGTCCAATGTGCTATCCTAATTAGGTAGTTTTAAGGAGTTTTATGAAAAGGCAAGAATTCATCAACAATCCCGCAATGTTATTAAAAGAAAAAGAGTCGATTGAAAACATCAACGAAATGGCAATAAAAGATATTGAAGGTTTCATCACGCAAGAGGAAGAAAAATATCACAGCCAAGTGAGAGAACTTGTGGAGGACTTTTTATCATACAACAAAAAAATCATTCTGCTTTGTGGACCAACCTCCGCTGGCAAAACCACCACCTCAAAAATCATAATGGACAGGCTTAAGCAGTTTGGCTATAACTCTCTTTCTGTTTCACTTGATAACTTTCTTGTTCCACTTTATGAGCGAAAAGTTTTAAAAGACGGCGCGCTTGATTACGACAGTTTCTCGACCATCGACACAGAACTATTCAACTCTTTCATAAAAGATTTGATAAGATATAAAAAAGCAGAAATGCCAATCTATAATTTCGTTAAAAATCGCCCAGAGGATGAAAAACAAAAGGTGGAAATTGAGGATAACACAATCTTAATTGTGGAAGGCTTGCACGCGCTCAACCCTGACCTATTTAACTCCAAGGAAATTCAAAGTTTGGCGTATAAAATTTATATCGCTCCAAATGTCGACTTTTATCTTAGCGATAAACTTGTTTTAAACGCCAGCACCTTGCGCCTAATGCGTAGAGGACTACGCGATTATTACAAGCGTGGTGCAACCATTGAGCAAACATTAAAAACATGGAATCACACAGTGGAAAGTGAAAATCTGTATATAAAACCATATAAAACCACAGTGGATTATATCATCAACTCCACTCATAAATACGAACTATTGTTATACGCGAAATATCTTAAACCACTACTTGTGGCAACTGAAGACAATAGTCAAATCTATCCACTAATGAAAACCCTTGACGCCTGCGAGCAAATCAACAAAATCTTAGTTCCCGAAGACTCAATGCTCTGGGAATTTTTGGTGAAATAATTTTAAAACATTGACTCAAAACATTAACTTGTAAGCTTAAATTTAAAACAAATATACGATTTGACAAATAAATCAAATTATAGTATACTTTCTATATGGAAAGTCTTAGAAATTTGCCTAAAACCGAACAATTATTTTATGTTGCAAAAATCATCAAAGATAAATCGCTTGCCCTCATGAAAGAGAAAAGTGCAATTGAAGAATTTATTAAAAATCAAATGGAAATCAACAAAAATGTCGACGAATATATTTCATGTTTAGGAAATGTTGATGCTGTCTCTGACGATAAATTTTATGAATATTTAACCAAAATGCTTGCCAAATTCCACAATGCGCACTTAGGCGTTAGATATAAAAAAGAAGTGGAAAACCGCAAATATTTAAATCAGCACCTCTTGTGTTTGAATAACAAAGTATATGCAATTTGTGATGAAAAACTTTTGGAAGTTAAAAAAATTGGTGATAAACCAATTGAAGAAATTTGCCAACAAATGACTCCGTTCATTTTTTATGAAACAAACGAATGGCTAGATGTGCAACTTTG
This sequence comes from uncultured Clostridia bacterium, assembly GCA_930971385.1. Classification (GTDB taxonomy): domain Bacteria; phylum Bacillota; class Clostridia; order Christensenellales; family UBA1242; genus Caccovivens. Next base: position 17,127 of record CAKNGB010000007.1, on the reverse strand, counting down.
CAAATATTTAAACATGACAACTCTATATGATATTTTAGATATTGACTATTCTTTCATTGAACTAGAAAATGGACAAAAATTAAAGGTTGACACAACAAAAGATTATTTTAACTTTCTCAAATGTTTTCCTCCATATGATTTGACAGATGATAAACCATACAATTATTATTTGATACAACCTAATATCATCAAAATTAATTATATAACTTGCGATAATAAACTTAAAAGTGATATTGAAAAATTTTTTGAAGAAATTAAAGAAAGAATTGAAAAAGAGGATATAAAAAACTATATCCTTGATGTCCGCGGAAATCCCGGTGGCAATTCAGAAATCATTTTACCTTTATTACATTATCTGCGCGGAAAAAATATAACTGGCGTGACACTGACAGATAACAGAGTTTTTTCTTCTGGCACTTGGGCTGTTCGTTATGCAAAAGAAATTTTAAACACAACTTTAATTGGGCAACCTCTTGGGCAAGGCAATATTAGGTTTGGACAAAGCTCTGGCAAAATAGAATTAAGCGATGACCTAATAATTTGCTACTTAGAAAAACTTTTCGATTTTAGCGATGTGTTTAAGAAATCTGGAGCGATAAAGCCCGACATTGAAGTTCCACTAACAATAGAAGATTTGCAAAACAAAAAAGACAAAACCCTTGCAACCGCGTTAGAATATATTAAAAATAAAAACAGAGAAAAAATTTAAACAAACAAAATAGAATTTTTTAATAAAAAAAACAAAAAAATAAGCAATTTTAAGTGAATTATGCTTATTTTTTCTATTTATTTTTCTTCTTTAACTATTTCTTTAGATTCTTTAGAAAAAGATTTCACTCTTTCAGCAAACTTATCAGGATCTACAACACATTCATTTTCACTTGCCGTTTCAATTAAGATGTTTTTTAAATCAAAAGCGGACATATTTTTGTTGATTTGTTGCCCTATTGCAAGAAGTCCAACCGCATAAGGAATTGCCCAACTAAGCCCACCAACGCCACAGTAAGTGTAAGAGAAGTTTTTATTATCATAACTTTCCGCCACCGTTCGCATTGAACATGGCGCATGCACATTGCCAATTTGTTTCATTCGCATTGGCATACTTGGAAAACCATATTTAAATTCTTTCGTTTCAATATCAACATATCCAGAACTAATAAATTTATTTCCTTCCGTGCATTCAACAATGCATAAGCCATTTTTCTGCGCCTTTTCAACAAGTGTATTCCAGTTTTCGCTATGTCTAAATATTCTATCAACCCCAAATCCAGCTGAAACCGAAACAAACTTAATTTTTTCACCCTTTGGAAGTTTTTTATTTTCTTCAATTATCCATTCAAGTGCTTGCACGGCATCGTTTGCATCATTAAACCAAGTTGGAATTGCGGCATACACAACTTTTGCATGTGGAGCGACTCCAATATTTTTCCCCACAAGTAAACTTGTCACCGCAGGTCCATGCATACTGCTTTCGTCTGAGTCTTCACAAAAATTTTTATACTTTAATATCTTTCCATCATATTCAGGATGGTTTAATGCTAATGGCTGGTCAATAATCGCAACAGTCACCCCATCACCTTTTAAACCCATGCTATGTAAATTTTCTAAATAAGGAGGATTTTTTCCATATTCAATTAAAAATTTTGGAAGATCGTCATCTTTCCACTTTGTGTCAGCATTAAAAATCCATTCCTTTAATTTTCTCATCTTTGGAACTTTGTGAATTTTATTATTAGGCGAAAATGATATATTTCTAATATCCACAATCTTACTCTTTCCCAAATCACCATCCATAACATATTCTCCTATATTTTTATTATACCATTTTTGTTTAACAATTTCAATAGAATTTGAAAAAATAACAAAATATATATAATTTTTAATAAAAAAACAAAAAAATAAGCAATTTTTAATGAATTTTGCTTATTTTTTTGTTTAAAATTTGCTTTTTTCTTTTTAACAAATCTTTATTATTTATTTTTATATGTTAAATTTAATTTTTCAAAAACATCAAGCGCTTCGCTATCATAGGCAGAAATGTAGTGCTCATTTTTAACTCGCTCCACTCCCTCTTCAATTAAAATGTTGAGTAAGTCTTTAAAGGATAAATCTTTAAATAGATAAAAGGCAAGCGAGCCGGGAATGGGATTTATTTCATTCACATAGAGTTTATTTTTGTCGTTATCGAAAATATAGTCAACACGCACAACACCATATAAATCAAAAATCTTGTAAATCTTTTCTGTCAAATTTTTAATTTTAACCGCCAAATTTTTATCTATCTTTTGCGACTTTTTCGCTCCGCCGTTCAAATACTTTTCTTCAAACGAGAAAATTTCATCCTCCTTTTTAACCTCTTCCACACTTGAAACTTTTTCTTCGCCATTCATATGCACACATGCACAGTTAAATTCCGTCATGTTTTTAATATATTTTTCCACAAGAACTCGCCTGTCAAATTGGAAAGAAAAATTGACAGCATCATCAAATTCCTCTTTGTTGTGGCAAACCTTAATGCCAATGGAACTTCCAAGGCAACTAGGCTTGATGATAACAGGAAATTTGAGTTTTTCCACCTCGCTTAAAACCTTTTTAGCGTTTTCTTTATATTCCTTTAAATCCACCGCCACGCTTTCCACGCAAGGAATACATCTAGAAATAAAAATGTCTTTCATAAAAATTTTATCCATGCAAAGCGCACTGGATTTATAGTTTGCGCTTGAATAAGGAATATGACAACTCTCCAAAACTCCTTGCAAAGCGCCGTCCTCGCCAAATTTTCCATGAGTACATAAAAGTGCAAAATCAACAGGGATGAATTTGGAATATTTCTTCCCTTTCCTTATGGCTAGATATGGCTTTCCCATAACAAGCGTTGCATGACGAACATTTTTGGCACGCTTATCAAAATTGCCATACACCTTGGCATCAGTCAAATTATCCGCCAGTTGCCACACACCATTTCGCCCAACATACACTGGTATAACCTTATAAATTTCTCCCAAATTTTGACTTGCTTGAAGTGCTGTTATAATGGAAATATCATGCTCCACACTTTCTCCGCCATAGATTAACAAAACATTTTTCTTCATAAAAACCTCTTAAAATTAAGAAAAACAATCAAAAATCAACATTTTTTACTGTTTTTTTTGATGGATTTTCACTTTTTATTTATAATTATCTGGCAAATCATTTTCAAAAAGTACCACCGAGTCTTTGGTTATTATCTTCTTCAAAATTTCCGTCTGCTCCTTTCTTGAAGTAGCTAGATGTATTTTCTTCTCATTGAAATTTTCTTCTGAAAGACCTTTCAAAATTGCCTCACGGTTAACCTTGTTCATAACCACAATTTCATCACAAACCTTAGCCATATTTTTTGCTATTTGATAGTTTAGTTCGAACTGCTCGCATCCAAGTTCCACCATGCCTGGTGTCACTAAAATTTTTTTACCTTTAAAATTTGAAAGCACTTCAAGTGCCTGCTTAAAACCAGAAAAATTGCTGTTATATGAGTCGTCCAAAACATAGGCATAACCTTTAATAAGTTCCAACCTATGCGGAATTGGTTTCAAACTTTCAATCCCCTTTTTTATGTCTAAAAGGTTAACTCCAAGAAGATATGCAAGCGCACTCGCAACAATAATATTATCCACATTACTTTTCCCGAATAGAGATGTTGAAACTTCAATTTTTGTTTTATCAATATGTAAGGTAAAAAATGTTTTCAAATCTTTTACCTGCACACCAGTTGCATAGGCAAACGACTCGTTTGTGCAAATTAAATATTTCTTCTTTTCACAATTTTCATAAAGTTTTAAGTTAGAGTCGCTCTTCCCATTAATCACCACAAAATTTTTAACATTCTCGCATAGTTCAAATTTAGTTTTTTCCACATTCTCTAAACTCTTAAATGTTTCAATGTGACACTTTCCAACGGGAGTTAAAATTCCATAGTCAGCACCCACAAGTTTACACAAAAATGCAATGTCACCCTTGTGCCTCGCCCCCATTTCCACAATAAAGAAATCGTCTTTTTCTGTTAAATTTTCAAATATGGTTTTGCAAACTCCCATTGGCGTGTTATAACTTTTTGGCGTTGCACAGACCTTATATTTTTGCGACAAGATTTGAAGAAGAATGTTTTTTGTGGTAGTTTTTCCAAAACTTCCAGTGATAGCGATTTTCTTGCATGGCATGGAACTTAACTTCTTAGTTGCTTTTCTTATATAAAAGTTCATCACAAGTTTTTCGATAGGTAAGCATAAAAAATGCGATAAAACCATGAGAAGTGGGAGTAAAATTATTCCCACAAAAATCATGGTAATATTGATATAAATATTCTCTGTGAAATAAAAAATGAGAAAAAACAGCGTAAAAATCAATAAAAAATCGCAAAAAAGAAACCTTTTTAGCCTGTTTGTGAAATTTATTTTGTTTTTATCTCCAAATGCTATGTTAAATTTAAAAACGCGTTTCAAAAAATTTTTAGGCTTATAATTTTCCAGTTGATAAACTTTAACAAGAGGAAGAGAAATAACGGAAAGGAAAATGGTATATAGAAAACCTGATAAAATTGTCATTCTTCCTCCTTTTCCAAAAAGTTTTTAAGCGTTTTGATGAAGATGTATTTGTTATCTAAAAAACAAAAATGCCCCGCGTTTTCCATGATGAAAAGTTTGCTGTTTTTAATTTTTTTCTTAAACCGTTTTGCCATATAAACAGGCGTTTCCTTATCATTTTCGCCAAAAATTATCAGCGTTCTCACCTCCACACCTTCAAGGTAATCATCAAGATGCGTTTTAACAATGTTTATAAAGGTTCGCTTCATGTTTGGTGGAAGTGCTTTATAGTCGCTACTACCAAATTTTTCCACATTCATTTTTAATTTTTTCCTAAGTTCATAACTGACTCTTTTTAAGTGGTATGAAAGTTTCCTTTTTGGTTTAAGCCCAGCACTATCCACCAAAACCAATTTATTTACCCTTGTTTTACAAAAAACCGAAACCAAGATTGCCACTCTTCCGCCAAATGAATGCCCGATTAGGTTAATTTTTCTTATGTTCAAATGTTCACATAAGGAAACCACCATGGTGGCATAGGAAAAAATCGTCCAGCCACAGATACCTTTGTCGCTTTTACCAAATGGTGGAAAATCTATGAATAATGAGGAAGATTTTAACTCGCTTTGGCAAAAGAATAACGACTTATAGTCAGCACCCCAACCATGAAGATAGACATTGACAACCTCTGTGTTTCTATCTATGTAGCGGTAAAAAATTTTACTATTTTTATAAACATATATCATATTCTCATTTTATGCAAATAAAGTTTGTTGTTCCACAATTCAATCCCTTAAAAATTTGTTTTTATAAAGTAAGTCTGGTAAATCTCCCGCGCCGATGAACACCAGCACCCTGTCGTTATAGTCAACAAAAAGTTTTTTCATTAACGAGTTTAAATTGGCACAATAATTAACATCCAAAATTTTGGCAAGTTTTAAAGCACTTATTCCGTCGCTAGTTTTTTCTCTTGCTGGATAGGTTTTATACATAATTAAATCATCCACCTTTTTAAAAACCTCAACAAACTCATTTAACAGATTTTTAGTGCGAGAATATGTGTGAGGTTGAAAAATATATAAAATTTTCTTGTTTTTGAACACTTTTTTCGCTGTTTTTATCGTATTTTCAATTTCTGTTGGATGATGCGCATAATCAACAACCACATTTTCAAAGTATTCGCAATCCACTTTTTCAAACCTACGCTTCACACCTTTGAAACTTTCGAGCCCCTCTTTTATTATTTCATCTGAAAAGCCTAAAAGCGCGCAAACATGATATGCTAATATGCAATTATAAACATTCACTTCTTCCAAAATTTGAACTTTTAAAGAAATTAATTTTTTAAGTTTCCTTTGATGTGAAATCGAAAAATCGTCACTGTCATCAAAAGCGATATTGAAACAGAGTCGGCCTTTTCTGTCATAGCGAATATGCGTTGGATAAAGCCTTGAGCCATCTATGACATACTTACAATTACTCTTAAATTTTTCAAACGACTTTAACTCATTTTCAAAGGTTTTGAAATAATCTAGATGTTCTTCCTCAACATTTGTGACAACTCCAATATATGGATGAAGAAATAAGAAATTGTCGTGATATTCGCAAGCCTCTGTCACAAAATATTTGGTGTCGCCAACCACATAATTTGTTTTTTCCTCACACAGCACTCCTCCAAGATGAAGCGATGGATTAACTTTTGCACATTTAAGAATGTTATAAATAAGCGCTGTCGTTGTTGTTTTTCCATGAGAGCCAGCAACGGCAATAACCTTTTCATAGTTTTTAGATAACTCGCCCAGAAGTTCCCCGCGCGATAACACTTTCTTTTTCAATTTCTTTGCAATTTTTAAGTCAGCATTATCCTCTCCTATCGCCGATGACACCACAACAACATCTGCTTTTGCGACTTCTTCGGCATTCTCATTATGAAAAACTTTTACGCCGTTCCGTTCTAAACTTTTAACTCCAGAAACATTCATATCACTTCCAGAAACTTCATTTCCACTATTTTTCAAAAAATGCGCTAAAGCACTCATGGATATGCCACAAATTCCAATAAGATAATATCTCATAGCATCTTTTATGAATTTAAAAAAATATTTGACAAAATGTTAAAATTGTTTGTTTTAAAAATAAATTGTGCTATAATATATCTGACCGAAGAGGTTAAATTAAAAAAAGGAAGGTATAAGCATTTGAAAATCACAGACATTAGAGTAAGACTTGTAAACAACAACGACAAACTTAAAGCGGTTGCCTCAATCACAATCGACGACGAACTTGTTGTTCACGACATCAAAGTCATCAACGGTAAGGACGGGTATTTCCTCTCAATGCCATCAAGAAAAACTAACGATGAGGAGAACAAATTCAAAGATATTGTTCATCCAATCAAAACCGAAGTTAGAGAGAAGTTGAAAGAACTTATCCTCGCTGAGTATGAAAAAGCACTTGCAAATGAACAAAACTAAGTGTAAATATTCAAAAGTATGCCTTTAAGCATACTTTTTTATATTATCGGAAGTTGAGCCAAGCGCGACGAAGTCGCATTTGAGCGAAACTGATGTTCATACAAACTGTGATGGTGGGCGAAGCACACAAATTCGAAAGAATTTATTAAAATTTAATTTGTTTAAATTTTAACATCACATAGGTTATATTATCGGAAGTTGAGCCAAGCGCGACGAAGTCGCATTTGAGCGAAACTGATGTTCATACATACTATGTGATGAACACAATTTATTGTGTGTTTTGCGTTTAGCAAAATTGAAACTTAACTTGTTTAAGTTTTAACAACACATAGTTTTTATAAGTTTGAGAAAAAATCAATTTTTATAATACAAAAGGGAAAATAAGATTATTTATTCAATTTTCTTATTAACCTATTTCATGAAAAACCACTATAATATGATTGAGATAATAACGATTAAAATTTACTATTGACGCATGAAAAAGAATGATGTAAAATACACAAATAGAGGTTAATATGGAAAACTACTTTTACGCCGTCAGCATGGATGACTTATACAACTTAATACTTCACGGAAAAACAAAAGAAATTGAAAAACTTGATTTAAGCGAAATTGATTTTTTGAAGTTGCCAAAGGATGAAAAGGGGAACCAAATTTATATTTTTAGTAAAACCTATTTTCCAAAATTGAAAGAGATAAGGTATATCAATAATGAAAGCTTTGATATTGAAGAAAACACCTTCGAAAACTCAAATATTGAAAAAGCAATTATATCAGTTAAAGAACTTCATCCCAACTTATTTTTAAACGCAAAAAATTTAAAAAAGGTAATTTTAGATGATTTAGTAAAAATCGACATTTCAGCTTTTGCTGGCACTTCAGTTGAAGAAATATCAATTCCAACTAGTTGCCAAGAACTTAATATTTCCGATTTCAACCTTTTGCCGAATTTAAAAAAATTAAATTTTTCTGATTCCATAGACAACTTAACAATTCATTGGCATGATATTTTTGAAACAAAAGAAAATTTAACGAAAAAAGCAAATGCCATTTTTGAAATATTTGGAGAAGAAACCTTTCTCAAAATTTCTAAATATGACCCAAAAATTTTCCTATACCTATCACAGCACAATCTTTCAAAAAATTTTTATAAAACAATAAAGAGAAATTCAAAAAATTATTACATCAAAACTTTGAAAAATGAAATATCAATATCAACTGCCAACCGCGCGTATGGCACATATAAAGATGTTTTAAAGAAAATTAAACAAATAAATAAAGATGAAGAAAATAAAAACTCTTATGTTTTATAAGAGTTTTTTTTATTAAAAATGCGATTTTTTTTCGATTTTTAAACGAAATTTACGATATTTTTTTAGGTTTTTTAGATTACATAAGTTTTGAAGAGTCTTGCGTTTGCAAAACCTTTAAGATGTTTTCTTCATTACCTGTTTGGGCATTAAAGTAGAAATAATAGGTAATGCCGTCTTTTTCGCATTGATATTCATAACACAAAACTTCGCGATTATAATCAAGTGGAGCAAGCACCAACCTCTTTGTTTTAACAGTGAAACCACTTGGAACGCTAACAGAAACATCGCCTGCACTTGCAAGATCTCTAGTTTTGTGGTTTGTCCAATAAGATATTGCATCATAGCCAATAACATTTCCATATTCGAGGTCAACCTTCACTTTAACAAGGTCTGGATAGAGAATAACCCCATCTTGTTTTGGCGCGATGTTAAAATATGCTTGGTTGTTTAACTCTTCTTGCCAAACAACTTCTGCATTTTCAACTCCGTTGTTTTTTGCAAATTCAAGAGCAATTTTCTCGCCCGCTTTCATATCAACTGTTTTTGCATCAGACTCGTTCTGACCGCTGACAGTTAGAATATGCCCACCAATCTTTGTTGCTTGAACAAAAAGATTTTGCATATCAGAAGTTTCCACTTTAAAGTTATATGTATCGAAATTACCATTTGTTTCACCTGTGTATTGGCATTTGGATAAGTCTTTGAAAACTTCTTTAACCATTGTTTCCACTTCTTCTCTCCCAAGTTCCGTGCCACTTAAACCAACAATTTTTTTATTGACAACAGAGTCTGAGAATGGCCCGTCATAAATCATGGTTGGATAATCCACATCATTAGATTTAATTTGCGAGAAGTCAATGGAAAATGTGTTCAAGTCACCATTCATTTCATTGCTAGCACTGAGAATACTATAACCATTTCTCATATTCATGGAAATTCTGTTTAAATTTTCCTTCATGCTCATGAGCGCCATATGTAGTTCCTCTAATGTTGCTAAATCGTCGCTTGATAAATCTTCTCCTTCTGCCACCTTTTCTTCCAAAGTGGAAGTGTAGCCTGCAAGTTGATTGACAAACCTAACGCTTTCCAAAATATCCTCGCCAGTGAGAGGAAGAAGTGCGATGTTACTCTGCATACTTTTCGCCGTGCTGGAAATTTCGGTTAAAAGTTTCTTTTGATAAGTGGAACTGTTGGAGTTTAGAAGTTTACTCATATCCGTGTCGGCATTGTTGGCGCTGTCCACAAGTTCATAATAACTTTTTTGATAGACATTTTCAAGTTGAGTGCCATATGCGTTAGCCTGTGACTCAGTTATGCCATAAGCAACGCCAAGCGCTGTTGTTGTCACACCCAAAATTGCCACTGCAACAGAAAGCCCAACAACCGCACTTTTAAGCCCCTTTTTCTCCTTTTTTGTTTCGTGCAAATCTTTCTTCAAATACTTATTTTCCGAAACATCACGATTAATAACATCATTTTGATTGTTTTTTTGCGTTTTTTCTGCATTTTTAACATTTTTTACATCATTTTTCATTTCAACCTCCTATATTGCAAACACATGCTTACCAATCGTCACAACTTGTTTTCTGGACCAAATCCATGAACTTGTGGCAGTGGCAGGATTAAAGTAATACAAACTTCCATAAGTTGGGTCCCAACCATTGAGAGCATCTCGCGCCGCATTATACGCCGTTTGGTCTGGCTCTAAGTTGATTTGTCCGTCACTAACTGCAGTGAACGCATAAGGTTGATAGATAACGCCAGCAATCGTGTTTGGAAATTTATCGCTTTCCACTCTGTTTAAAATAACAGCAGCAACTGCAACCTGTCCAACATAACTTTCTCCTCTCGCCTCAGCATAAACACATTTTGCAAGAAGATATAGATCATTGTTTGAAACAGAATTGTCGTCACTTTTAAGGAAAAAACCAATCGCCGCTGCTGTTTGTGGTCCAACAATTCCATCCACTTGAAGTCCGTTATTTTGTTGAAATTTTCTAACGGCACTTCTCGTCTTACTGCCATAGATACCATCAACATTACCTGTGTAGTATCCCCAATTTTTAAGCCTCGTTTGCACTAACTTTGTTTCACTTGTGGTAAGCGCAGCCGAAACCACACTGACATTATTATATGTAAAAACCAAAGTTGTAATCGTGCCCGCACCGACAAGGGCAAAAACCAAAGCAGTGACAAGGGCAAAAATTCTCTTTTTCATGTTTCCTCCTTTAATTTATGATATTATTTATAATTTCCCAAATTTTAGAAATATACACATAATTTTCAGAATTTTTTGTTTCAAGGAAGCAAAAAGGTGGATAAACAACGCACCACCAATTATCTCCACTGCCAGTACCGAGCGCTAATATTAAAGCATCATAAAACCCTTCCTCTAAAACCAAATCATCATATTCACGCGTTGGAAATTCCTCAAAAGAAATGTAAGCAGAACTTTGATAAGTGAAGCCATTTTCTAATAAAACCTCATCTGCCACCTCTTCGATTTTATCTAAATTTGCCCTCATCACCTTTTCGGCTTCATCCTTTGTTTCCACCTCGCTAAGAAGAGGAATAAGAAAATCTACCACAGCATCCTTCACAATATATTTCACATTTTGGTCCGCCACAGAATTTGAGTTTGCTCGAATGTGAATTCTAAAATATTCCTCTTGCGAGTCTTGATTTCCACAAAATATTAAAATCAAAGTTATAACACAAACACTGATAAATGATAACAAATATTTCATTTCAACCTCTTAAATGCTGTTTTTGACGCTTTTTTTACGATTTTTTCGCATTTTTAAGGCACTTTTTGTCAATTTTTAAAAAAAGAGTTGCATTTGAGCAACTCTTTGAGAGGTTATTTCTTTAATAATATTAATTAGAAATCTTATAATACACCACAACATTGGTATCTTCTTGAAGAGGAAAAGTTATTTCTGGATTTTGAAGCATCAAAACTTCTTCGCGAACCTTTAAGTGCTTGGCAATATCCCACGCTTCCATTCCCGCTTTTGCGAAAACAAGTTCCACTGCACAATCTCTCTCCACGCCTTCACTTGCCACATTCGCATTATTGATAACAGCAGAAACCTCGTCGCAATCGTAAGAGATATGAAGTTTTAATTTACCGTCGAAGTATAAATCTCTGCCCTTTTTAACCACAACATCAACATCATAAAGCATAGCCCTAACAGAAATAGCAGGCTCGTCGCAAGTGACACTTGACTTATCAGAAACCACAAATGGCACTTCCATCGTGACGGAATTGTTTGAATTTTCTTCATCGTTAAGGTAAACAACATTTGCTTTTGCCACGCCTTCCACAAACACTTCGCCGTTTTGGACATAAGCATTTGAAATTGTGAGATTTGTGCCAGCGATAAATAAAATTTTATCCACACGAGGCTGGTCTTCATTGAGCGTCAAATTGCCGTCGATTTTCGCCTCAAAGTAGTCATGATTAAGTTCACGCGTCATATCAAAAGACTCTGTGGAAACTTCGAGGTCGCCTGAAGTTGAGTATATATCTTTCACAACTTCCACTGCTCTTTCTTCAAAAGCAGTCACTTTAACAAAGATTGGTACTGAGATTTTAACAAGCACGCCTTTTTCCTGCTCGGCAACTTCGCACTTCACTTGATTTTTCTTAACAAAAGCCACTGCCTCTGAAATAGAGTCTCTTGAAACGCCTTCAAGTTCCACTTCCTCTTTAAAGTTCTCGGTTAAATAGGAAGTTTCATAGCGGTCATTTTCGGTTAAATACAAAATTCTGTTCACAACTTCGCCAGCAACCGAAACAAAATTCACTCCACTTTCCACTGTTTTCACTGAAACTTGGCTGTCGCAAAGGATAACTTTTCTAACAGGCTCTTTAATGGAAACCTCGCTGTCGGAAGTGAAAACCTCGCTTGCCTCGCCGATGAGTGTGGAAACAAAAATTTCCTCTTTTTTAGTGCAGATGTTTTCATCGGACGAGTCGATTATTTCCACATCCTTGCAGAAAATGATAACGCCTTTCTGTTGCACTTGGCAGGTGATTTTTATGTTGGAACTTGTCACGCTGTCAACAGAAAAGTCTACAACTTCCACATCAATTTCCACTTTATCGCCTGTGGAAATTTGGCTATCCTCAAACTTTGAAGTGAACGGACAAGAAAAATTGCTGGTTTGAATTTCGCCATCAATAGATTGGAACAACACGCAAAAGTCAATTATGCCGTTATAGTTGATAACGCCGTTCAAGACCTCTGCATTTTCCACTTGCGCCGAATGACACACAGAAAAGATTTTGCTAACTTCTGTTTCCACAGGAATATTACATTCCACACTGAAATCACTCTTTGGTAATCGTTTTTTCTTCACAACCTGAAATTTGTTTTTTTCAAAAGCCATAACCCCTCCAAAATCAAAAACTATTATAATATACTTTCCAAAACTTCCACTTAGAACAAATTGTTTAAAATTTTAGGAAGTTGTCAATAGTTAAATGAGAGGTATTAATGAGAAAAGCAGTTTATGGTTTAAATGAAGTGAAAGAAAAAATAAAGGAATTAAAAGGTCAAAGCGTGAAACTCAGCATAAACCGCGGACGCAAAAAAATAGACATCGTGACTGCAACAATCAACGATGTCTATCCAAGTGTTTTCACAATTAAGGTTGATGAAAAACTTCAAACCTTTTCCTATTTCGATGTGCTTTGTGGCGATATTGTTTTCAATTAAAGTTCTCTGCCACCGCCGTGATGTTTATGCACGCCAGGCTCTAAATCTTGAGTAAATTGCTTGTGATGATATTTCGCATCATCTCCAATTTTTCCTCTGAGCCTGTTAACAGTTTCCTCTCTTGATAATTGTTCTCTTTTCTCATCAATTATCTTGTGATATTCAGAAACCAAATCACCATACTTTTTATTTAAATCTTCTTCTGAAACGGTGGAATCTTTTAAAAGTAAGTCAAGTTGTTGGTTTGCAAATATAACAAATTCATCTGAAATTCTATTCATAGTTTCGCTATCTTTCCTAAAATCCTCACATGGTCTTTCTCTTAAATTTGAAAAGTATAAATTTGAAAAGAAATCATCTCTTTTCTTAGGTTGCTTTGTTTCTTTATGTAAATCTGCATACGCGATAATATTTTGATTCAATTCTTCGTAAGCATCATGACAATTCGTGTTTACCCATTTAAAAAGAGCTTGATAACTTTCGCCGAAATATCTTAAATAATCACCCAAAGTTTGCACACCTCTTTCTTGCAAATACCCTTTAAATTTTTGGCTATTTTCTGGTAAAAATTCATCAATAGGCGTTGTGTCATTCGCAAGATTGTTTCTCATCTTTTGCGATATTCTTCTCTTTTTAACATTTTCTTCCATTTTTTTCTCCTCTTTCTTCTCTTTCTTCTCTTGTTTATCTTGTTTATCTTCAAATTCATCATCGTCGAACAAGTGCAAAGCATCTATTTCTTCCATTTCCTCGGCGTTTTCTTTTCCTTTTTCTTCATGCACAATTGTTTTTTGCTTATCAACTTCAACCCTTAACTTTTCAAGCAAACCTTCATATAAACGCTCTGCCGCTTTTTCCATAATGTTGTAAATATCATTAAAATATCCAACTTGTTCGCTATCTTTTATATTGGTGCTTAGGTAAGTGTTGGCACGAAGATATTTGTCTGTAATATACTTTCTTATATTTTCGCCATTACACGCTTCCAAAAACTCAGTGAGAAATATTTCTGGGTATTTTTTAAACAAATTTCTTAAATCGTTTAACTCAAATTTCAAATCTTTACGCACATCATCAAGCCCGCTTTTCACTCTTTCATTTATCTCTTCCAGCGTTCCTGCTATTTTCCATCGTTTTTTTATTGAATCTATAATATCTCCAACTGAATCTATATTTCTTGCCATTTTTATCCTCCAATAAAATAATTATATTAAATATTATCGCATTTGTCAAGAATAAAATTCAGCCAGAATGTGACAAAATCTTAAAATTTAAGTTTAAAATCTTGCTTTGATAGATAATCATAGTTTGTGGCATAGTTATATGCGTTTTTAAGTTCATTATCGTTTATCCTTGGCTTTGCAAAACCAATTTTTACACTGTCGTTGTTAAGCTCTATTAGCACGCCGTTGATATATCTTAACCTCTCAATAATTGGCAAGTTGTTTTTGAAATCGGATTTTGTGCTGGTGTCGAGTGTGATTTTTGGCATTTCAATCTTGTTTTCTATGTGAAAGTATTCGCCATCTAAGCGGAATTTATTGTAGCCATCAAAATTAAACTGTAAATCGTTAAGCACTTTTTTAACAAAATGGCTTGTTGAATCTGGTAAGCACATATACTCCTGCTCGTAAAGAATTGAGGAAATCTTTTTGCTGGTTTTCTTCATTTCGTTCATGAGCCATATTTTAATGTTGCTGGAACAAGGATTTTGATAGTTGTCTAAATATCCGCGTAAATTTTTTTGCACAAGTTTAAGGCGTCTTTCAACAGCAACGGCATCAAGAAGTTCCACTGCTTTTTTGGAAACAGCATAACTCAAAATATCTTTAAAATATGTGTCGTCCTCCACCTTGTTTTCTTTAAAGCACTCGCAAATGGTTGCCAGCACAAAAACCACTTGAGAGGAAGAAATGTCATCAAACAAAACTTTTATCACATCCAGTTTGTCCGTTCTATCCTTCCAATTTTTAAAAGCCTCACAGATGTATGTGTTGGCAATTCCGCGATATTGTTGTAAGTAGGAATAATATTTATCGTCTATATGCCAATAGTCATCTCTTCTTTCATATGAATTAAACATTTCGCTCGCCATAAGGTATGCTTTTTTAAGGCGCTCTTCTTTTTCTGTGTTTTGCATAATCTTTCTCCTATAAAGTGCTTTGATTATAGCAAAATATAGGAATTTTGTCAAGGTACTTAAAAATGCTTAACAATAATAAAAAAAGAAGATAGCACGCTATCTTCATGAAAGATATGCTTTTAGCGCCTAGGCAAATGTAAAAATCGCCTTATAACGCTTGCATGTTTAAGGTCTAACCCCTCTTTCACATCATTAGTATATGCAAAATTTCAAAAAAAGTCAACTTTTTTAAAAATTATCTTGACAATTACCCTCCCCCGTGTTATACTGACAGTGGAGGGATATTATTATGAAAATAACAGTTTTTGGTGACTTTGAAAAAACTGGTGAAGCGTATTTCGGTAATTTTGCTCATGGGCCATACGAAAAACCAAAATCAGAAGGAAAAGCCATTGCTATAACAGCCGAAATAAAATCACAAAACGAACTCACCGAAGAGCAAATGGATGCAATAAGAGACATGATGCACGATTACTTTTTTATAGATAAAGAATGGGGATCTGTTTTACCTTATAAAGAAGTTGCGAAAAACTTAGAAAGCAAGGTTAAAAATTTTGATGCATCTCTTCAAAAAACTTTGTCAATGAATGGTTTCATTTCTCGCATTGATGAAGAAATGTTTGTTGACAGACCAACAAAACCTAAAAATGGACTTTTGGTTCTTGAAATAGAACGAGAAGTGGTTAGCTCAAAAGTTATTTATGACGCAAATGATAAGAAAAAGGAGATATAGAACATGGGAATTTTTGATTGGATGAAAAACAGAAAAAAGAAGCCACTGATAGACGAATTAACAGAAATACAAGCAAACTTATCTAAATGTGAAACTTCTTTGAAAAACACTATTTCAATGTTTAGCGACGACTATTTGTCACAAGACAACAAGCAAAAGCGTTTCACAGAAAAGCAAACGGAAAAAATAAAACAAAATGTTGTTAAAACCAGAGAAGACATACAATCTCTTGCCGAACAGTTTGGAGACTTAAAAATTGAAAACACTGATAGAAAATTTAATCAGGCTGAAAGATCTCTTATATTTTCTATCGCCGACTTGTTTAATTCATGTGAAAAGTATGATGAAAAGGTAGATGAAAAGGTTTTTGGTAAGGTAGCAAAAGAACCAATAAGGCAAACACAATCTAAACAAGTTATGCAATCCGCTGGCAACACAAGAGTGAGCAATTCAGTGGCAACTCAAACAATGGAAGAAACGCCAAACTATCTTAAAAAATATCCTCACGAAAAAGGTAAGATTTATATTGCCGATTTGGGCGAAGATTATAACAAAAACAAAAATATATATGAAATGCTAGAAAAAAGCCCATCAAAATTTTATCAAATCGCTATAGACCCAAATTTTAGTGCCCAAACCACAAATTTTGCTTCGCTTATGCGTAATTTTGAAAGTTTTGATGATAAAGAAATAAAAGAACACCTTAATAATAGTGTTGGTATCGTCATTTCTTCTTATAGTCAGGCTTTAGACAATGCCTGCACAGCCGAAAAATTAAGAGAAATCGACAACATATACAATTCAAAAAGTCAAGAAGAAAAAGATTTGTATTATTCTGAATATGAACGAGCCATTAAATCATATTATGAACATTATGCTAGAGAAATTCACAACTATGAAAAAGTGGTTGAAGAAAGAGGACTTGATTTTCCGTCTGATAAAGTGACAACAAGAGCGTCAATCAAAAAAGAATTTTTATCAGGACCTACAATGACGGAAGAAGAAATTGATGAACTTAGTAAGAAACTTTTAGGTGATGACAATTCTGCTGGCAATGATAAAAACAACAAAAAAGATAACAAAGACAAAGGCGACAAGGATAACTAACAAAAAATCCACTAGTTAATGAAGTGAACCCAATTTTTGCTCTGCAAAAATAAAAACCACTTTAATAAAAGTGC
>CAKNGB010000006.1 GCA_930971385.1 uncultured Clostridia bacterium | reverse complement strand
CGCCGATTAAAGTGGCACGCGAGCTGGGTTCAGAACGTCGTGAGACAGTTCGGTCTCTATCTATCGTGGGCGTAGGATATTTGAGAGGGCTTGCTCCTAGTACGAGAGGACCGGAGTGAACATACCGATGGTGCACCAGTTGTCACGCCCGTGGCATAGCTGGGTAGCTATGTATGGTTGAGATAAACGCTGAAAGCATCTAAGCGTGAAACTTGCCTCAAGATGAGATATCCCATAACTTAAGTTAGTAAGACCCCTTGTAGACCACAAGGTTGATAGGTCGCATGTGTAAGCACAGTAATGTGTTCAGCTGAGCGATACTAATAGGTCGAGGGCTTAATCACGGATTTTAACCTATTTTTGCTTCCTTCTAAATATGTAGTTGTCAGAGAACTTATCTCTGATGAATATTGCTATATTCATATCCTCCTTTTCTTTTTAAATAGCAATATTCAAATAATTCGATAATTCCAAGGAAACTTGAAGTTATACCATAACCAGTGGCGATAGAGAGAAGGTCCCACCTGTTCCCATCCCGAACACAGAAGTTAAGCTTCTCATCGTCGAAGATACTTGGCTGGCGACGGCCCGGGAAAATAGAACACTGCTGGTTAATCATTAAAGTAGGCGCACGAGCCTACTTTTTTGTTGTTTATAAACTTTATGTATGAGATAAATGCAGTGTTCTTGCACGCTTTGCGTGCGCCACATAAATGTGGCATTTTCCCGAGCCGTCGGCCCGAGAAAAAAAGCCCTGTCAGGCAGGTATGCGTGGGCTTGCGAAACAGTCAGGTGGGTTTGCGTGTTTCTAAGAACACTGCTGGTTAGCGGAGAAAACTGCACTTCATTTCGTGGTTTACCTATTGTTAAACCACTTACCATTCGTTTGTTTTCTCCGCTTAGCGACCAAACGAAATCGCGCTGTGCTGGCGATTTGTCGCTACTTCAAGAGGTTTTGATTTTTAATATTGAAAGTATAGCGAGGCGTGAAGAAGTTGCATTTACAAAATTGATATTCATAAAATTTATCATATTTGTAGATATTTGTTTACTTACTTTTTTGTTTAATATAAATCTTATTAGTTAGATAAATGTAGTGTTCTGTTTTTGAATGTTTATATTTTTAGTAGGGTTAAAATTAGAGATTTGAGGGGATATTATGAGGAAATGTTGGCTATATTAATTTTGCAAAATTTGTCAATAATAAATAATATTAACTTGACAAATGTGTTTTGATGGTTTATAATAGGCGTATATTGGAGGTGGGATATGGCAACTAAATCTAACCAAACAAAAAATTTTTATGACAGTTATGTTAAGTTTTGCAACGATGTTTTGGAAATGTATAGGCTTAATTCGTTATTAATTAATAACAATACTGCGCTTTGTTTGAAATACCGTTTGAGTAAAGGAAAAGCGGTTATCGACTATTTTGGCAAACATCCAAAGCAAGTGCAAGATTTGGATGATATGATAAGCGAACTTGACACGGTTTCCAAAGATATTGACCTTTTAACAAAATCGCTAAAAACAGAAAAACTTAAAAAGAAAATCTCCATGAATGAATATGTTGATTTTTCAAAGTTGACCATGGAAGACCTCAAAGCAATTCGCGAGGAAACTTCAAAGAAAACCAAGAAAGCAACAAATATGCTTGCTGACCTCAATTTGAAAATTCTTGATTTCATGCTTAGAAGTTTCAGTAAGCAAAATAAAATTGTGCGCGACAAAAATGCACTTAGTTATAAGCAAAAAACTGCAACTAAAACACCAACTAAAAAAACGGCAACAAAAACTACTTCTAATAAAACAAAATCAAAGGGTTGAGAAATCAACTCTTTTTTATTTCCTCTTGACTTTTGAAAAATCTGTGGTATTATAAATACCAAAGGGGAAGAAATGAAAACGGAAATAACAACAAAATTTGATGCGCTTGAAATGATGATTGAAACATATAAAAATTTGATTGGATGGACAGAAAAATTTAAAGATTGGTTTGTTGACAGTTATTATAATGAATCGGTGGAGCTCAACAAATTCGTGGAAGATATTTTAAAACTTTGCGAAAAACGAGAAACAAAATATTCTAAAAAGTTAACATCTTTGTTTGAATTATATGATTCATACGGACTAATCAAGCCCGTTTGCGAAGAAAACAATTTTAATTTTTATGACTATTTTGAGTATCACGAGGGTGCGAAAGTGGAGAAATTTTTGAATAATCTCAATGATGATTTAAACAAATTTAACGAGTTTATTCAGGTTTGGGACACAAAGCGCACTCACAAAAATAGAGTGATAAATGATAGGATTTTAAATTAAAACTTTTCTTTTATTTCTTTTTGCTTATCATTAATTACCTTTTCACAAGCCTTAACAAAATTTTGCACATTTTCATTTTTAAAGTTATCTCCAAATCTTTTGATAAAGCCTTTTTTTAAAGAAGATTTTAATTTATCAAAAAACTTGTTTTTACACAAAAATTCATTTGGAATGGCATTAATAAAAGATTTATATCGTTTGCCATGGAAGGCGGTCATGGTGTTTGGTTTAATTTCTTTTGCCCAATCTTCCACATTTTTTAATATAACATTTTCTAAACTTTCGCCCGAATATATTTTTTCTTTCTCGTCTTTCTCAATTTTATAGAAAAAAGTGCAATATGTGGTTTTACTTGTTGTGCATCTACGCTCCAAAAGCACAACATCATCTGGCAGATATTGCGAACATGGCACAGCGCGATAATAAAAATCATCGTTTGGTGTGCGTTTAAAATAGCCTCCACTAATTATCGCTTTTTGAAGTTCATCTAAATTTTTACACTTTATTGTGCCGTAGGTTGAGCCGTTAAATACTTTTCTCATGCTTTAAGTTTAACATTCGGCGGTGTTTTTGTCAATATTTTCCAATCAATTTTTGAAATGTGCCTTATTTTCTTGACAAGACGGGGTTGGTTAGAATAAAATATAAATGTTTTCGGCGATAAAATTTAAAAGGAACGAAGGATGATTATTGGATTGGATATTGATGGGGTGATATACCAAACGGAAAGTTTGTATCGTGATTACAGCGAAAAGTATAATAAACTCATCGGTGGAAAAAATATTAAAGACGATGAACTTAAAGTGGAAAACCGCTATGACTGGTCAGACGAACAAGTGAAGAGTTTTATCGACACCACTTATGAAGTTATTGAATTAACCGCTCCTCTTTACGCAAATGCCAGAGATGTGCTTGCAAGATTAAAGCAAAACCATAAAATTGTTTTCATCACAAGTCGAGGGCTTTGTGGAGATAAAGAGGTGGAGATAACCAAACAGCGTTTTCAAAAAGATAACATTCCTTTCGATAAGATTATTTTTTCGCAAAGGTCAAAGGTGAGGGCTTGTAAGGAATTAAACATCGACATTATGATTGACGATAACTCTCATGTGCTTGACGAACTTTATATCAGCGGTGTGAATTGCTTGTATTTTCGAGATTTAAGGAATAAGTCTTGCGATAACACCATTGTGGAAGTTTACTCTTGGCAGGAAATTGAAAAGTGTATTAACGAGTTAACAAAAGTGGAAAGAATTATGTAAACATCAGTTTAGCGCATGGAAGCAATCTTCCGATAATATCATCCATATATTTTTTAAAAAAAGTTTGGAAAAATTGTTGACATTGTCGTTTCAATTTGGTAGAATATATGGGTGATTGAGATATTCCTCAGTAGCTCAGTGGTGGAGCAGGCGGCTGTTAACCGCAAGGTCGTAGGTTCGAATCCTACCTGGGGAGCCAAAAAAGCGTGGGAAATAAGCCTACGCTTTTATTTTGTTTAAGTGACCTTGCGACAACATTGGAAATGTTGTGTTTTCGAAGAAAACTGTTAACAGCCGTTTTTATGGGGTCCCCGAAAGTGTTAATCACTTTTGGGGAAAAGGAACAAACAAATGAATGGTAAGCCTTTTGATGAAAACAAAAGGCGAAATGAAATGCAGTTTGTGACGCAAACCGCAAGGTCGTAGGTTGCGCCCGTTTCGGCGGGGTGGAGCCTAGTCCACCCGTTCGAGCTGAAAAACATTCTGTTTTTCTTAATCGCTCTCACCCTACCTGGGGAGCCAATTAAAGCCATGCTTTTGCATGGCTTTTATTTTATATTTAAAGGGTTGAAACCACGTTTTGCCTATTCTGGTGGTTTGGTTTTGCATATTAATTAAATTTTTTCATATTTTTACTCAAAAAATACCAAATTACATTTTTTGTTTAAGTAAATACGTTTAATCATTTTGTTTTTAGTGTGTGGCATGGTAAAATAAAAATAGGAGCAAATTATGAAAACAAAGATTTTTGGCTGGGAACATCTCACTTTTCTTGCCGTGTTTGTTGTTATCATGGTGGTGGCACTTATCTTAGTTAAAAAATTTGCTAAAACCGTGAAAACACAAAACATCATCGTTAAATGTGTGGCACTTATTTTATTTATCACGGTTGTTTGGAACAGAATTTCTCTTGCTGTTTTGAAAAATAATCCAGCAATGTTAATTCCAAATACCTTTTGCGGAATGAGCAATCTTGTTTTGTCGCTTGCTGTGCTGTTTGGTGGACGTAATAATAATGTTTTACATTTTGTTTTTTATTTTGCGATTGTTGGTGGGTTTGTAACGCTTATCTATCCTGATTTTTTAGAAAATTATCCAACTTTTTTCCACACGGCGACAACATCTGGTTTACTTCATCACGCATTTAGTTTATTTCTTTGCGTGCTTCTGGAACTTGTGGGGTATTTTTCACCGAATTATAAGAAATCACCATGTTTAGTTATAGGTTTTATGGCATATATGACAGTTGGTGCATTTTTAATTTTTGTTTTGGATATAAATTCAGCATTTTATATGAATCACCCTTGCATTTCAGGAACACCACTCACAGTTTGGGTGCTTATTCCAATTTTTGCAGGAGTCTATGCGCTTTACATGACCTGTCACGAACTTATCCGTAGGCATTTGAAAAATAGGAAAAAGAATAAAGAAGCGGATTTTAAAACTCTCATGAAAATTGTTAAAAAGGAAATATAATTCGGCAATAAACACTTGAAATGAGGGTGAAAGTGTGGTATAATAAATATATATGGAGGAATTATGCATTTACAAAAAAAGCGAATGGAATATTATATTAAAGACTATCCAGAAGCAGAGATGCCAATGCTTGCAAACGGTTTAAATTTTGGGCAATATGTTTTACTGTATGACGGCGGAAATAAGGCGGTTAGAGGTTTTAACGAAAAATCGGAAAAAGTTTTTAAGGATGCTAAAAGTTTAGCGGAAAACAAAAATATGCCAAGAAACTACATTCAAGTTATGCTGATAAAGGCAAAGGTTGTGCCACAAGAAAAAGGCTCAGTTTTGGAAGTGGAAGGAAAGGGTAGGATATTTTCAGCGGTTATGGTCAATGAACAGGATATGCGCTATGAAATCCCATACCTAATCGAAACAAGAAAGTTGACGCAAAAAGGCGAGGAAGTTAAAAGCGTGCAAAGAAGGGCATTTTTTGACCCTAATTTGCGTGAGATTAAAGATATTAAATTTTACGAAAGTTTAGTAAATCTTTATAGAGAACTTATTGAAGAAGAAAAAACATCCAATCGTCTTTCGTTATTAAAAAAGGAGAGCGCTGATAATCTTCGCGACAGGGATTTCCTCTTTGAGTTTGCGGATAGGTTTGCTAATTCTAAAAATCCTTTCAAGAAAAATACCACGCTCACCATGGAGCAAAAAGACGAAGTGGCAAGTTTTACGGAAGCGGTGGCAAGAAAGGCATACACCAACGAAAACTTTGAACTTGAAGGTGATTACTATGAACTTATGGGACTTATGGAAAATAACCTTAAAGTGAGCAAAAGTAAATAATTATAAGAGCATATCAAGATAAAAAGATATGCTCTTTTAATCTATTTATCAAATTTTTAGAGAAAGACATAAAAAAATCTTAAAAAATTTAATTTATTTTTGCAAAACTGTTGACAAATAAAAGGCGGTTTGATATAATATGCTTGCTGTTATTTATGGGGTGAAACACAAGGTTACTTGAACTTAACAAGCAGTGTCAAGAAAATTTGTGTGGACCAAATCTCAGCCAAAGATGCTGAGGTGACCGAAATGACATTTTTTTAAAACTAACAGCGCGACACACACGGGGTAGTGTTTAAGAGAAGATTGTTGTGGGAACAATCGTAAATATACCTTAAAAATGTGTTAAAATGCAACATTTCGGGAGTGCTATTGCAAGGAGGGAAAATATATGGCAACACAAAAAATGAGAATTAAACTTAAAGCCTATGAACATTCACTTATCGACCAAGCGTGCAAGAGAATTATCGAAACCGCTGGCAAGAATGGTGCAAAGGTTTCTGGGCCAATTCCACTTCCAACCGACAGAGAAGTGGTCACTGTGATTCGTTCTCCTCACATGTATAAAGACTCAAGAGAACAATTTGAAAGCAAAACCCACAAAAGACTTATTGATATTTATAATCCAACAAACAAGGCGATTGACGCTCTTATGAAACTTGAATTGCCAGCAGGTGTTGAGATTAAAATCAGTTTGTAAGGAGGTAAAGAGAAGTGAGTAAAGCAATAATCGGAAAAAAGATTGGCATGACACAAGTCTTTGCCGATGACGGAAAAGTTATTCCTGTGACTGTTGTGGAAGCAGGTCCTTGCACAGTTGTTCAAAAGAAAACTGTGGAAACTGATGGTTATAACACGTATGTTATGGCATTTGAAAAGAAAACCAAGAATGTGACAAAACCACAAAAAGGAATTTTCGATAAAGCAAAGGTTGAACCTTTCAAAGTTTTAAAAGAACTTGACCTTGACGGCGACCTTCAAGTTGGAAATGTTGTTAAGGCAGACCTATTTTCAGAAAAAGACAAAGTTGATGTTTCTGGAACAAGCAAAGGTCACGGATTTTCTGGCGTTATCAAAAGATGGAACCAACATCGCCTTAAAATGACACACGGAACTGGTCCTGTTCACAGAGAAGTTGGTTCAATGAGTGCAAACTCAACCCCATCGCGTGTTTTCAAAAACAAAAATATGCCTGGGCAATATGGTAATGAAAATGTCACCATTCAAAACTTAGAGATTGTTAAAGTCGATGCAGATAGGAATTTGCTTTTAATTAAAGGCAACGTTCCTGGTCCTAAGGGAACAATTCTTGTGATTAAAGAATCTGTTAAGGCTAGATAAGGAGCGAAAAAATGGCAAAAGTTAAAGTTTATAATATGAACGCCGAAGAAGTTGGAACAAAAACTTTGAAAAACGATGTGTTCGGCGTGGAATATAACGAAAGCCTTATTCACGAAGTTATTGTGGCTTATAACGCTAATCAAAGACAAGGCACAAAAAGCACATTAACAAGAAGTGAAGTTAGAGGCCATGCAGCAAAACCTTGGCGCCAAAAAGGCACAGGCAGAGCAAGACAAGGTTCAACAAAAGGACCTCAATGGACAGGCGGTGGAGTTGTTTTCGCTCCAAAGCCAAGAGATTTCTCGAAGAAAGTCAACAAACAAGCAAAGAGAACGGCATTACTTAGCGCACTTAGCGAAAAACTTAAGCAAAAAGAAATTACAGTTCTCGACAAATTCGACATCGCATCAGCAAAAACAAAGGATGCTCAAAAATTCCTTGATGCTTTCAAGTTTAACGGCAAGGTGCTTGTTGTGAACGCAGATAACAAAGCTAGTGAACTTAGAGCGGTTGCAAATATTCCAAATCTTCAACTTGAAAATGTCGAACTTTTGAATGTCTATGAAGTGGTTGCAAATAAGAATGTTGTTTTGACTGAATCTGCAATCAAATACTTAGAGGAGGCAAACGCGTAATGGAAGCGAATGAAATTATCGTAAGACCACTACTTACGGAAAAGAGTTATAGTGGAATTCAAAATAAGACCTACACTTTCGTTGTTAACAAAAACGCTAACAAAATTCAAATTGCAAAAGCAGTTGAAGAAATGTTTAAAGTGGAAGTTAAGAAAGTTAACACAATCATGGTTAAAGGTCACAAGAAAAGTCAAAACACAAAGCAAGGCAGAACAGTTGGAAAAACAAGCGACTATAAAAAAGCTATTGTCACTTTAACTGAAAAGTCTAAACCTATTGCCTTCTTTGAAAGCTTATCTTAATAGGAGGAAGAAATGGGAATTATCACATCTAGACCAACTTCGGCTGGAAGAAGATTTTACACAAAACTCTCCAGCGAAGAAATCACAAAAAAAGAGCCTGAGCAATCTCTTCTTGCTGTTAAGAAGAAACACGCTGGAAAGAATGCACAAGGTAAAATCACAGTTCGTCACAAGGGTGGCGGAAACAGGCAAAAATATCGTATCATCGACTTTAAGAGAAACAAAGACAACATTCCTGCAAAGGTTGTTGGAATTGAATACGATCCAAACAGAACGGCATATATCGCACTCCTTTCATATAAGGATGGAGAAAAGAGATATATCATCGCACCTGTTGGGCTTAAAGTTGGCGATATTTTGATGAGCGGTTCCAATGTGGAAATCAGAGTGGGCAACAACCTTCCTCTTTCCGACATTCCAGTTGGTTCTCTCATCCACAACATCGAACTTGAGCCAAAGAAGGGCGGTCAACTTGCTCGTTCTGCAGGCGCTGAAGTTCAACTTATGGCAAAAGAAGGAAAATATGCAACACTTCGTCTTCCAAGTGGCGAAATGAGAAAAGTGCTTCTTTCGTGCCGAGCAACCATCGGAACAGTTGGTAATGTTGACCATGAACTTGTTTCTCTTGGTAAGGCTGGAAGAAAGCGTCACATGGGCGTTCGTCCAACCGTTCGTGGTGTTGTTATGAACCCTAACGATCACCCACATGGTGGTGGTGAAGGTAAGAGCCCTGTTGGTATGGCAACTCCTGTAACTCCATGGGGCAAACCAGCACTTGGCTATAAGACAAGAAAGAAAAATAATAGGTCTAACCGTTTAATGGTTAAGAGAATTAATTAAGGGGTGGCAGTATGAGTAAAGAAGTTAAAAAACCTTATGTTAGTCCAAGTCTTATGAAAAAGGTGCTTGCCATGACAGAAAGTGGCGTTAAAAAACCAATCAAGACATGGTCAAGAGCATCCACAATCTATCCAGCATTCGTTGGTTTCACTTTCAGTGTTCACAATGGTAAAAAGCATGTTCCTGTTTATGTGACTGCTGATATGGTTGGTCATAAACTTGGTGAATTCTCGCCAACCAGAACCTTCAAAGGTCATGCAGGTCAGAAAAAGGCCGTTAAAGGTAATAGGTAAGAGAGGTGAATGATGGCTACAAGAATTAGACAAAAAGCGGAAAAAAGAGCGCTTAATAAAGATAACCGTCCTTATGCTGTGGCAAAAGACATTCGTATGAGTTCATCTAAGGTTAGAATTGTTCTTGACAACATAAGAGGAAAAAGCGTTAATGAAGCGGTGGCAATTTTAACATATATGCCACAAAAAGGCGCAAGTGAAAGTTTGAAAGTTTTGAAAAGCGCAATCGCAAATGCAGAAAATAATAAAGGGCTTTCAGCAGACAATCTTTATGTTGCAGAGTGCTACACAACCGTTGGACCTCAAATGAAAAGAGTTAATTTTAGAGGCAGAGGGCGTGTTGACCACATCATAAAGAGAACTTGCCATATTAAAATTGTGCTTGATGAAATGAAGGAGGCAAAATAATGGGTCAAAAAGTTAATCCAATAGGACTTAGAATCGGAATCAACAAAGATTGGCAATCCACTTGGTATGCAAACAAACAAGATTTTGCCACTTTCATTAAAGAAGACCACGATATTCGTGCGTATTTCAACAAAAAACATGCAAATTCTGGCGTTTCCAAAGTGGAAATTGAAAGAACAGAAAACAAACTTGTTGTCAATATCTACACAGGCAAACCTGGCATGATTATTGGTCAAAAAGGCGCTGGAATTGAGCAAATCAAAAAAGACCTTGGTAAAATTGTTAAACCTGTTAAAAATCTCATCATCAATGTTAAGGAAATTAAGAAGCCTGACCTTGATGCTCAACTTGTTGCAGACTCAATCGCTCAACAACTTGAAAAGAGAGTTCAATGGAGAAGATGCTTAAAGCAAGCACTCCAAAGAGTTATGAAAGCAGGCGCAAAGGGTTGCAAGGTGCAAGTTAGCGGTGTTATCGACGGAGCGAATACCATTGGAAGAACAGAAAAGTATATGGAAGGCTCACTTCCACTTCACACACTTCGTGCAGACATTGACTACGGCGTTTCCGCTGCTTACACAAACTATGGCAAACTTGGCGTTAAGTGCTGGATTTTTAAGGGAGAAATTTTGCCTACAAAATCCGATAAAGGAGGGCAAGAATAATGTTAATGCCAAAAAGAGTTAAAAGAAGAAAGGTTATGCGTGGCAGAATGACTGGTAAGGCAACAAGAGGCAACACTCTAACTTACGGTTCATACGGCATCATCGCATGCGAACCTTGCTGGATTAAATCTAATCAAATTGAGGCTGCGCGTATTGCCCTTACTCGTTATATTAAGCGTGGCGGTAAAGTTTGGATTAAGATTTTCCCAGACAAACCAGTCACAAAGAAACCAGCAGAAACTCGTATGGGTTCAGGTAAAGGAAATCCAGAATTTTGGGTTGCAGTTGTTAAACCAAACAGGGTTCTCTTTGAAATTGAAGGAGTAAGTGAAGAAGTTGCTCGTGAGGCACTTCGTCTTGCTGGACATAAACTTCCTTGCAAGGTTAAGTTTATTAAGAAAGAAGAAGTAAACGAAGGTGGTGAGAAGAATGAAGAATGAAGAAATCAAAACACTTTCTCTTGATCAGTTAAACGCAAGACTTAAAGAACTTAAAAATGAACTCTTTAATCTTCGTTTTTCGCATGCAACTCGTAATCTTGCAAATCCACTTGCTTTAAGAACTGTGAAAAGAGAAATTGCAAGAGTGCAAACAGCAATCAGAGAAAAACAAATCATGGGAGGAAACGATGGAAACAAGTAGAAATGCAAGAATCACACGACAAGGTGTTGTTGTTAGTGCTAGTATGAACAAAACCGTCGTTGTTAATGTTCCTTATACAGTTAAAAACAAACAATTTGGTAAGATTGTTAAAAAGTCGAAAAAATTTAAAGCACATGATGAAAACAATGAATGTGGCGTTGGCGATACCGTTATCATTATGGAAACTCGTCCTCTTTCAAAAGATAAATACCACAGAGTTGTTAAAATCGTTAAGAAAGCAGATTAAGGAGGAGAGATATGGTACAACCTCAAACAAGACTTAAAGTTGCAGACAACACAGGTGCTAAGGAAATTATGTGCATCCGCGTTTTAGGTGGGTCATTTAGAAGAAGCGGAAACATCGGAGATGTTATTGTTGCTTCTGTTAAAAAGGCAATTCCTGGTGGAAGCGTTAAGAAGGGGGATGTTGTTAAAGCCGTTATCGTTAGAACAACAAAAGGTTTAAATCGTCAAGATGGCTCTCATGTTCGTTTCGACGACAACGCCGCTGTTATCATCGATAACCAAAAACAACCAAAAGGCACTCGTGTGTTTGGACCTATTGCAAGAGAACTTCGTGATAAGGGTTATATGAGAATCATTTCTCTCGCCTCTGAAGTTATTTAAAAGGAGAACGGAAAATGAGTATGACAGTTAAAAAGGGTGACAATGTTTTGGTCATCACAGGAAAGGATAAAGGAAAAACTGGCAAAGTGTTGGAAGTTTTCCCTAAGGATAACAGAGTTTTAGTTGACGGCGTTAACATCGTCACAAAACACAAAAAAGCAAGAACTCAACAAGAACAAAGCGCCATCATCAAAAAGACTGCGCCAATCGACGCATCCAATGTTATGGTTGTTTGCTCTGTTTGCGGTAAGGCAACAAGAGTTTCTCATAAAGAAATCGACGGCAAAAAGGTTAGAGTTTGCAAAAAATGCTCAGCTTCTCTTGATAAAGAATATGTTAAGGCAACAAAGAAAGAGGCTAAGAAAAACATAGACACAACAAAGAAAACCGAGAAAAAGGCTGACGCTAAGGCTGGCGAGAAAAAAGCAACAACAAAATCCACCACTAAAAAAGCGGTAGAGAAGAAAGAAACAGTTAAAACAACTGCTAAAAAAGAAACAAAAACACAAAAGTCGAACACAAAGAAAAGTGAAGCGTAAGGCGGTGCGGAATGAAAGAAGAATTAGAAACAGTTAAGCGTTATAAAAATGAAATCGTCCCAGAACTTATGAAGCAATTTAATTATAAAAATGTTAACGAAGTTCCAAAACTTGTTAAAATTGTTTTAAATATGGGACTTGGCGATGTTAAAGATAACTCGAAAAGTTTTAACACTGCTGTTGACGAACTCACACTTATTGCTGGTCAGAAAGCAGTTGCCACAAAGGCAAAAAAGGCTATCTCCAACTTCAAAGTGAGAGAAGGTATGAAAATTGGCGCGAAAGTGACTCTTCGTGGAAGAAGAATGTATGAATTCTTTGACAGACTCACTGCAATCGCTCTTCCAAGAGTGAGAGACTTCCGCGGAATTTCCGATAAGTCTTTTGATGGTCGTGGAAACTACTCCATGGGAATTAAAGAACAACTTATCTTCCCAGAAATTTCTTACGATAAAGTTGAGAAGATAAGAGGTCTTGACATCTCTTTCATCACAACCGCAAAGAGTGATGAAGAAGCGAAAGCACTTTTGAAGGCACTTGGTTTGCCTTTTGCGAAATAGGAGGTTATAGGTAATGGCAAAAAAATCATTGATTGCAAAGCAACAAAGAACACCAAAATATAAAACAAGAAAATACACTCGTTGCTCCATTTGTGGCAGACCTCATGCAGTGCTTCGCAAATACGGTATTTGCAGAATTTGTTTTAGAGAAATGGCTAATCGCGGGGAAATTCCTGGCGTGAAAAAGTCAAGTTGGTAAGGAGGGAATTATGTTAAGCACAGACCCAATCGCAGATATGTTAACTCGTCTTCGTAATGCTATTTCAGCAAAACATAAGACTGTTTTAGTTCCTGCATCAAAGGAGAAAATCGAAATTGCTAAAATCCTTTTCGACGAAGGATACATCACAAGTTATGAACTTGTTGACAATGGCAAATTCAAAGATATTTTAATCAACATTAAATATGATGACGAAGGTCAAAGCGTCATTCAAGGCTTGAAAAGAATTTCAAAGCCTGGGCTTCGCATCTATTCAACCAAAGAAAATCTTCCAAAAGTTATAAGCGGACTTGGAATCGCAATCATTTCAACAAACAAAGGAATTGTGACCGATAAAGTTGCTCGTTCTTTAAATGTTGGTGGCGAAGTCCTCGCTTATGTGTGGTAAGGAGGTAAGTATGTCTAGAATAGGTAATAAACCCATCAAACTTGAAAACGGTGTCACTTTCTTGCGCGAAGGAAATGTTGTTTCTGTAAGCGGTCCAAAAGGAACACTTAAACAAGTTATTGACAAAAACATAAGCACAGAAGTGAAAGATAACGAAATTCATTTCACCTACACAAATCCAGAATTAAACGCAAAGCAAGGCTTAGCAAGAGCACTTGTTAACAACATGGTAATCGGCGTCACAAAAGGTTGGAGCAAAAAGCTCATCATCGCAGGCGTTGGTTATAAAGCAAGCGTTTCTGGAAAGAAAATTGTTATGAGTTTAGGTCTTTCCCATCAAGTCGAGATGGAAATCCCAGAAGATTTGCAAGTGTCTTGCCCAAGTGCAACAGAAATTGTTGTTTCTGGTTTAGACAAGCAAAGAGTTGGTCAATTTTGTGCAAACATTATGAAGAAACGTCCTTATGAACCATATCATGGCTATGGTATCCATGTTGATGGTGCTCGTCTTATCAGAAAAGTTGGTAAGGCTGCTGGTAAGGGCAAGAAGTAATAGGAGGAGAGAAAATGATTACTGTTAACGATAAAAATGAAAACAGACTTATTCGTCATAAGAGAGTAAGAAAAAATCTCTCTGGCACAAAACAAAGACCAAGATTCAATGTATACAGAAGCTTGAATCATATCTATGTTCAAATCATCAACGACGAAAAGGGCGAAACTTTGGTTTCTTGCTCCACTCTTGACAAAGAAGTTGCTTCAAAAATTGCTGGAAAAAGTAAATCTGAAGCCGCTAAAATCGTTGGAGAAGTTGCTGGTGAAAGAGCAAAAGCAAAGAAAATTAAAGAAGTCGTTTTCGATAGAGGTGGCTATCTTTACACTGGAAGAGTTAAACAAGTTGCTGACGGTGCAAGAAGTGCCGGTTTGAAATTTTAGGAGGAAGTCATGGCAGAAGATATTAAAAAGAATAAGGGCGAAAAACCTCAAAGAAATAATCGCAAAGAAAGACCTGTTAAAGAAAACGACGGCTTAGAAAAAAGACTTGTTTCCGTTAGACGTGTCAGCAAAACTGTTAAAGGCGGAAGAACAATGCACTTTTCAGCGCTTGTTGTTATCGGCGACATGAAAGGCAACATTGGAATGGGCATCGGCAAGGCAAGCGAAGTTCCAAACGCCATTGACAAGGCAACTGTTGTTGCTAAGAAAAACATGAAGAAAATCTCTCTTAGCGAAAACACAATTCCTCACGAAACAATCGGAAAATTTGGTGCAACCAGCGTGCTTATGATTCCAGCCGAAGAAGGTCACGGAGTTATTGCTGGTGGTGCTGCTCGTGCAGTTTTGGAAGTTGCAGGCGTTAAGAACATCGTCACAAAAATTCATGGTTCAACAAACAGAATTAACGTGGTTAAGGCAACCATGAACGGACTTTTGGGCTTAAAGACTCGCGAAGAGATTGCTGCAAGACGCGGTAAAAAGCCAGAGGAAATTTAATCGGAGGTGAATGAGATGAAAAAAACAAAAACATTAAAAGTCACCTATGTGAGAAGTGCAATCGGATATAATAAAAATCAAATGAAAATTTTGGAAGCACTTGGATTCAAAAAACTCAACCAAACAAGAGTTCTTCCTGATAATCCTTCCGTTAGAGGCAGTTTATATCATGTAAGACACCTTGTTGAAGTGGTGGAAGAATAAGGAGCGCGATATGAAGATAGAAAATCTTAAACCTAGTGAAGGTGCAGTCACCAAAAAGTTTAGAGTTGGTCGTGGTATCGGCTCTGGAAACGGAAAAACAAGTGGTAAAGGTCACAAAGGTCAATGGGCTAGAAGTGGCGGTGGAGTTAAACCTGGCTTTGAAGGCGGAAACATTCCACTCATAAGAAAAGTTCCAATTCGTGGCTTTAACAACTATAATTTCCATAAGAACTATTCAACTGTTAATGTTGGCGACCTTGAAATTTTTGAACCAAACACAGTTATCACTGAGGAACTTTTGTATGAAACGAGAGTTGTTGGCAAGCGTATGCCTTACGGACTCAAAGTTCTTGGAAATGGAGAAATCACAAAGCCTTTAACTATTAAGGCGAAAAAAGCAACCAAATCTGCAATTGAAAAGATTGAAAAAGCGGGTGGAAAAATCGAAATTGAGGAGTAATTTATGTTTAAAACTCTCGTAAATGCTTTTAAAGTTAAAGATATAAGAAAGAAGCTTTTAATTGTGCTTGGCTTACTTTTAGTCTATCGTGTGGGTTGCGCAATCGTTTGCCCAGGTCTGAACCTTTCAGACACACTTGACACTGAAGGCACAACATTCTTCTCTCTTATGAATATGTTGTCTGGTAACGCGTTGTCGCAGGGCTCCATTTTGGCGCTCGGCGTTTCGCCATATATCACGGCATCCATTGTTATCCAACTTTTAACTGTTGCCATTCCTCCACTTGAAAGATTGGCAAAACAGGGAGAAGATGGAAAAAGAAAAATGCAGTTTTACACTCGCATTGCAGCGCTTGTTTTGGCGCTTGCACAAGCGATTGGAATTGTTGTTTCCTACCAAAGTGCAATTTCCACAGAAGTTTTCGGCGCAAGTTTTCCAAGTTGGGTTGTAAGCATGGGCGTGGTGCTTGTGCTAACCGCGGGCGCAATGTTCACCGTTTGGATTGGTGAAAAAATCACACAACTTGGCGTTTGTGGAAGTGGTATGAGCCTTCTTATCTTTGTTGGTATTTTGGCATCATCAGCACAAGGAATCAGCAGTGCAATTCAACAATCCATTGATGACCCAAATAACATTTGGATGATTGTTATCTATGTTGTTGCAGTTATCCTTATTTTCGGACTTATCGTTTTCATGGATTCTTCCGAAAGACGCGTTCCAGTAAGCTACGCAAAGCAAATTAAAGGCAGAAAGATGTATGGCGGGCAAGACACCTTCATTCCAATCAAACTCAACAGTTCTGGTGTTATGCCAATCATCTTCGCAACTTCACTTTTAACTTTGCCACAACTTATCATTTCCATTTTCTGGCCAAATTCGTCGGCGGCAGTTTGGTATGAAACGTGGCTGGGAACAAACTCGTGGATATATATTGTTGTGCTTGCACTTTTAATCTTTGCCTTTGCATTCTTCTATTCCATGATAACTTTCGACACCAACGACATCTCGCGTAGGCTTCAACAGCAGGGTGGCTTTGTTAAAGGAATTAGACCAGGCAGAGAAACAGCAGACTATTTAAAGAAAATTTCTAGGCGTATAACCTTGTTTGGTGCATTCTTCCTTGCTTTCATCGCTTTAATTCCAAGTTTGGCGTTTAAAGCAATCGACGATGCATCAGCATTAACAAGTTTAATCAACGCTTTCAGTGCAACAGGGTTAATGATTATCGTTTCTGTGGCTTTGGAATTTGACAAAAATCTTGAAGCACAAATGTATATGCGAAATTATAAAGGCTTTTTAGACTAAAAATTTCAAAATTTAGGAGCAATCCTATTTAAGAGGAGTATATATGAAAATAATCTTACTCGGTGCACCATTTTCAGGGAAAGGCACACTTGCAAGAAACATCACAAAGGATTTTAACATTGTGCAAATCTCGACAGGTGACCTTTTCCGCGAAAATATTAAAAATGGAACAGAAGTTGGGCTTTTGGCAAAGAAGTATATGGATAAAGGCGAACTTGTTCCAGACTCCGTCACAATATCAATGCTTCAAAATCGCATTAAGGAAGATGACTGCAAAAATGGTTTCATTCTTGACGGTTTTCCAAGAAGCATCGCTCAAGCAAAAGCACTTCAAAAAATCACTGATATTGATGCGGTAATTCAGTTGGACGTTCCGCTTGACGAAATCAAGCGTCGTTGCGTGGGAAGAAGAATATGTTCTAAATGTGGCGAAATTTACAACACTTCTTCTTACGATAAAACCACATGTGCAAAGTGTGGCGCGCCATTGTTCCAAAGAGATGACGATAATCTGGAAACAATTACTCTTCGTCTGGAAGTTTATGAAAAAACAACAGCACCACTCATAAACTTCTACGCTGATAGGCTTAAAGTTGTTAAAGGTTCCGAAAAAGGACCAGAAGAAACCTATAAGCCTGTGAAAACTTTTTTAAAAGGACTTATGAGGTGATTCAAAAAACTCCAGCGGAAATTGTTCTTATCAAAAAGGCTTGCGAAATCACACGAGACGCATTAATTCTTGCAAAATCATTAATTCGTGAAGGAATTTCCACTTTTGATATTGACAAATCCATAGAAAAGTTTATAATAGATAGTGGTGGAACTGCTCCTTGCATCGGCTACATGGGTTATCCGTGTGCTTCTTGCATTTCGGTTAACGATGTGGTTGTCCATGGCATACCAAGTAAGAATATCATCCTTAAAAAAGGCGACATTGTCAGTGTTGACATTGTGGCTTCCTATAAGGGATATTGCGGAGATGCCACAAGAACCTATTGCGTGGGCGAGGTTGACGACGAGAAAAAGAAACTTGTTCGCGTCACAAAAGAGTGCTTTTTCAAAGGGATTGAAAACGCGCGCGTGGGCGACAGAATAGGCAAAATTTCTCATGCCATCCAAATGCATGCTGAATCAAACGGATTTTCGGTTGTCCGAGAACTTGCAGGGCATGGAATAGGTCGAAAAATGCACGAGCCTCCAGAAGTTTTGAACTACGGTAAGGAAACAGATGGTGCTGTTATCAAGGAAAACATGGTGATTGCCATTGAGCCTATGATTAACGCTGGAAGAAAAGAGGTAGCACTCCTATCTGACGATTGGGGAGTTGTCACGCGTGACGGCAAACCAGCAGCACACTATGAAAACACCGTTTTGTTCACTGCAAAAGGACCAGAGGTGCTGACTTTGGAGAAAGATGATGAATATTATCCAAGGTGACCTCGTTGTTGCAACAGCAGGTAAAGAAAAAAATGATATCTTCATTGTTTTAGATGTCGATGATAAATTTTGCTATCTTGTGGATGGAAAACGATTGAAGATAAATAAACCGAAAAAGAAAAGCCTTAAACACGTTCAAAAGGCTTCAAAAATTCCTTTTCCAAAAGAACATTTGGAAAAACGAGAAGAAAAGTTGAATGCGGAGATTCAAAAATTTTTAAAGGAGAGAAAAAAGTATGTCGAAACAAGATGTCATTGAATTTGAAGGTGTGGTCACGGAAGTTTTGCCAAGTATGACTTTTAAAGTGACACTGTCAAATGGACATGTTATCACTGCCTACATTTCAGGTAAGTTAAGACAGAACTTCATTCGCATTATTGAAGGCGATAAAGTTAAAATTGAGATGAGTCCGTATGATCTCTCGAAAGGTCGAATCACTTGGAGAGAAAAAGGTTAAAAAGGAGCAAAAAAAATGAAAGTCAGAGCATCGGTTAAACCAATGTGTGATAAATGCAAAGTTATCAAAAGAGATGGAAAAGTTATGGTTATTTGCTCTAAGAGCAAAAAGCATAAACAAACACAAGGTTAAAAAGGAGAATTTAGAAAATGGCAAGAATTGCTGGTGTTGACCTTCCAAACGATAAAAGATTGGAATATGGCTTAACTTATATTTATGGTATTGGTGTTAAAACCTCTCGTGAAATCTGCGAAAAAACTGGAATTTCCATGGATATTCGTGTTAAAGATTTAACTGAGGACCAAGTTGCTAAACTTCGTAATTACATCGAAAATCAACTTATCGTTGAAGGTGAACTTAAATCAAAAGTAAGCATGAATATCAAGAAACTCGGAGAAATAGGGTGCTATCGTGGTATTCGTCATCGCAAAGGACTTCCTGTTCGCGGTCAAAACACAAAAAACAACGCAAGAACAAGAAAAGGTCCAAAGAAAATCGTGAGCGGAAGCTCTAAGAAAGGTAAGTAAGAGGTAGAATATGGCAAAGGTTAATAACACTAAGAAAACTAAGGTTAGAAAAAGAATAAATCAAAAAATTGAAAAAGGTCAAGTTCATATCACAACCTCTTTCAATAACAATCTTATTTGTTTCACTGACATGGCAGGGAATGTTATTTCACGTTGTTCATCTGGAATGCTTGGGCTTAAAAGCTCAAAGAAATCCACTGCATTTGCCGCTCAAACTTGCGTGGAAAGAGCCGCAGAGGGTGCGCTTAATGCTGGAATGAAAGATGTTGAAGTTTATGTTAAGGGACCAGGTATGGGCAGAGAGGCTGCTATCCGTTGTCTTTCCACCCTTGGTTTTAATGTCACACTTATTAAGGATGTTTCTCCAATCGCACATAACGGTTGCAGACCTCCAAAAAGAAGAAGAGTTTAAAAGGAGAAAAAGATAATGGCAAGAAAAATTGAACCAGATTGCCGTCAATGTCGCAGAGAGGGTCGCAAACTTTTCCTTAAAGGCGAAAGATGCACAACAAAGAAATGCGCAATGGAAAGACGACCTGTTATCCCTGGGCAACACGGAGCTTCAAGAAAGAGAGTCACAGAATATGGACTTCAACTTCGCGAAAAGCAAAAAGTTAAAAGAATGTATGGCATCTTGGAAAAACAATTCAGAAAATATTATGAAGATGCTGTGAAAGCAAAGGGTGTCACTGGTGAAAATATGCTTTCTCTCATCGAAAGACGCCTCGACAATGTTGTTTACAGAATGGGGATTGGTGCTTCAAGAGCGGAATGTAGGCAAATTGTTAATCACGGACACATTCAAGTTAATGGAAGAACAGTTAGCATTGCTTCATACAGAGTTAAAGTTGGCGATGTTATCACAATTAAAGAGAATAAGCGCGATAATGAAATGTTCAAACAACTTAAAGGCATGAAAATTGTTGCGCCAAAGTGGTTGGAATTTGACACAGAAACTTTAACAGGAAAAGTTGTTGCTAACCCAACAAGAGAAGACATCGATTCAGACATTAAAGAACAACTTATCGTTGAGTTCTATTCAAGATAATTTAGGGGGATGATATTATGATGGAAATGGAAAAACCAAGAATCACTTGTGAAGAAAATGACGGCGGAAATTTTGCAAGATTTGTTGTTGAACCTCTTGAAAAAGGATATGGAATCACACTTGGAAACTGCATGAGAAGAACATTGCTTAGTTCCCTTCCAGGTTCTGCACCAATCGCTTTCAGAATTGCTGGCGTTGCACACGAATTTTCAACAATCAAAGGTGTTGCTGAAGACGTGGTTGACATTGTTTTAAACTTGAAAGGACTTGCAGTTAAATGTTCTAATCAAGAGAAAAACTTTACCACATATCTTCGTCTTAGAAAATCCACACCAGGTGAAGTGACAGCAAAAGACTTCGAGTTCAACGACGAATGTCAAGTGCTTAATCCTGATCTTCACATCTGCACTCTTGACGAGGGCGCTGTGCTTGATATGGATGTTATGGTTGGAAATGGTCGTGGCTATGTTCCTGCAGACGCTAATAAAGAAAAATACGACAACATCGACTTCATCGCAATGGACAGCATTTTCTCACCTGTTAAAAGAGTGAATTTTAATGTTGAACCAACTCGTGTTGGAAACAGCATTGATTTCGATAAACTCATCCTTGAAGTGACCACAAACGGCACAACAAGCGCAAGAGAAATTGTCAGCCTTGCAGGAAAAATCATCAACGAACACATCAACCTCTTCATTGAACTTTGTGCACAAATCGGAGATATGAACATCCTTGTTTCTAAGGAAGAAGATAAACAAGTGAAACTTATGGAACTTCCTATTGAAGAAATGGACCTTTCTGTTAGATCCTATAATTGCTTGAAAAGAGCAGGACTCAACACAATTCAAGATTTGCTTAAAAAATCCAAGAGCGATATGTTCAAAGTTCGCAATCTTGGTGCTAAGTCTGTTGAAGAAGTTATCAACAAACTTGAAAGTTATGGTTTTAGTCTTCGTAAAGATGAAGAATAATTTAAAAAAGGAGAAAGAAAATGGCTAACGATAAATTAGGCAGACCTTCAAAAGAAAGAAAAGCCCTTCTTCGTGGACAAGTTTCCACACTTCTTTGGAATGGCAAAATTGAAACCACTCTTGCCAAAGCAAAAGCAACAGCAAGAGAGGCTGAAAAAATCATCACACTTGCCATCAATTCCTATGAGGACACCTTGAAAGTTGTTAAAGATGTTAAAGGTGCTGACGGAAAGAAGAGCAAGAAGGAAGTTCTTAACGATGGTCCAAAGAAACTTGCTGCAAGAAGAAAAATCATGGGTTATGTTTATGACATTCAAGAACAAAGAAAAGCAAAAGAGCCAATCGAAACATATAAAGCAAGAATTGAAGGTATCAATCATCCACTTTTGGAAAAGATTTTCAACGTTTATGCACCAAAGTATGCTAAGCGTGCAAAGGAACTTGGTCAAGGCGGTGGCTACACAAGAATTATAAAGCTTGGCACTCGTCGTGGCGATGCATCCGAAATGGCTATTGTTGAATTGGTTTAATAAAACAGGGTTATCCCTGTTTTTTTAATTTTTTAGCGAAAAAATTTAATTTTTAAATTGGCGAAAAGAAAGAAAATTTCATAAAAAAATATATGTTTAAAAATATTGAAAAAAAGATAAATGCTGATTTAAAAAATTATTGCACTTTTAAAATTGGTGGAAGAGGAACTGTTCTTTTTCCAAAAAATCAATTTGAAGTTAAAAGAATTGTGAATGATTGCAAGAAAAATCATCTTGATTTTTTCATTCTTGGAAACGGCAGTAATGTTCTTTTTCCAGACGACGATTTTAAAAAGATTATCATAGATTTAAGAAAATTGAATAATATCAAAATCGCAAAACAACGAACAGTGATTGCAGAGGCGGGTGTTCGCCTTTTTGCCTTCAACAGATTTCTTGAACAAAATGGCTTTGCAGGTTTTGAATGGAGTTATGGTATTCCTGCCACAATCGGCGGTTTGACTTACATGAATGGCGGAGCGTTCGGCGAGGAAGTGTCAAATTATATAAAAAAAGTTAAAGTTTTAAAAAATGGCAAAATTTCATGGATAAATCGAAAAAAAATTGATTTTTCCTATCGAAAATCGAATATTTTGGGAATTATTCTTGCCGTGGAATTTAAATTTAAAAATGCAGACAGTAAAATTATTGAAAAACAACAAAAAGAATTCTTAGAGATTCGCAAAAAAACTCAGCCATATGATAAGTTTTCAGCAGGCAGTGTTTTTAAACGAACAGACGACAAAATTCCTGCAATAATGATTGACAAAGCAGGGCTAAAAGGTGTTAAAATAGGGGGAGCAGAGATTTCCACAAAACACGCTGGCTTCATTGTGAATAATGGCGACGCAACAAGCAAGGATGTTAAAGATTTGATTGAATTAACAAGGAAAAAATGTGGAAATTTTGAATGTGAAATTATCATTTTGGAGTGAATATGAAAGCGGTTATTCAAGTGGTGGAAAGTGCCACGCTTAAAGTTTCGGACAAGTTGATTTCTTCCATAAAATGTGGACTTGTTGTCTATTTTTGTGTGGAAAAAGAGGATGACGAAGAAAAGCTTAATTATTTTGCCAAAAAAATTGCTCAAATGCGAATTTTTGTTGATGAAAATGGAAAAATGAATAGGTCAGTTAAAGATGTTGGCGGAGAAATTCTGCTGGTTTCGCAGTTCACACTTGCTGGAAATTGTGAACATGGAAATAGGCCAAGTTTTACTCTTGCAGAACTTCCAGAACGCGCAAATGCTTTATATTTAAAATTAGGCAAAATCATCAATGAAACATATCAACTTCCTGTTAAATTCGGCGTTTTTGGCGCTGACATGACGATTTCGCAAAAAAATCGAGGCCCTGTCACGATTATTTTAACGGATAACAAATAAGTGATTGGCGGGTAACTATCTAGAATTGCATTTAATCACTTGTTTTTTTGGCTAAATAGTGATAAAATATATGTATTAGATTAATTTTTATTAATTATCTTTTTTCATGAAAATTTAAAAGGAGCTAAGTATGGTTTTATATGGTGACTACCACACTCACACCACATATTCAAGGCATAATCACGGCAAAGGCACTGTTTTGGAAAATGCCTCTGTTGCAGCCGATAAGGGATTGAAGCAAATTGCCATCACCGACCATGGTTTCAATCATCTTTGCTATGGCATTAGACGCAAGGACATTCCAGAACTTAAAGAGGATATTTTGAACGCACGCGAGGTGACAGGTGTGGATATCCTGCTTGGAGTTGAGGCAAATCTCATCTCGCTTGACGGCGATGTGGATGTGAAAGAGGAAGATTTTGAGTTTTTGGATATTTTCCTTATGGGTTATCATCGCATGATTAAAACCTCTTCTTTTAAAGATAAGGTGCTTCTTAACTGGGCAACTGATTTAGGAAAAATTTTCCGTCCAAGTCAAGAAAAAATCAATCAAAACACCACAGCTTTCTTGAAAGCACTTGACAAATATCCTATAGATGTTATCACACACTTAAACTACGGCTTTTTAACTGACACTTTGGCGGTGGCAAAAATGGCAAAGCAAAAGGGTGTTTATGTGGAACTTAACGGCAAACGCATAAACTTCACTGATGACGAGGTTTTAACTATGGCAAGTGAGGGCGTGAAATTTATCGTTAATTCTGATGCTCACACTCCAGACAGAGTGGGCGAAGTCAACAATGGGCTTAACTTAATTTATCGTTTAAACATTCCGCTTTCGCAAGTTGTGAATGTGGATAAAATGCCGAAATTTAACAAAAAAAGAGGTTAATATGAGTTTTTCCAGACAATCCAAAATTGAAATTTTGAAAGAGAGTATCGAGGATGACACTTCAATGTTGGCATTTTTGTCTGGACTTTTTCACTCTTGTGGAGAAATTGGTAAAAATGGCTCAGTCTATTTCGTTTCCATCGTTTCGGATATTCAGGAACTTTTTTCTTATGTAAAAAATATTGTCAACAAACTTTATGGTGAAAATATTGAAGAAAAAATCACCAACGTCCCATTAAATAAAAACACCTTCTATGAAATGCGTTTTGATGTTGAGCATTTTCAACAACTTCTTCTTGATGTTGGTGTTATCGACTTTTCAGACGGCATTTCGTTTAATTTTGAGGTCAACAAAAACTTACTTCTTGAAGATGACGCAAGACGCGCTTTTGTGAAAGGAGTGTATATTGGCTCTTCCACTTCCAGCATAAAATTTTCGGAAGGCGCACACAAAACAGAATCCACTGGCTATCATTTGGAGTTTGTCAGCAAAAATCACGAATTTTTGTTGGAGTTTTCCTCTATTCTTGCCACATATAACATCATTGGAAAAATTTTTGAACGCAAAAGCGACTTTGTTTTTTATCTTAAAGAGGTAAACGCCATCATCGACCTTTTAGCGCTTGTTGGAGCGAACCAAAGCGTTTTAGAATTAAACAACGAACTTGCAACGCGAGAACTTAGGAACAAGGTCAATCGCCAGGTTAATTGCATAAATGCCAACATCAACAAAACGGTGGAGGCAAGTTTAAGGCAGGTGGAGGCAATCAATGTCATTAATTCCACTATTGGAATTGAAAGTTTGCCAGAAGATTTGCAGGAAGTGGCAGTTTTAAGGCTGGCTAATCAAGAAGAGAGTTTAGATGAACTTATCAAACTTTCCACTATAAAACTGACACGCTCGGGTCTTAACCATAGATTTAGAAAACTATTGAAAATTGCAAAGGAGTTAGAAGAATGAAAGATTTTGTCCACTTACACGTTCACACCGAATTTTCTCTTTTGGACGGAATTGCCAGAATAAACAAACTTGTGGAGATGACAAAAGAGCGCGGATATAGTGCCGTTGCCATAACTGACCACGGTAATATGTTTGGCTCTTTGCAATTCTTTGAAAAGTGCATAACTTCAGGTATTAAACCAATTTTAGGGTGCGAGTTTTACATTTGCAGTGACCTTCACAAAAAACAGGGGAAAGATGATATGGGGCATATCATTTTGCTTGCCAAGAATGACACAGGCTTACATAATCTTTTTAAACTCAACGGCATTGCCTATGTTGACGGTTTTTATTATAAGCCAAGAATAGACTATAAAACTCTTCAGGAACACTGCGAAGGCGTGATTTGCTTATCTGCTTGCATTGCAGGTCATATTCCACAACTCATTTTGCAAAGGCGTTTTTCAGAGGCTGATGAACTTGCACTTAAACTTAAAAATATGTTTAACGATGACTTTTATTTGGAACTTCAAGACCATGGCTTAGAGGAACAAAAACTTGTCAACTCATACCTTATCGACTTATCTAAGCGCATCGGCGTTAAACTTGTTGCCACAAATGATGTGCATTATTTAAACAAGGAAGACGCTGAAATGCAAGATGTTCTCATGTGCGTGCAAATGGGAAAATATCTTGAGGATCAAGACAGAATGCGTTTTTCCACAAACGAATTTTACCTTAAAACCCGCGAAGAAATGGAAGAAGTTTTCCCAGCAGATGTGCTTGACACCACAGTGGAAATTGCCAACAAATGCGATGTCACAATTAAAACCAAACACCTCTTTGAAATTAAGGAGGTGCCAGAGCGCTATAAACTTCCAAGCAACAAAAACTATATTCCAGTTTATAAAACATCAACAGGAGAAGAACCTTACGAGTTTTTGCGTAGAATTTCCTATGAAGGCCTATATGAGCGCTATAAAAATGTGACGCAAGAGATTATTGACAGATTGGAAATGGAACTTTCTGTCATCAAAGAACAAGGCTTTGTTGAGTACTTCCTCATCGTTTGGGACTATATCAACTGGTCGCGTCAAAATGGAATTCCTGTTGGACCGGGAAGAGGAAGTGGTGCTGGAAGTTTGGTGGCATATTGCAGTGGAATCACTCGCGTTGACCCAATTAAATATAACCTGTTTTTTGAGCGTTTTATCAACAAAGAACGCGTTTCCATGCCCGATTTCGATGTCGATTTCTGCACGGATAGAAGAGGCGAAGCAATTGACTATGTTAGGCGCAGATATGGCTCTGACCATGTGGCACTTATCGTCACTTTCGGTCGTATGCAAGCCAAAAACGCCATTCGCGATGTGGCAAGAGTTTTAAGAACACCATATCCAGAAGTTGATAAGATAACCAAACTCATTCCGGGAAAACTTCCAGAAGGA
Organism: uncultured Clostridia bacterium; assembly: GCA_930971385.1. GTDB lineage: Bacteria > Bacillota > Clostridia > Christensenellales > UBA1242 > Caccovivens. The sequence continues at coordinate 46,743 of CAKNGB010000006.1, read as the reverse complement.
ATTAAAAAACCGCCAGTTTTGAAATACTATTTTGGCACAACTGGCAACCCTGAAAACGACAAATTTATCATTCCAGAACTTCGCGAGATGTATGAAACTGACCCGCAAGTAAAGCGTATTGCAGACATGGCGATTAAACTTGAGGGAGTGCCAAGAAACACCTCAACGCACGCGGCAGGAGTGTTGATTTCGCCAGAGCCAGTTTCCAACTTCGTTCCACTTGCAAGAAACGGCGATGACATTGTGACACAATTTGATATGATTGAACTTGAAAGCTTAGGCCTTCTTAAAATGGACTTTCTTGGGCTTATTACGCTTACAGATATTAAGAAAGCCTGTGACTATGTTTATGAAGACCACGGCGTGAAACTTGATTTTTATGATATGGAATATGACGACCCAAAGGTGTTCGACCTTATCTCCTCAGGTAAAACGGATGCAGTGTTCCAACTTGAAAGTGCGGGCATGAAAAGGTTCATGAAGGACTTAAAACCTTCTAGTATGGACGATATTATTGCGGGAATTTCGCTGTATAGACCTGGTCCTATGGACTTCATTCCAAAATTCGTGAAAAACAAGCAAGACCCAGAACATATTGAATATGATGACCCATGTTTAAAGGATATTCTTGATGTCACCTATGGTTGCATTGTTTATCAAGAGCAAGTTATGAAAATCTTTCAGGTGATGGGCGGTTATAGCCTTGGTCAAGCGGACAACATAAGAAGAATTATGGGCAAAAAGAAACTTGACAAAATCGGCGAAGAAAGAGTTAAGTTTGTGCATGGTTGGGAGGACCCAGAGGGCAAAAAATCCATTCCAGGCGCTATTAAACTTGGTCACAAACAAGAGGTGGCGGAAAAAATATTCGACGAGATGAAAGAGTTTGCTAAATATGCGTTTAACAAATCGCACGCTGCCGCATATGCCTATGTTTCCTATCAAACAGCATACTTAAAGTGCTATTACGAAGTGGAATTTTTGACAGCTGTTTTAAACAACAGAATTAACAATGCCGACAACTTGACGAAATACATCAACTATGCAAGAAGCGAAAACATTCCAATTCTTCCACCTGATGTCAACAAAAGTGGAACTTACTTTAAGGTGGAAAATGGCGGAATAAGGTTTGGGCTTGGTGGACTTAAACACGTCGGCACGGCAGTTATTGAGAATATGGAAAAGGAAAGAGCGGAAAACGGGCCATTTAAGAGTATGCAAGACTTCATCGACAGAATGAGTAACTACACCATTAATAAAAAGATGATTGAATGTTTAATTTTAAGTGGAGCGTTTGATGCTTTTGGTCACTCAAGGTCGTCGTGTATGGCAGTTTATGAAAAACTTATGCAACGCGCTTCAAAGGAGAAGAAAACAAGGCAACTTGGTCAAATTTCCTTCTTTGCAACTAATGATATTGAGGATAATGTGGAATATCCTGACATAAAAGAATTCAATAAGAAAACTCTTCTTAAAAACGAACGCGAAATTATTGGCGTCTATATGTCAGGGCATCCACTTGAGGACCATGTTAATAAGTTTAAAAACTTCACCTTAACTTCCGAAATGCTCAGCACAATTAAAGAAGAAGATGAGTTTCAAGAGGAAAGTGAAGACGACAAATTTTCTGAAGAAGTTTCTCTTCTTGACGGTCAGCCCTTCACTTGTGGCGGAATTATTGTTGAGGCAAAGAAGATTAGAGCAAAAAGCGGGCGTGATATGTGCTATTTAAAAATTGAGGACTTAACTGGCACACTGGAAATCACACTTTTCCCTAACACCTTCACCAAATATCGCAGTGTGGTGGAAGAGGATAACATGGTGACAATTAAAGGAAAAATCAATGTGCGAGATGGAAATGATGTTTCACTTATTGGCGAGGCAATTTTCCCTTGGAATGATGAGGAGAATGAGAAGAAAACCGATAAGAAAGGAAGAATTTTCCTTCGATTTGACACCAAAAACATCGACATATACAGCAAGGTCAAAAATTCACTTTTGTCCTATCCTGGTGAGTCGCAAGTGACAATAAGATGCACTTCCACAGGCTCGGCTTTTAACTATCAAAACAAAGTTTCCATAAATAACTATTTAATTAACGAACTTTCAGGCATAATTGGCAATGAAAACATTGTGGTTCAGGAGTAATATGAAAATTTTAATTCTCTGCTCTGGTGGCGATGCCCCAGGAATGAACAGGTTTATTTACAACCTTTCTAAGTTTAATGAAGTTTACTATGCACGCGCAGGCTTCAAAGGTTTGGTGGAGGGTGACATTTTTCCACTTGATAAAAATGAAGCAAAAAAATTTAAGGATGAGGCAGGAGCGATCATTCTCTCCTCGCGCTATCCAAAATTCCAAGAAAGAAAATACTTTTTTAAAGGTGTTAAAAATGCCAAAGATTTCGATGCGGTCATCGTGCTTGGAGGCAACGGCTCTTTTCACGGTGCAAAAGAACTTGCTGAAAATGAAGTTAATGCCATCTTTGTGCCAGCAACCATAGATAACGATGTGGAAAATTCCTCATACAGCATTGGTTTTGACAGCGCAGTCAGCCAAGGTGTTTACGCCGTGAAAAATTCCATGCCAAGCATAAACGCTTTTTGCCAAGCCTGTCTTTTTGAAGTTATGGGAAGAAAGTGCAGTGAGATTGCCAAAGAGGTTTCCAAGCAAGTTTCTGCAGATTACACAATTTGTGAAGAAAAAGATTTGAAATTTAAAGCGATTGAAAAACTTATTAAAGAAAGAAGAAATAAATTTCTTGGAACAAGCATTATTGTGCGCGAGAATATTATGCCAATAAGCGAAATTGCAGAAAGGTTAAATAATTCCTTCAAAGAGGAAGTTGTTAAAACGCAAGTGGTTGGCAGATTGCAACGCGGTGGCAAGCCAACAAATAAGGAACTTAGCCTTGTGAACAAATTTTCTGATGCAGTCATTTCTCTTGTTAAAAGCAAAAACTTCAACAAACAAGTTTTGATGGATGAAAATTATAATATTAAAATTCTTGATTTTTAATTGCAGAAAATTTAAATATTATATTAATATCAAAAATAAAAAAATAAAAATTAATTAAAAAAATATTAAAAAAATGCAGAAAAATACGATTTTTTTTGCATTTTTTCTATTTTTTCATGATTTTTTAAAATAATTTTTATTAATTTAATAAATTTATTAGAATTTTATTTTTTATTAATTTTTTTAATTAATTTCATCAAGAAGAATTTTGCAATAGGTGATTTTGATAAGAGAAGAATAGGTTTGACCTTCTTCCAAATTTTCTTTTGTTAAATTTTCCAAAATTTCTTCCACTCGTTCAAATTCACTTCGTAGCTTTTCAATGTCGTTTAAGTGGTTAGATTTAAAAATCGTTTCAAAGTTATTTTTGGCTGTTTCAAAATTTGAGTAAGTTTCGTTGACCTTAAGTTTAGCCTCGGTTTCACTTATTATTTGTGTGTCAAGACTTATGGAAATGTCGTATAGATTTTCAAAAATTTTATCCTTGCAGTTTAATGCTAAACGCAAAATTTCTTCCTCCTGCGAGGAAAAATTTCCTTCTAAATAAAAAGCAGGAATATCAACTTTCACAACTTCTGCGTTATAGCCGTTTACGCTTAAATTGTTTTTAACAAGTTCGGCATCGTTGGCGTTTTTGTATACGCTGGCAATGAGATAAAACTTGTCACTATGATAAATGTAGCCAGCACAATTTTGTTTTTGAAAATCCTTTTTCACAGCGATTAAATCATCTTCGTTGTCACTTGTGTAAATTGAGAGAGCATAAAAGGATGTTTGCGCACTTTCCACTTTTTTTGTCAGTTGAAATAGGTTAGTGCTGACAATGCAAGTGGAGATAAAATAGCCAATGCTAACGCAAAGCAAAACTGAAAGTGTGACGGCAAAAGTTGTAAAATATGGAAATTTTTTCATATCCTAATATATTCCAATTTTTTTTGAAATATTAATAAAAACCATATGAGGCTAAAATTTAAAATAGGTTGAATTTAATTTCGCTTTGTTATGCACAATAACATTTTTGAATAAATAGTTTCGCTATGCCATGCCTTCTCGACTAAATACACAAAATTTTTGAAAATCGTTTTTAAATTGGCGTTTTCTTTGATATAATATAGTCATGAAAAATTTTTTTAATTTGTTTAAGCGTAAAATTAAAGTGGGTGTTGCCTTTGGCGGTGGTGGCGCAAAGGGGATGGCTCATATCGGCGTTATCAAAGCGTTTGAAGAATATGGCTTAGATTTCGACTATGTTGCAGGCACAAGTGTGGGAAGTATTATGGGCTCGGCTTATGCTTCGGGCATGAAATCAAGTGAAATTTTGAAAATTGCCAAAAGCATGAAGACCAGCGACATAAGAACCAGCAAGGTTTTCTTTGTGCCTTCCAAAACGGAAGGAATTGAAAGCATGATGAGAGATAATTTTGGAGATATCAACATCGAAAATCTCAAAAAGCCTTTCTCGGCGGTGGCAGTGGACATCAAAAGCACCAAGGAACTTTGCATATCAAAAGGTAATTTGGCTAAAGCGGTTGCTGGAAGTTGCTGTGTGCCAGGCATTTTTCAACCTGTGCAATTTGGCGACTATCTGCTTTGCGATGGTGGGCTTCAAAACAACATTCCTGCAAACATTCCTCGTTTTTTTGATTGCGACTATGTTATTGCCGTTGACTGCAACAGCACAAGAACATATGGCACAGAAAGCACCAAAACCTTGGATGTGATTTCTTGCGCGCTAAGAATACTTATGAAATCCAACTCCATTAAAGGCTATTTAAATGCCGACCTCACAATTGCTTGCGACACCAAAAAGTTTAAATCCACAGAACTTGAAGGTATTGATGAAATGGTGGAAATTGGCTATCGCAACGCCATTGATATGATGCCAGAAATTATGAAAATCTTTGCAGGGAAGTATCCAAAAAAGAAGAAAAAGGACTACGGTAAGGACGATATTTTGTTTATTTAACTATGCAAACGAAAAAATATTTAAGGAAAATAAGAAATTTTAAAATAAGCGAAGGATTGATTTATAAAACCTTTCTTATTATTTTTGTTTCTGCCATTTTTCTTCTTCTTTACATAAATCAAATGACGATATCTTTTCTCACGAACAACTTTTTTTCCATTTTTTCGGCAGATGTTCAAGTGTATGGCTTGTATGTTGGTCAAGGCGATTCTTCGCTAATAATTCTTCCTGATAAAACTTCAATTTTAATTGACACAGGCACAAAGACCTATGCGGAAAACCTTTGCTATCAATTGGAAACCATTTTGAAAGCAAATGGAAAAGAGGATATTGACTATCTCATCATAACTCACGCAAACTCTGACCACTATGGCGGAGTGACCAAAGTTTTAGGTCGCTTTAAAGTGAACAACATTTTTCGCCCAAAAATTGCTTTGCCAACAGAATTTTCTTCCTATACAGTCAGCACAGATTCGCAGTATATTGAGGCGATTGAAGCGTGCTTAAACGAAAAAAGCAATATGTTTTTCATAACGCCTTCAACTGTCAATCTAAATTCTGGCATTTTAACATTTTGGACGCCAACAGAAGATGAGTATTCAAATTTAAATGATTATTCGCCAATCATAACCATTGAAAGCGCAGGAAAAACTTTGATGTTCACTGGCGATGCCTCCACGCGAGGTGAAAATGAATTTCTTGAAGTGGCAGACAACATAGACTTTGAGGTTGACATTTTAAAGGTGGCTCATCACGGCTCATCCACAAGCACAAGCGAAAGTTTTTTGGAAAAAATTAGTCCCAAATATGCTTTAATTAGTGCGGGATATGACAACACCTATAATTTTCCAACACAAGAGGTGGTGACAAGGCTTTTAAATGCTGGCGTGCGTGCAATTTACAACACCAACGACCTCGGCACGATAGGACTTGGACTTTTTGATAACACAATTGCTGTGTCGCATTCATTTTTCTTTTTCGATAAGCCATTCTATCTTGTTGCCTATCTTATTTGTGTGTTCGCCATTTGGCAAATAAGATTTAGACCCAAACACAAATTTTCAGTAAGAAAAGAAAAACTAAAAATTTGATAATTTTGCCATTTTCCTTTGTTAAAAATAAATATTGTGTTAAAATAAGGGTATGAATGCGGAAAAATTCAATAAGATAATCATAGTTTCGTTATATGAGAAGTTTTCAGAAGAGGTTGGAAACTTAATTTCGCATGAATTAGGTATGCTTTTTTGCTCTGCCAAAGACCTTATGGACTATGAAATCATAGACCGCAAAGCCGTGGAAGAGAAATGCTCGGTGGCATATCTTAAGAAACTTGAAAAAAAAGTTATTAAACAAATCTCTTCGTTTGTGAATGTTTGTGTTTCCATTTCCTATGAAAGATTTGTGGAGAATGCTGTGCTGTTTAAAGATAATGCTCTTGTGGTTTTTGTGGATTTGCCAAAAACATACCTCAAAACCGTTTCCACGCCAGACTATTTGCGTTTCATTGAGAGGCGAGAAACTTTAAAAAAACTGTCCACAATAACTATTAGTGTGCGAAAAGTGGACTCAGACAGCGTTAAAGAAAAAATATTAAGTCAACTTGGAGGAATAGTATGAATTTAACTCAAAAATCAATAAACTACCTTAAAGCCATTTCTGCGGAAACCATTTCCAAAGCAAAATCTGGGCATCTTGGAGTGACGCTTGGTGCATCGTCCATACTTTTTGCTTTCTTTAAGGATCACTACAATTTCGATGCATCCGACAGCGATTTTTTAAACAGAGATAGGTTTGTGCTTTCAGCAGGTCATGCAAGCGCACTTTATTACACACTTTTGTCTATGTTCGGTTTTGATGTTAGTTTGCAAGATTTGAAAGAGTTTAGAAAATATAAATCAAAAACTCCAGGGCATCCAGAATATGGCGTCACTGACGGCGTGGAAGTTTCCACTGGGCCATTAGGTCAAGGTGTTGCAAACGCTGTTGGAATGGCAATTGCTGAAAGCGTTATGGAAGAGAGGTTCAACACAGTTGGCTTTAATATCATTAATCACCACACCTATTGTTTTGCAGGTGACGGAGATTTAATGGAAGGCGTGGCACAAGAAGCGGTCAGCCTTGCTGGTGCGTTAAGGCTCAACAAACTTATCCTTTTTTACGATTCTAATAATGTGACAATCGATGGGCCACTAAACATTGCAAACAAGGAAAATATGGCAAAAAAATTTAGAGCAATGGGTTGGAATGTTATTAAAGTTAAGAATGGAAACTCCTATTCGTCCTGCACGCACGCTATTTCCAGAGCAAAAAAGTCAACAAGGCCAACACTCATCATTTTCAAAACCACAATCGGCATTGGCACCGATAAGGAAGGAACATCTTCGGTGCATGGTGCTTATTTAAACGAAAATGAACTTTCCGCATATAAAGAAAAACTTAAAGTTAAAGAAAGTTTTTACATTCCAGGTGATGTTCGCGAGCATTGCATGGCAACCACAAGAAGAGGAAAGTTAAATCATGAAAAGTGGAATCAGACTTTGGCAATTTACAGTTCCACTCATCCAGAATTATATAAATCTCTCATGTCGTTCTTCGACCGTAAAAAGATTAACTACGAGCGTATTGTGAAAAACATCGCAAAATATGATGGTCAAAGCACAAGAAAAATTAATCACTACGCTTTGTCGGAACTTGCATATCAGTGCCCACAACTCATCGGTGGCACTGCGGATGTTGCACCATCGTCGCTTGCATATATCGACAACGCTGGCAACTATTCCTATGGCTATAAGCGTGGCAAAAATCTCCACTTTGGCGTGCGCGAGCACGCAATGGGTGCGGTTGTGAATGGCATAAGTTTGTATGATGACTTTTTAACTTTCGATTCCACATTTTTATCTTTTTCCAACTATATGCTTCCAGCAATAAGAATGCGTGCCATGATGCAACTTCCAGTTTTAAGTTTCTTCACACATGACAGTATCGCTGTTGGGCAAGACGGTCCATCACACCAACCAATCGAGCAGATTGGTCAACTGCGCGCTATTGTTGGAAACACCGTTTTCCGCCCTTGCGACTATAAGGAACTTGTGGCAGGCTATGAATATGCCATAAAAACCAATGTTCCTGTTTCCTTTGCTCTTACAAGGCAGGATATTCCTCATGTGGAAAACACCTTCTATGACGGCGCTCTTATGGGTGGATATATCTTAAAAGAAAATTCGCAAAAGCCAGATATTGTTTTGGTGGCAAGCGGGAGTGAAGTTCCTTTGGCGCTTGTTGCAATGGAAGAACTTTCAAAGAAGCACGCGGTGAATGTTGTTTCCATGCCATCGCTTGAAGCTTTTGAAAAACAGTCAAAGGCGTATAAGCAAAAGATTTTGCCAAAAGACGCTCTCACAATCTATGTTGAGATGTCGAACGACACAAGGGCGCTTAATATCTTACCGAAAAATTCTTGTCTATTCGGTGTGAATGAATATCAATTTAGTGGCGACGGCGAAACTGTTGTGGAAAAAGCAGGCTTCACTGCCAAGGCACTTGCAAAATTTGTGGAGGCAAAATTAAGCCAAAAGTAATAAATATTTGTTAATTCTTTAAAAAAAGACAAATTTTGATAAAATTTAACACATTTTTAATATTATTCATAAAATCTTTCTAATTATAATAGTTTGAGATAAGGAAACTAAAATTAGAGAGGTTTTTTTATGTTATCTAAAAAAAGCATTGTTTTAAGCGATTTGAATTTAACTAGCAACAAAAAAGCGGTTTTAACCATGGAAAAACAAAAGGATGATGTTGTTGGCACAATGAGGCTTTATAACTTTCCTTTGGAGGTCGACGGACTTTTAACGCTTGGCTTTTATGTTGACGGAAAAGTTATCAAAAGCGGTTTAACGCGGAAAGGCAACTCGCTTTATTCTTTCTTACTCTCCGATGACTTTATTGAAAAGAAATTTTCTTGCGCGGTTATGGAGTTTAAGGATGCCGAGGTTAAACCAATTTTGTTTGGCTCAAGCGAGGGGCGTGAGGAGGATGTTTATGCCAGCATAATTTCCTCGCTTTCCAATGATTTTAGCATGAAGAATGTGGAAAAAGTGTTGGATGAAAATGGCGTAGATTATGATGAAGAGGAAAAAGAGGAAATAGAAAAAGAAATTGACAAATGCCTAAATGGCGATTGTGCAAATTGCTTTTATAAATCATATTTCTATGAAAACAACAAATCAAACTCTTTGCAAAATGAAGTGAAGAACGAACAAGGCGAAGAAGTTGAAATGACACCTTTAAACGAAAAGGAAGACGAGAAATTTATAAATGCCAGCGATAATTCCTTTTTAGGTAAACTAAGACCACAAATTGAAAAACTTTTTGAAAAAAATCCAGTTGAAACAAATTTAGAAGAGTTAATTCCATCGTCTAAATGGGTAAAAATTGAATATGAAGATGACGGCGATTTTTATGTTTTTGGGCTTTTGTATGAACAAGGCGAAGTGAAATATGTTTGCTATGGCGTGCCTGCAATTTATGAAGAAGAGCCTCCAAAAGAACTTTCTGGGTATCCAATTTTTGTGCCACTAAACAAGGAAGATAAAACTGGTTTTGGTTATTGGCTTACCTATCAAGATGCCGAAACTGGCGAGCCAGTGCGCGCGACCTTAGGGTGAGGTGAAGATGAGAATTGTTGGAATTATCGTTTTAAGCATAGCAATTTTAATTCTTTTAGCACTTATATACTACCTCATCGTTGGAAAGATTATTTTCAAAATAAGTTTAGGAAGAAAAACCTTAAAAAAGAGAGTTAAGAAAAACGACCTAACACAAAACTTAGAAAAATACAACATCGACTTATGTTGGTGGGACAACTTGCCTTTTAAAAATGTCGAAATCAAAAGTTTTGACAATTTAACACTTGTGGCACATTTTTTAAATCAGCAAAGTGATAGGTCTATAATAATTGTTCATGGATACAGTGCAAATTATAAAGAAATGCAACAATATGCCAAATTTTTCTATCAGCGAGGTTTCAACTTGCTGTGTGTGGAACTAAGAGCGCATGGCGAAAGTGAAGGCGAATGTGTTGGCATGGGCTATCTCGACAGAAAAGACCTTCTTAATTGGATTGAATTTTTAAACGGCGAAATATCATCCGATATTTTGCTTATGGGACTTTCAATGGGGGCAAGCGCGGTGTGCGCAACGGCAGGCGAAAATTTACCACCAAATGTGAAAGCGGTTATTTCTGACTCTGCTTTCGACAGCGCCGAAAAACAGATTAAGCATGTTTTAAAAAAGTTTGGTTTTTTGCTTTTATATAAACATCTAAAAAGTTATGCAAAGCGCGGATATAACTTCAACTTGCAAGAGGCAGACTTTGTGAAGTGTGTTAAGAAAACTAAAATTCCAATTCTATATTTTCACGGCAAAGCGGATAACTATGTGCCATTCACGTGTTCCCAAAACCTATACAACGCAACGCCAGAAAATTTGCGCGAACTTGTGCTTGTGGATGATGCCGACCATGGAATGTGCTATCCAGTTTTAAAAGTTATGTATGAACGCAAGATAAACAATTTTTTAAAGAAATATCATATTTTTGAATAAGGAGTGTTTATGAAAAAGAAAGACGAAGAGAAAAAATTTGAACTAATCTTAAAAATTTTAAAAGATAAATTTGTGAAAATTTAATTTAACTTAATAAAAATTATGAAAAAACTCAAAAAAACAAGCAAAAATCATAAAAAAAATCAAAAAAAACGCACTTTTTTGTGCGTTTTTTAATTTGTTGTTTTGTTTTCAAGTTCTGCAATCTTTGCTTGAAGCTGTGGGATAACATTTCGTGTTAAGTTCCACACCACCTTTTTCAAGTTTTCAAGTTCCGTTTCAATGTTATATAAGTTGTTCATATTTTTCTCCTTTTGTGTTATTTTATCTTTAAAAATTTTCAAATTCAATCATTTATGCCATTTTTTATTTTTCATAAACAAAAGTGCAATCACAATGCCAATGCAGGCAACAGCAATAATGCTGGCATAGATAATGAATGGATTGATGCCGTCTGGTGTGATGTAGTCGGTGAAAACATATCCATATTGCAAAGTGTTGTCAATTCTAACCGCAACAGGCGTGTAGGTAAGCGCGCCGTTAAAGCCTTCATAAAGATACACTCTCACACCTTTTTCAAGAACGCTAATTGGCGTTAAGGTTTCGCCGTTAATTTCCATAAGGTCGGTTGCGGTGTTAATGGAAGCGTTGAAGGCTGGATAGGTTTCAATGGAAGAGGTGTTTTTTGTGACATAATCTGAGAATATGTAAGCGCTGTCAAAGGCATTATTTTGAAAACTCTCCACTTTATAAAAAATCATTCCTTCGCTGTCTGGGTATTCCACAGGTTCACTGTTTATAAGTTCCAAATTAACAATATCTTTGTGCATAACTCTAACATCAGCGCCGTCAACTTGCACCTTGCTTGAAGTGAAGGACGGAGAGGAGTATAGATAGCAATAATTTGCCACACAAATATATTCCGCTGGCGTTTCAGCGGAAGTTGAGAATATTGTCAAAGTCGGCGAAAAACCGATAAGAAAAACAAAAAGCATAAGAAAAAGTTTTCTCATACTTAAATTATCGCCATTTCTCACCAATTTGTCAAGCAAAATAAAAACAAAAAAGCATATCGATTTGATATGCTTTAATTGATTTCTTATATTTAGTAGTTTAAAAGTCAACATAGTCGTGTGCTTCTTCTGTTGTTAAGTCAAAAACGGGTCCATTTGCGCCATATCCGATGTATGTGTATAGCCCAGTGGAAGTGTCAAGAAGTAAAACATAATCACAAACACAGTAAACTGCGGCATAGTCTTTGCTGTAATCAAAACCGAAGTATCCTTCAGAAGGCAAAGCCTCAAATTCTTCGTTTGTTAGAAATGGGTTAGGAGCAGTGTCATAACTTTGCATTCTTAAAGTGCCAGTGCTTTGAGTATATATTGGGTCTCCGTAAATTGTTTCAAATGTGTATGACAAAACCTCATAATATCGGCGTTCATTTGGAATTTCGCCACGCAAATTATAGGTGTTTAAAGTGTAATATGAGCCACTTACATTAACTGAATAGGTTAATTCGTATGTGTCTAATGAAATGTCGGCATAAGTAATGAATTCTTTACCGCTTGAACTTGTTGTGAAGCAGGCGGTATCCAAATCCTCGAATTCTTCTCTTGTTATGTAATTTTGATTATCAGATTTCGCAATTTTAACAAATTCTGGATTAATGATGTTTAAGCCTGATTGATAGTGAGTGCTAGATGCGTTTTTAATAACAACGTTAGGTGCAGACAAAGGATTACCACTTTGCCAATTTGCCATAACAACAAATTCAGCCTCTTCAAACACAGCAGTTAAATTGATTTCAATGTCTTGATTTACAATATATGTAGTTTCATTTGCTGTGATAACCTTGCCAAATTCGTCAACCCAATGTGAAAAAATCACATCATCGCCAACGTTGGTTATTGCTGGAAATTGACTAAGAACATAAGTTCCGCTTGCTGTAGTATTGTAATTTCTAAAACTAAGTGTGCCATAATCGCTTTCATATGAAATTCTAACAGTATATTCCTCTGTTGGTGTTGTTGGTGGTCCACTTTCTTCTCCGCAGCAGCCAGCAAGTAAAGCACCACACAAGAACAAAATTGCACAGCAGCAAACAAGGATTAAAATTTTTCTTAAATTTAATGTTGAATTTTTCATATCTCATCTCCTTGGTGCTAGTATAACACGAGGGGGGGGATTGTCAACCTTTTTTTAAAAATTTTTAAAATAAGTAAAGCAAAATTTAGATTTTTTTAATTTTTGGCTTTTTATATAGTGAAAGATTTGTTATATTAAATAAGTTTTCATAATAAAATACTCTATGAGAATTTTGACGATAAAAAGAAGAACTATCATTATTTTTTTATGCGTTTTAGTTTGTCTAGTTATGATTGGTGTTTATTTTGGTCTTAAAACAACATCCGCTCAGCCAAACATTAAACCCACCATTGTGATTGACGCGGGGCACGGTGGAAGAGACGGCGGAGCGGTGGGGAAGACCACTGGCGTCACTGAAAGTTTGCTTAATTTGCAATTTGCTTTAAAACTTAAAGAACTATGCGAAAATTATAATTTCAATGTTGTTTTGACGAGAAAGGACATGAATGGCTTGTATTCTGCTTTTGCCACTAACAAGAAAAAGAGTGAGATGCAAAAACGGCAGGAGATTATTGAAAGTGCAAATCCCGATGTGGTTGTCAGCCTTCACATGAACAGTTTTCCAGTTTCCTCTTCGCGTGGGGCACAGGTGTTTTATGCGGAAGGAAATGAAAGTGGAAAGGCGCTTGGCGAGAGTGTGCAAAACGCCTTGCATGAAGAAATTGATTATGCTAAAAGTGTGGCGAAAGTGGGCGATTTTTATGTTTTAAATTGCACAGAAAAAGCGGGTATTTTGGTGGAGTGCGGTTTCCTTTCCAATGCTGAGGAAGAGGTACTTTTGCAGGACGGGGATTATCAAGAAAAATTTTGCTATGCACTTTTATACGGAATTTTAACCTATTTTTCCATGTAAAATGGCAATTTTTCTTTGTTTTTTGTGATTTTTTTGGAATTTCTTGCTTATTTTTTCAAAATCGCTAAAATTAGACAGAATTTTCTTAAAGACATCTTGGCGCTATGTTTTACAATAGCGTTGAGGCTGTTATGAAAAAAATAAATAAATATTTAGACATGGCAATCAAATTTTGCCTGTTCACCTTTCTCTTCTTTTTGCTCTTTAATGCCAGCATAAATCAAATTCTCTATCCTTTTGCGTTTGGTATGCTTTTTGCGCTCACATGGGCAAATCAAAAGGTGTATCTTCTTGCGCCAGCCTATCTTTTATCTGGGCTTATCACAGAATTTTCCTTGGAGAATGCCATAGTTTTGCTTGTCACAATTTTTGTGCTTATTGTGCCATATTTTATCCATGTTTTATGCAAAAAAGTGATGCGTAAATGGGAGTTTGGAATTTTTGTGGTCATCAGCCAAACTGGCAAGATTGTGTTTGAAATTTTGGGAGGATTTTCGCCGATTTTATCGGTTGTGAATGTAGCGCTTGGCGTTTTATATCTCTACCTTGCCATTGTTATTTTTGAAGCGCTTATCATTCGTGGTTTTTCCAACAAACTGACAAGTTTGGAACTTGTTTCCCTTTTTGTTTTAGTGATGAGTTTATGTGCTGGTTTTGTGAATTTAAACATCGAGAATTTCAGTTTTTTAAAACTTTTTGTTTCCTTTTTAATTTTGGTTTTTGCTTACACCTCTTCGCCAATTCTAACCCTTCTTCTTGCTATAACTGCTGGTGTGGGTGCTTTGATTGCCACAAACAATCCACTTTACATGACGCCTTTTGTGCTTTGGGCGATGAGCGCGCTGATGTTCAAAAATCATCACAGAATTTTTATGATAGTTGGCGTTCTGTGTGTGGAAGTTTTGATTGGACTATATTTTCAACTATACTACAGTTTCGGCATTATTGAGGCGCTTCCACTTCTCATTTCCTCTGTCGTCTTTTTCTTTTTGCAAAAGGCGTGGCTTAATGAAGTCAGCGTGGTTTTCAATCTTTCAAAAGACAGGCTTGCTATGAAAAATGTTGTCAATCGAAATCGTGAAATTTTGCATCAGCGCCTTGGAAATTTGGCGGAAGTTTTTAACGATATGAACATAATCTATCGCAATATGCTTAAAAAAGGTATGTCGCAAGAGGATGTGAAAAAGATTTTAAACGAGGAAATTTGCGATAAAATCTGCTCCTATTGCCCAGAACGCAACCATTGCCATAGAACTTTTGCAGAAAACACGCACAAGGTTTTCGATGAATTAATCACGATTGCTTTCGAGCGCGGAAAGGTCAATCTTTTGGATATTCCTTCCTATTTAACTTCAAGATGTAAGCAAACTTCCGCCATTCTTGGCGCCGTGAACACGCTGACCGCACAATATAAAAAATACCTCACAATGCTGACAGATGTCGACACCAGCAAAACGATTATTGCCGACCAACTTCTCGGTATATCCAAAGTGATTGGCGCGCTTTCAAAGGAGGTTGAAAGTAATGTCTCTTTTGACTCTGTGCGAGAGAATAAAATTTTAGACGAACTGACATACCACAACATCATCTGTATTGACGCAGTTGTTTTTGAAAAAGATATTCACACCGATGTGGCTTCGCTTGTTGTGAGAAGCGAGGATGCCGAAAAACTTAGAATTGTGGACTATGTTGGCAAGGTTATGGGAAAGAAGATGATAATTTTTGAGGCTTTCCCAAGTATGCGACCAAATTACACGGTTTTGAATTTAAAAACTGCTCCTCGCTTTGATTGCCTTTTTGGAATTGCGCAAAAAACAAAATCAAATTCCATTAAAAGTGGCGACACCTACAGCATCATCAAACTTGACGGCGACAAGATTTTGTTTGCTATATCCGACGGCATGGGCAGTGGTGAGAAAGCGGAGAATATCAGTGAACTTTCACTCTCTTTAATCGAGAATTTTTATAAGGCGGGCTTTGATAATGAAATTATTCTTTCCACAGTTAATAAACTTCTTAACCTTCACAAAGAGGAAATTTTTTCGGCGCTTGACATCGGCGTTTTAGATTTAAAGAATGGCATAATCGACTTCATCAAAATGGCAAGCCCAGTGAGTTTCATAATAAATGAAAACGAAGTGAAAAAAGTGGAGTCATCCTCTCTTCCAATGGGCATTGTCAGCGACATCAAACCTGTGGTTAAAAAAGTGGTGATAAGTGGCAACGATTTTGTGGTGATTGCTTCCGACGGGGTCAGTGACAGTTTCGAAGATGACGAAATTTTCAAAGAGGAAATTGTTTCCATTAAAACTAAAAATCCACAAGAACTTGCCGACCAACTTCTTGAAAAAGCGCTTTCCAAAAACAAGGGATACGCAGTCGACGATATGACAATCCTTGTTGTTAAAATTTTTGAAAGTTAAATGAAAAATTTTTGAATTTCAAAAAATGTGAAAAAATAGCGGAAAATTGACGAAAAATCGTTGAAAAACCGCTATTTTTTGTTAAAAAGTATTGTTTTTTCTTCAAAATTCATGTATACTAATAATATATGAGGGAAAACGATGGAAGAAATTTTAGATTTTATTAAAGAGCATAAACTGGTTAAAAAAGGAGAAGTTATTGGTGTTGGCGTCAGTGGTGGCGTGGACTCGATGTGTCTTCTTCACTACTTGAATTCTGTGAAAGATATTTTGGATATTGATGTTGTTGGCATTCATATCAATCATGGAATAAGAGAGGAAAGCGACAGCGAAGCTAAGTTTGTTTTGGAAAAATGTAAAGAAATGGGAGTGAGAGTTTACAAGTTCACAATCGACTCTCATAAACTGGCGAAAGACAGAAAACTCAGCCTTGAAACCGCTGCACGCGAAGGTAGATATGGTGTGTTTGAAGCGCTTATTAAAAAAGATATTGTGGACAAAATTGCACTTGCTCATCATCAAAGCGACCAAGCAGAAACGATACTTATGCACCTCTTCCGCGGAGCAGGTGTGGCAGGAGCCAAAGGAATGGAACCTATGCGTGACGGAATTTACATTCGCCCTATGCTTCAAGTTTCCAAAGATGAAATTTTAGATTATGCGTCCATAAATAACATTGAGTATGTGGAAGATAATTCAAATCAAGATAATTCCTATAACAGAAATTTTGTTAGAAATGTTATCATGAAAGAGATTTTGTCGCGCTGGCCAAACGCGATAGAGGCAATCAATAATTTTTCTCAAACTGTTTGCGAAGATGATGACTATATAAACAAAAATCTCGACATGAATATGCTTGTTGTTGACAGCAAGTTTGTGCAACTTCCTTGCAGTGTTTTTAAACTTCATTCGGCAATTTACACAAGAATGATTTTTAAAGTTTTTCAAATTATTGGCGTCAATCGCGATATTGAAAGAAAGCACATTGAAATGATTAAAAATCTGGCACTCAATCTTGAAAATGGCAAAAGAATTAAACTTCCTTTGGATGTTGTGGTTGTGAAAGAATATGGCTTTTTAACTTTTGAAAATGTTCATGTGGAAAAACCTGTTTTAAGAAAACCTAATAAGTGCTTTACATTTAATGTGGAGAATTTTGGCGATGTGACCATTAAGCGTGTGAAAGTGGAAAATTGCGACCTTAATGACGGCATATATTTCGACTATCGCAAAGTGCCAAAGGATGCGTATTGGAGGCTTCGTGAGGACGGCGATGTCTTTGAAAAATTTGGCGGTGGCACAAAGAAGTTAAAGTCGATTTTCATAGACAAAAAGATACCTGTCAGAAAGCGCGATTTCATTCCAGTGCTTGCAAGCGGAAATGAAGTTTATGTTATTGCAGGCGTGGCTGTCAGCGAAAAGGTTAGGGTGGAGGATGTTCCAACTTGCTATAAGGTGACAGTGGAAGAAAATAAATAAACTTTCTATAAAAACCAATAAAAAATTAAAAAAATATGCAGTTTTTGCATATTTTTTCTTTATTTTTTCATATTTATTTAAATTTTTATTAGAATTAGCATTTAATTTTAAAGTTTTTTTCAATAATCTTTTCATGCATTTTCAGCTAAACTTAAACTGTAAACATTCTCTAAATTTACGCGTGTGAACATATTATATTTACTGCAAGCGTTTTCAAAAAGAATGTAAAGTGAGCCGTCTTTCACAGCAATTTCTTCCGTCATTGGTGGTGCGGAAAGTGTGCTTTTTGGTTCATCTAATATATATGTGTCAACTGCATCTGTAAGCCCTTCAAACTCTCTTCTTTCAGGTGTTATAGTTTCAAGGATGTTATCGTAAAAATATAAGGTTGAACTTGGAAGAGAATAGGATGTTGAAAGAATGATTTGGTCGTTTGTTATCACAATTCCTTGCACCTGACTTGTTGTGGAAAGGGCAAATGCTGGGTTGGTGTTTTTTAAAAGTCCGTAGGGGTCATTGTTGTTAATTTGATATGCAAAGGAAACTGCTGTGTTTTCTCTTCCACTCTCGGTTGTGATGTGGTGCGATGGATCTGTGTCGTATGAGCCTTCGCGATAGAACTCTCCAACAATCAAATAGTTTCCGTTGTAAACGGTTAAACAATCTGCTCCATTAGGTGCCATAAACACATCTTCCACTTCCACAACATCGGCGTTTTCAGATAAAAGGCTTTCAAGTTTAAGATAATAAACATTTCCTTCTCCGCCAATCCAAACTCCAGTGCCGTCGGTGGTTATTCCGCCAAAGTGGTTGGTTAGCGTTTCGCCATTGTAACTAAATGTGACATAATTTACTTCCTCGCCGTTCACAACATACACACGCGACGCCGAGCCGTTTGCCATGTAGCCACTAATCAAAAAGATGTCGTTTCCTTGTTCATACTCCATACCCTGTGGCACAAAGCCTTCATCTAGGCCTGGAATAGAAAATTCCGCCTGTGTTTTACCGTAAAATTCATTATAACTTTCGCCATAATAATATACGATTGCAAAAATGCTGAAAGCAAGAAAAACAACAATCATAATAATAAATGTGGCAAGTTTACCTTTTGTCAATTTCATAAATTCCTCCTTAAAGTGAGTTTAGCATATTCAAAAATAAAAGGCAAATTTATTTAAAAAATGTTTAAAATTATTTTGTTATTTTTAAGTTTTTTATTATAATTAGATAAGGAGTGATATATGAAAATTGCAATTTCAACTGAAAGCACGGTGGATTTGCCAAAAGAAGTATTGGAAAAATATCACATATCCACCATTCCATACACCATAATACTTGGTGATAAAGAATTTAAAGACGGCGAAATTTTGCCAGAGAAAATTTTTGAATTCGTGGATAACACGAAAATTTTGCCAAAGACCTCGGCAATTAATAGCGAGCAGTATAAGGAATATTTTAAAAACCTTTTAAAAGACCATGACGGTGTTGTGCACATCTGCCTTTCGGGCGAGATAACAAGTGCTTGCAAAAATGCTGAAATGGTTGCAGAAAAGTTAAAAAATGTTTATGTTGTCGATTCCAAATCTCTTTCCACAGGCATTGCGCTTCTTGCAATCTATGCATCCACACTTGTGGATAAGGGCGAAAGCGCAGAAAGCGTGTTTGAAAAAGTTAAGGCGCGTGTGCCAAGCGTGCAAGCAAGTTTCGTGCTTAAAAAATTGGAATATCTATATAAAGGTGGCAGGTGCAGTGCACTTTCATATTTTGGAGCAAACCTTTTGCAAATCCGCCCACAGATCATTTTGAAGGACGGCAAAATGGGCCCACACAAAAAATATCGCGGAAATATGGATAAGGTTGTGGCAAACTATTGCAAGGATGTTTTGGAGGAGTTTAATAATCCAGACCTATCCATCGGCTTTGTGACCTACACCACGGCAAGCGACAAAATGGTGGAAGAGGCAAAACAAAGTTTGGTGGAGCGTGGTTTTAAAACCATCTACTGCACTAAGGCGGGTGCGACCATATCAAGCCATTGCGGAGAAAACACCTTAGGAATTTTGTATATCAACGACGGAGGAGAGAAATAATCTCCTCTTTTTTATGCGAATTTTGTTAAAGAAAGATTTTTTGCATAAAACAAGAAAATTTAAACAAAATAAAAATATGAAAAAGAGAAAGAAATTTCAAAGTAAAACCGACCCTCTTGGTTCATACACTGGCGTGCCAGAAAATCCAAACGACCCGCCACAGCAAGACGCCGATGATTTGTAAATCTAAAATTTATTGAATTTGTTGAAGTTTGGGCGGTTTTGTGATTAGAGAAAGTTATTTTGTTGAAACTACGAAACAACTTAAATAATGTCTTTTAGGTTTACTTTTAATAAGTAGAATCACGAGCTTAAAGGTTGTTGTGTTTCTTTAAAAAATATGTGTTTAAATTTAACATAAAATTTTTAAAAACGGAAAAAGTCAAAAAAAACATAAAAAAACCATAAAAATATGCGAAAATTTGCATATTTTTTATTTAGTCACGCAAAAACAACAAAAGCGAAATGCGTTTTTTTCTTATTTTCTTGAAAAATTTGTGAAAAAAGTGTAATATATAAGCATGGACAAAAATTTAACAAAAGCACAACTTGTGGAAAGAAGTTTAATGAAAAGGTTCAGAAAAGAAATCTGGACCAAGTTTATTTTGGCACTTAAAAGATATAACCTTGTGGAAGAAGGGGATAAGATTGCGGTGTGCGTTTCTGGTGGAAAGGACAGTATGCTTCTAAGTAAACTTATGCAAATTTTGAAAAAGATTAGTGAAGTTAATTTTGAAGTTGTCTATTTATGCATGAACCCGGGATACAATGAAAAAAATCTCAATCAAATTAAAGAAAATGCCAAACTTTTGGAAATCCCATTGGAGATTTTTGAAAGCAACATCTTCGACAGCGTTTTTCACATTGAAAAATCGCCATGCTATCTTTGTGCAAGAATGAGAAGAGGTTATCTTTACAGTGAGGCACAAAAACGCGGTTGCAACAAAATTGCTCTTGCACATCACTTCAACGATGTGATTGAAACCACACTTATGGGAATGTTGTATGGCGCGCAACTGCAAGCAATGCCTCCAAAACTAAACTCCAAAAATTTCGAGGGGATGAGTTTGATAAGGCCACTTTATTGCGTTCATGAAGAGGATATTTTGGCGTGGAAAAAATATAACGATTTAACCTTTTTGCAATGCGCTTGCCGTTTCACAGAAAATTTGGGTGAAGAGGAAATTTCTCCGTCGGCAAGACTGAATGTTAAAAACATTATTAAGGATTTAAAGAACAAAATTCCAGATGTTGAAAATCACATTTTTAAAAGTATTCACAACTGCCAACTAGACACCATGGTGGGTGTGAAATATCATGATGAAGATTATGATTTTAACGAAATTTTTGAAAACAATATGAAAAAGAAAAAGGTTTGAGATCACAATAAGCACGAAGGCTCAAACCTTCTTACATCCATATTATACACTAAAAAATGAAAAAAAGTAATAAAAATTTAAGAAAATAATAAAAAATGCGTGATTTTCACGCATTTTTTGTTTAATTTGTTAAGTGAAATTTCACTTAATCTTTAACATAATAACTGCCTTCGTGTTGTGTTGGTGGGAATGTTTCACCTTTTTCAAGGTAGGTTTTTCCACCGTTTTGGCCTTGTGCGCTGTATGCTGTGTATTCTCCAGACTCACGCACGGTTTCACCAGGTCTAAATTTTTCCATTTTTTACCTCCCGATGATAGTGTTTGCAGAGGAGGAAAAAATATTCAAAATTTTATTTCATTTTAATAAAATAAGAAAAAATTTTAAATTTTAGTATTAAACTAACGAGAATGTTATTTTGCAAGGGCAACAGTAACGGCGAGCGAAACGGTTGCGCCAACCATTGGGTTATTGCCCATGCCGATGAAGCCCATCATGGCAACGTGCGCAGGAACGGAACTACTGCCAGCAAACTGTGCGTCGGAGTGCATTCTTCCAATCGTGTCGGTCATGCCATAACTTGCTGGACCGCAACGCATATTATCTGGGTGCAAGGTTCTTCCAGTTCCACCACCAGAAGCAACAGAGAAATATTTTTTGCCGTTTTCGTTGCACCATTTCTTATATGTTCCAGCCACCGGATGTTGAAAACGAAGTGGGTTGGTGGAATTACCAGTTATGGAAACATCCACGCTTTCGTGTTGCATGATTGCCACACCTTCTGAAACATCGTAAGCGCCATAGATTTTAACATCCCCTCTTTCGCCGTCAGAAAATCTTCTTTCGCCCAAAATTTGAAGTTTTTGACTTTCTCTATCAAAAATCGTGTTCACATATGTGAAACCGTTGATGCGTGCGATGATGTAGGCGGCGTCTTTGCCAAGTCCGTTTAAGATGACTTTAAGAGGAGTTTTTCTTATCTTATTTGCCGTTCTTGCAATTCCCATTGCGCCTTCTGCGGCAGCAAAACTTTCGTGTCCTGCAAGGAAGCAGAAGCATTTGGTTTTTTCGTCAAGAAGTCTTGAGGCGAGGTTGCCATGCCCAAGCCCAATTTTTCTTTCATCTGCAACCGAGCCTTTCACGCAAAACGCTTGAAGCCCTTCGCCGATTTTTTCAGCAGCTTCGCAGGCGTTTTTTGTTCCGCTTTTAAGTGCGATTGCCGTGCCAAGAGTGTATGCCTCAACCGCGTTATCAAAACAGATTGGTTGAATATCCCTCACAATTTTTTCCACATTGATATTAGCTTTTTCGCAAAGTTTTTTTGCGTCGTCCAAACTTTTGAAGTTGTATTTCTTCAAAGTTTCCAAAACATAGTTATTTCCCATCACTCACCTCTCGGATTGATAATTTTTTTGGCGTCGTTAAACCTGCCATAAACTTTGGTGGACTTTTGAAGAGCCTCTTTGCAAGTCAAGTTTTCGTCGCTTTGCATATTTTTGAGAAGTAGCCCAAGGTTGACATACTCATAACCAATCACTTCGTCGTTTTCGTCAAGCGCCATTTTGGTGATGTAGCCTTCTGTGAGGTTCAAGTATCTAACGCCAGTTTTTTCTGTGGAAAAGATTGTTCCAACTTGGCTTGTTTTAAACTTTCCAAGGTCCTCCATAGACGCGCCAACAGCGAGTCCGCCAAGCGAAAATGCCGACTGACTTCTGCCGTAAACAAGTTGAAGAAAGAGGTTTTTCATAGCGTCGTTGATGGCGTCGCAAACAAGGTCGGTGTTTAATGCTTCAAGAAGTGTTTTCCCAATCAAGATTTCTCCTGCCATACCAGCGGAGTGAGTCATTCCACTGCATCCAATGGTTTCAATAAGTGCCTCTTTAATGATGCCGTTTTTCACATTAAGGGTCAGTTTGCAAGTGCCTTGTTGAGGCGCGCACATACCGCAACCATGCGAAAAACCTGAGATTTGCGTAATTTCTTTTGTTTGGTCCCATTTTCCCTCTTGTGGAATAGGAGATGGTCCAAAGCCTTTCATGTTTTTAACACAATTTTCCATAATTTCTCCTTTAACCTTATAAATTATATCAAAACGAAGAGAAAAATCAAAATAAATTTATAAAATGAAAAATAAATTTGATTATAAATGAAATAAGTTTAATAAAAAAAAGAAGTTTTCTTGACAAATTGTTTTTATGTTTGCTAAAATCTATTTTGAAATTTTTGCTGGAGGGCAATGTGGATTTTGATTTTCGAAAGGTGGATAAAAAAGATGGCAAGATTGTAATGGAATATCGTCAAGAGTTTTTAAAGGAAAATGATGTGATTAAAGGCACAAAACATCTTGAAAAATACGATAATTTCCAAGATTATTGTAATAACCTTAAAGTTGCAAAAACTGGCGAGCCAGAGATGTCGCAATATCTATATATAAGGAAAAGTGACGATAAACTTATTGGCATGGCAATAATTAGACACGAACTTAAAGAAAGCAACGAAAACATTGGCGGGCATATTGGGCTTGGAATAAGACCAAGCGAGCGAGGGCAAGGCTATGGCGATTTGATGCTTAAACAAGCGATTAAAGTGTGTTCAAAAATGGGAATAAAAACAATTCTTATGACCTGCAACAAGAAAAATTTGCCAAGCATTAAAAACATTAAGAAAAATGGCGGAGAATATGACGGCGATATAAAATCAGCAGACGGAAAAATCACAGAAAGATATTGGATAGATTTAAAAGGAGAAGAGAAGATGAAAAAGGTTGACACAAATTTGTTTAAGGTTTTGAAAGAGAGAGGGCTTCTGTATCAATGCACTGACGAGGAGGCACTTAAAAAGGTTTTGGAAAGTGGAAAGCCAATCGCGCTTTATGAAGGCACTGATCCAACGGTGGATAGTTTGCATATTGGTCACTGTGTGCCATATTGCATTTTGCGTCGTTTTCAGCAGGCAGGGCACAAAGTGGTGCTTTTAATGGGAGGCGCAACGGCATCAATCGGCGACCCAACAGGCAAAAGCGAGATGAGAAAGGTGCTTGACAAGGAAACGATTGACAAGAACATTGAAAACATCAAAAATTCCTTAAAGGTTTTCTTGAATTTCGACGGCGACAACCCAGCAATAATTGTGAACAACAAAGATTGGTTCACAGGCTATGACTATGTTGACTTTATGCGTGAAATTGGCAGGCACTTCAATGTGAACAAAATGCTTTCCAACGAAATTTACGCCAACCGCATTAAAGAGGGCGGGTTGACACTTTTTGAACTTGGATATATGCCAATGCAGGCATATGATTTCATCCACTTGAATAAGGAACATAACTGCACTTTGGAATGGGGTGGCGCTGATCAATGGGGAAACATCGTGGCTGGCGTGGAACTTGCAAGAAAACTCAACTTTGAAAACGGCACAAACATCAATCTTATTGGTGCAACAAACCCACTTCTTTTAACGCCAGAGGGCAAGAAAATGGGTAAAACAGAAAAAGGCGCAATTTGGATTGATAAAGATAAAATTTCCGCATACGACTTCTATCAAGGTGTTTACCAAACGCCAGACGCCTGCGTGGAGATGATGTTTGCCCTTTTCACAGACATACCAATGGACGAAATTAAGGCAATGATAAAAGAGGACATTGTGAAAGCGAAGAAGAGGCTTTCCTATGAACTGACCAAATTCGTTCGTGGTGAAGAGGATGCAAAAATTGCAGAAAAGGCCTCGGAAGCGCTGTTTTCAGGAAGCGGAAATTTGGATAATGTTCCAACTTGCCATATCTCTCTTCCAATGAATTTGACGGACGCACTTTTTGAAAGCAAACTTGTTTCCTCGAAGTCGGAGGGCAGAAGAATGTGCCAGCAGGGAGCAATCTCCATCAACGGCAGGGTGGAAAAAGACTTTGCATATAAGATAACTGAAAACGACTTTGAAAATGGTGTTTGCATACTTAAAAAAGGCAAGAAAAACTTTATGAAATTGAAAATATAACTATTCGGTCGACGGCAAGACCACATTTTCAAATTTCACTTGCATAATTTTTGATATGCGCACAAGTTGATATAGTGGAACTCTAACGCTGTTTTTAAGAATTAAATCCACCTCTTCCAATGTAAATCTACACAACTTAGCAAAACTTTCTTTTGTCAGGTTGTGTTTTTTCATATATTCCTCAATAAGTTTAACATTAATAACAAACGCTCGTCTAATTTTTGGTGACATATAAACTCCTTTAGTTTTCCGATATAATAAGTTCGTCGCACTTAATATGCAACAATTTTGCAAGGCAAACAACTTGGTAATATTTAAGTTCAGCGTTTTCCTCCAAAAAAAGTTCAATTTCTTCTTTGTCAAATCTATAAAATTCAGCAAAACTTTCTTTTGTTAGATTATTCTTTTTTAAAAATTCTTTAAAAACATCCACTTTAATTTTGTAATCATTTGATTTTCCCATAATAACTCCTTTTGTATTAAATATGATACACTGCTATTATAATGTATCTATATTGATACAGTCAAGCGTTTTTAATAAAATTTAATGTAAAATCAAAATAAGGATAGTAATATGGAAAAGTATGCTAAAAGATTGAAAAGTTTGAGAGAGGAAGAAGGACTTAGCATTAGAGAACTTTCAGCAAAAACAAATATCAATAAAGATAAATTAAATAGGTGTGAAAGAGGAGTAAGTCAACCTAATTTAAAAGAGATAATAATCCTCGCAGAATTTTATGGCGTTTCCACTGATTATATTTGTGGGCTTAAAGATTAAAATTTTATGGTGCAATTTGGCAACATTAGATTATTTTAAAAATTTATATTGTATAATGGCAAAAAGTGGAGTTGATTATGGAAATTTTTGCCAAAAGATTAAGAGAATTGAGATTGGATGCAGGACTATCCGCAAGGCAGGTTGGTGCGGGTATTGGTGTTGCGCATTCAACAATAGTTAGGTGGGAGCAGGGAAGTGGTATGCCAGACGCTTTGGATTTAATAGCGTTAGCGAAATTTTTTAATGTTTCGACTGATTATCTATGTGGATTGGAAAACTAAAATACGCAAGATAGTACGCAAGATAATGTGGAAGATAATACGCAAGATGATTGACTTTTCAAACTTCTTTCCTATATAATATGGTTAGGAGAAATTATGGAAGAAAAATATCAGCCACCTTTCAATATAACTGGCGATATGCTTTCGCTTGTTGCCGATATTATGGAAATTTTGGGAGAGTTAAAAGGCGTTTCCAATTTGGAAAAAATGCCAAGGCTTAGAAAAGTGAATAGGTTGAAGTCTATTCATTCTTCACTTGCCATTGAAAATAACACACTTTCACTTTCGCAAGTGACAGATGTTATCGACGGAAAAAGGGTGCTTGCGCCTTATGAAGATATTTTGGCAGTTAAAAATGCAAGTTCTGCCTATAAGATTATGAATAAAGTTGACCCATACAGCATAAAAGATCTTCTTAAAGTGCATTTTGTGATGATGAATGGGCTTGTTTCTGAGGCTGGGCAACTTAGAACAAATCAAGTTGGAGTGTTTAACGAAAAAGGCGAAGTGGTGCATCTTGCGCCGTCTCACACTTTTGTGCCAACACTTCTCGATAACCTTTTTGATTGGGTTAAAGAAAGTGAAACGCATATGCTTATTAAATCATGCGTTTTTCACTATGAATTTGAGTTCATTCATCCATTTCGCGACGGCAACGGAAGAATGGGCAGGCTTTGGCAAACGATACTTTTGTCGTCTTGGAAAGAGTTATTTCAGTTTGTGCCAATCGAAAACATCATCATGAAAAATCAAGAAGAATATTACAGGGCAATCACGCTTTCCACAAGTGAGGGGAAGTCTAATATTTTTATTCTCTTCATGCTTAAATCAATTAAAAGCGCGCTGGAAGAAATTATGGCGCAGACAGAAACGGAAAAGAAAAATTTGCCAAAAGAAGTGGAAAATCTTTTAAAAGTTATGGAAGATTATCCTGAGTCCAGCGAAACTTTAATGCAAAAATTAGGTTTGAAATCAAGAGAGGGATTTAGAAGAAATTACCTTAATCCAGCACTCAAACTTGGGGTTATTAAACGCACAAGCGAAAAGATAACAAGCAAAAATCAAAAATATATCAAGGTTTAAACATGGAAATTGAATTTGCAAAGGTTGTGGAATATGTGGAAAAGAAGTCGAGGTTCTTCGGCTATCTTTTGCCATGCGAAAAGGTGGAGGAAGTGGAAAACGCCTTGAAAATTTTATGGAAAGAGCATAAAAAAGCCACTCACATTTGCTATGCCTATTCTTTGAAGTCGCCATTTTTGGAAAAAGCAGTGGACGACGGCGAACCTTCTTCAACCGCGGGCAGACCAATTCTTTCAGTCATTCAAAAGAAAGGAAAAAGCGATGTTTGCGTTTTTGTGGTTAGATATTTCGGCGGAATTAAACTTGGCGCGGGCGGGCTTGTTCGAGCCTACACCAAAGTGGCAAGCGAAGTTTTAAAGTGAGGGAAAAATGAAAGTTATAACTATTTGTGGAAGTATGAGATTTGAAAAACAAATGATTGAAACTGCATCCAGTTTGGAACTAAATAAAGGTTATTGCGTTTTGCAGTGTGTTTATTTTGACAAAAATAAAAAGTTAACGAATGATGAGATGTTAAGAATAAAGGAAGCACATAAGAAAAAAATTGATATGAGTGACGCAATTTTTGTTATGAATGTTGGTGGATATATTGGTGAAAGCACTAGGAATGAAATTGATTATGCGAAAAAACATGGTAAAGATGTTTTATATTTGGAAAGTTAGGTGAAATAAATGACAATAACGGAAATTAAGAAAACTAAAAATGCTATGCGTTATCATGTATATGTGGATGATAAATTTTTTGGCGTCTTTTTGGATGAAACCTTGGCAAAAACTGGGTTTAAAACGGGGCAGGAAATTGACGAAGAGGAACTTTTTGCCATTAAAAAAGAGAACGATAAAAAACTTGCTTTTGAATTGGCACTTTCCTATCTTGAAAAATATTCCGTTTCCACAAAAGGACTTAAAGACTATTTAAAAAAGAAGCAAATTGAAAAGGAGGTTATTGAAAACACCGTTTCAAAACTTCAAGAATATGGCTATTTGAACGATGAGGTTTTTGCAAAGGAGTATTTTGAAAGTTTAAAGGGAAGTAAAGGTAAGCGTGCCATTGCAAACAAATTAAAGGAAAAAGGTATTAATGCGGAGATTGTGGAAAACCTCTTGGAAACGGTGGAAGAGGAAGAAGAATTTGATCGCGCTTTAACACTTGGAGAAAAATTCGTCAAAAATCGAGAAAAAACCTTAAAAAACAAGCAAAAGTGCCTTGCATATTTAATCTATAAAGGTTATGATTATAGTGTGGCAAGGCAAGTGAGCGACAAACTATTCAATTTGGAGGACGGCGATGATTGGACTTGACCTTGAACATATTTCAAGAATAAAAGATGAAGATAAACTCTTAGAAAAAATTGCCACTTTTAAGGAAATATCTTACATACAAGGCTTTAAGAACAAAAAGGAAAAGGTGGCAACGCTGTGGGCGGTTAAAGAGGCAACTTTTAAAGCACTTGACATCAAGGCGGGCGAGATTTCCTATAAAGAAATTGAACTATGTCATCATGAAAACGGCAAGCCATTCTTAACGCTTCACGGCAAGGCAAAAGAGTTTTTGGGCGAAAGAAAAATTGAAGTTTCACTTTCTCACACAAAGGATATTGTTGGCGCGGTTGTGATTATTTTATAACCTAAACCAAAACGAAAAAAAATTGATAGGCTTGACCTATGAATTTTTTTACACCCTCGAAAGAATAAAAATTTCACTTTTCCACAAAATAAGTATGAAATTTTGATATACGGGAGATATTTAATGGATAAAAATATCTATTCAAAAACCATGCAAAAGGTGGAAAAAATCGAAAAAGAGTTCGGCTCTTTGGAAGATTTCGTCATTTTATCAACTATGGACAAATCCACGCATAGAATGATAGTGGAGGCATTTGATGAAATGGGTGCAGTATATCAAGATTTATCTGACCTTGAAATTGCTGACCTATTAGATTATCAAAATTTAATGGGAAGTAAATATGGAGAATATTTTTAAAAGAGGAGAAATATATTTTGCCGATCTCAGCCCAGTTGTTGGGAGTGAGCAAGGTGGAATTCGTCCTGTTTTAATTATCCAAAATGATGTGGGAAACAAGTTCTCGCCAACCGTCATTGTTTCGGCAATCACAAGTAAACTGGAGAAAGCAAAACTTCCAACGCATATTGAACTATCTTCACAAAAATATCATCTTCCAAAGGACTCGGTTGTGCTACTCGAGCAAATTCGCACCTTGGATAAACGCAGGCTAAAAGAAAAAATTGCCTCTGTTGATGAATATAAAATGAAAGAGGTCAATCGTGCACTTTTGATTTCACTTGGCTTTGTTAATTAAGAAATTTTGTTATTTTCAAAAAAAGACTTTACAATTTCTTTTATTTGTGCTAAAATAGCAAGGAAATATTTGATAGGAGTGATAAAAATTATGATGAATGAACCACCAATCGATAAACTTGCTGAAAAAACAGGAGGAAACAAATACATTTTGTCGATTTTGGCTTCAAAACGCGCAAAGGAAATTGAAGCAACAAGGCGTGAAGAACTTGCAACCGCTGATAAAAAGGCTATCTCGATTGCTCTTCAAGAAATTTACGACGGCAAAATAACCTACACTGGTGTGCAAGAATAGTGGAAATCGCTTTTCCATAACGAAATTTTATGATATAATTTCACTGTCCTATCATGGCAGTGATTTTTTATTAGGAGTTTAGATGAAAGTTGCAAGCGTCATTATCGACCAAGATGCCAAAGCGTTAGACCGCGAATTTGAATATCTCATTCCAGACGAACTTGAACTTAAAGAAGGAGAACGAGTGATGGTTCCTTTCGGCGCAAGAGTTATTCAAGGTTTTATTGTTGAGATTAAGGATAATTCTTCTTTTGAATTAACAAAACTTAAAAGCATTTTGCGCTCGGTTGACGGCTTTCCTGTTATCAAAAAAGAAATGCTTGCACTTATGAAATATATGGCGGACAAGTTGTTTTTGAAACTTGCCAGCATTCTTCGCCTTTTCCTTCCAAGCGAAATGCGAACAGGAAAGGTAAAAGAACTTGTGGAAAGATATGTTTCTTTAAATCAAGATGTGGAAATTCCTAAAAACGCCAAAAAACAGGCGGTTATTGTGGAATTTTTAAAACAGCACGGCAAAGTTAAATTTTCGGAAGTTTCAAACGAATTTGGCTATGCTCCACTTTCTGCACTTGTTAAAAAAGGTGTGGTAAGTGTAAGTTATGAAGAAAGAAAAAGAAGCGTGGAGTTCGATAAAATTTCTGGAGAGAAAAAGGCGTTAACTCCTCTTCAACAGCGCGCGGTGGACACGATTAAAGAAAATAAGACCTATCTTCTTCACGGCGTCACGGGCTCTGGCAAAACTGAAGTTTACATGAACTTAATCGAGCGTGAACTTAAAAACGGCAAAACCGCACTTATGCTTGTGCCAGAAATCTCTTTAACACCGCAGGTGCTTGCCAATTTCAAAGCGCGTTTTGGCGAAGAAGTGGCACTTATTCACAGTGGCCTTTCTGCTGGCGAGCGTTTTGATGAGTGGCGAAGAATTTTTTTTGGCGAGGCAAAAGTTGTGGTTGGTGCACGCTCTGCCATTTTCACACCGCTGGAAAATTTGGGAATAATCATCATCGACGAGGAACACGAGCAAAGTTATATCTCTGAAAGCAACCCTCGTTATGACACGCACGAGATTGCGGAATTTAGAAGAAAATATAACAACTCAATTTTGGTGCTTGGAAGTGCCACGCCGTCGATTGAAAGTTATGCAAAAGCCTTGGACGGAGAATATACGCTTGTGGAAATGCCAGTTCGTGTGAATGGTATGGAAATGCCAAAAATTGTGGTTGTGGATATGCTGAATGAACTAAGGCACGGCAACAGCGAGATTTTCTCCATTCCACTTCTTGCAGAACTTGGAAGTGTTGTGGAAAGAAAAAAACAGGCAATGATTTTCATAAATCGCCGAGGTTTTTCCTCCTTTCAAAGATGTAGAGAATGTGGATATGTGGCAAAGTGCCGAGATTGTGATGTTTCGCTTGTCTATCATCACTATGAAAACAAACTTAAATGCCACTATTGTGGAAAGAGGTATAAGGCGCTTGACATTTGCCCAAGTTGCGGAAGCAGAAACATTAAGCAAGGCGCAATCGGCACGGAAAGAGTGGTGGAGGAATTAAAAAGATTTTTCCCTGGCGTTGCAATTTTCAGAATGGATAACGATACCACTTCCACAAAGGGCGCACACAGAAGCATTTTGTCGCAATTCCGTGAAACTAAGCCTGCAATTTTGGTAGGCACACAGATGATTGCCAAAGGGCATGATTTTGAAGATGTTATCTTGGTGGGAATTGTGGACGCTGACCAAAGTTTGTATCAGTCTGACTATCGCTCAATTGAGCGCACTTTCCAACTTATTACGCAGGTCAGTGGCCGTGCAGGAAGAAGTAAGGACCAAGGAAAAGTTATTTTGCAAACCTATTCTCCGCGCCACTATGTTTATCACTATGCGCAGAACTATGACTTTAAAGGTTTTTTCAAAAAAGAGGCAAATTTAAGAAAAGTGACCAATTTTCCGCCATATACCAAGGTTCTTCGCATATTATTTTCGCATGAAGATGAAAATATTGTGGCAAAAGAGATTAAAGTGTGCTATAATAATGTGCAGAAAGTGAAAGAGAAGTTTATAGACGATTTTATCTATCTTGATGTGATGAAGTCGCCATTAAATCGAATTAAAACGAAATATAGATACCAAATTTTGATGAGGTTTAAACTTGCTCATGCAGAAGAAATTGAAAAAGAACTATTTGCGTGTGTGGATAAAAAAGCAAAATCATCCGTCTTTTTCGAGATAAACCCACAGAATTTGAGTTAGGAGGAAGTATGTCAGTTAGAAATGTTGTTAAAATTGGAAGCGAAACGCTGAGGAAAAAGTCGAAGCCTGTTGTTAACTTCGATGACTCTTTGCACACGCTTTTAGATGACATGAAAAACACTATGGAGGAGAAAAACGGCGTGGGAATTGCTGCCGTTCAAGTGGGAACGCTTAGAAGAGCGATTATTGTGGAAGTGAAAGAAGGGGAGTATCTTGAAATTGTCAATCCTGTCATCATCAAAACCAAAGGCAAGGTAACCGACAGCGAGGGATGTTTATCCATTCCAGATTTTTACTGCGATGTGACAAGACCAAAATATGTTATGATTAAGGCGCAAGACCGAAATGGCAAGGAGTTTACCTTTGAAGCGAAAGACTACACCGCGCGTTGCGTTTGCCATGAAATTGACCACTTAGACGGCATTTTGTTTGTGGACTACACCGATGAGGGAAAGAAATATCGCAGTAAGTTTGAGGGGAAATAATGAAAATTTTGTTTTTTGGAACGCCATATTTTGCTGAGGTTGTGTTAAAAAAACTTCTCTCTAAGCACGAGGTGGTGGGTGTTGTCTGCCAAACGGATAAGAAGGCAGGACGCGGAAAAAAACTTGTTTCGCCAAACATAAAAATGCTGGCGGAAAAGGAAAATATTCCAGTTTATCAATTTGAACGCTTGAAAGATAATTTGGAAACTTTCAAAAATATCCAATGCGACCTATTTGTGACGGCGTCTTATGGCAAAATTTTGCCAAAGGAACTTCTTGACATGAAGTTATGCATAAATGTGCATCCTTCGCTCTTGCCAAAATATCGCGGAGCGACGCCAATTCAGTCGGCACTTCTTAATGGCGACAAATTGACGGGTGTCACAATTATGAAAACGGAAGTTGGCATGGACGACGGCGACATCATTCTTCAAAAAGAAGTGGAAATATCTGATGAGGACGATTATCTTTCTCTTATGCCACGCCTTGCCGAAATTGGAGGAGAACTTTTACTTAAAGCAGTGGAAGAAATTGAAAATGGCACAGTGAAATTCACAAAACAAAAGGAAGAAGGCGCCACTTTTGTTAAACTCATTCAAAAAGAGGATGCGCTTTTAAATTTTCATGAAAAAGCCTCCACTCTTGTCAACAAAGTGCGTGCTTATGTCGAGTCGCCAGTGGCATACTTCTTTGTGGGAGACGAGCGCATAAAAGTTTACAAGGCAAAGGTCAGTGCGTTAAACGAAAAAGCGGAAATTGGCGAGATTATCACCACAAAAAAAGAGTTTTTTGTTAAGGCAAAGGACAGTTTTTTTGAAATATTATCCTGCCAAGCACAAGGTGGAAAAGTTTTAAATGTGCGCGACTTTTTAAACGGCTATCATTTCAAAGCAAAAAAGGTTGATGTATGAATTTGTTAGATTTATCGCTTAACGAACTATATGACTATGCGGTCAAGTTAAACTTGCCACGCTTTCGTGGTAAGCAGATTTTTGACGCGCTTTACATGGCAAAAAGTTTGGAAGAGGCGAGCAATCTTTCAAAAGAAATTAAGGAAAAAATTAAAGAAGATTATCCAACTTGGAAAATAGTTAAAATTTTGGAAAGCGACGACGGCACAAAGAAAATGGCGCTTTCTTTAAGCGACGGAAGCGTGGTGGAAAGCGTGCTTTTAAAATATAAATATGGCTACACCGTTTGTGTTTCCACACAAGTGGGTTGCAGAATGGGTTGCAAGTTTTGCGCCTCCACAATTGGTGGGCTTAAAAGAAATTTGTCGGCTGGCGAAATTCTCTTGCAAGTGTTAATCTATAATCGCATATTAGGCGGAAATTTGAAAGACAGAAAAGTGACCAATGTGGTTTTAATGGGCTGTGGCGAACCGCTGGATAACTATGAAAATGTGGCAAAATTTTTGCAACTAATATCCTCGGAAAGCGGTTTAAACATCAGTCAAAGAAACATCTCACTTTCCACTTGTGGAATTGTGAAAAACATCTATCGCTTGGCAGACGACGGCTTTAATGTGACGCTGACAATTTCTCTTCACGCGCCAACCGACGAGATACGAAAAAAGATTATGCCAACAGCAAACTCTTTCTCGATTGAGGAAATTTTGAAGGCGTGTGACTATTATTTTTCCAAAACCGGCAGGCGTGTGGTGTTTGAATATGCGCTTATCGATGGCGTCAACTCAACGGCAGGTGATATGCACACTCTTGCAAAGGTTCTATATGGAAGAAGTTGCCATGTTAATTTAATTCCACTCAACTCGGTTGAAGAACAAAAGCTTGAAGGCGTGCCAAGAAAAAGAGCGTATTATCTTTGCGAGGTTTTAAATAAGGACGGCATAAGTGCCACTGTGCGAAGAACTATGGGCGAGGATATTGAGGGCGCTTGCGGGCAACTTAGAAACAAGATTGGAGGTGGCGCATGAACGGGCTTGTGATAAAAAAGAACTCCGACAAATTCAGTGTGCTTGTGGGCGAAAAAGTGCAAATATTTTCTGCACGAAATTTGAAAGATGTGGGAATTTTTGTTGGCGACAAGGTGGAAGTTGACGAAAATGCCATAAGTAAGGTTAAAGAGCGAAAAAACCTTCTAATTCGTCCGCCACTTGCGAATGTTGACAAAATGATTATTGTGATAAGCAAAACACCAAAGCCAGATTTTTTGCTTGTGGATAAACTCATCATCTTTTGTGTTGTTCATGCAATCACACCAGTTTTATGTGTGAATAAAAGCGATTTAGGCGAAGATTTTGTGAATTTTGTGAAAGAGAACTATAAAAAAGCGTGCAAGGTTATCTCTTGTTCCACTGTTAATGATGAAGTTTTTGAAGTTAAAAAGGAAATTTATGGCATAACCACACTTGCTGGGCAAAGTGCAGTTGGAAAGTCGTCAATTATCAATGCGCTATTAAAGGAAAATGTTGCAGTAATAGGCGATTTTAGTAAGAAAGTGGAACGCGGAAAACAAACCACAAGGATAGTTGAGTTATATGAAATTGAAAAAGGGAAGTTTTTAGCAGACACGGCAGGGTTTTCAAAACTTAGCGAAGAACTTTTAAATGTGGATGAATATGAACTTAAAGCATATTATCCAGAATTTTTAAAGTTTGCCGAAAAGTGTAAATATAAAAGTTGTTTACATTTGCATGACCAAGATTGCGAAGTTATAAATGCCGTTAAAAGTGGAAAAATAAGTAAACTCAGGTATGAAAACTATAAAATTTTGCAAGAAAACTTGAAATTAATGAAAAAATTTTGATTTTTAAAGAAATTTTGCTATCATATTAAGGGAGTTTTTATGAAAAAGATTGTTGATGTGGCGGTTTCCACCGATCCAATTCAAGATTTTCAAAACATAGTGGAATATGCTAAAGAGATGCAGGGAGTTGCAGATTTCTTGCACTGCGACATTATGAACGAAAATTTTGTTAAGAAAAACACTTTCGATTATAATGTTGTGAAAACGATTAACAGTGCAAGTGCCATTATGCTTGATTGTCATTTAATGGTGGACGAGCCAGCGAACAGTGTTTCAAAATATATTGACGCAGGCGCGAACATCGTCACTGTGCATTATGAGGCTTTTTACGACAAAAACACTCTTGCCAATGTTTTAAAATACATTCGCTCAAGAAACACCCTTGCTGGCATAAGTTTAAAGCCTGCAACAACTTTCAAGGAAATTCGCGCGTTTGCATATAACGCAGATGTTGTGCTTGTTATGGGTGTCGAGCCAGGCGCTTCCTATCAAGAAACAAGCGAGGAAACTTACAGGAAAGTTGCTGAGATTAATAAATTTAAAAAGGACAACAACCTCAATTTTAAAATTGAATTCGACGGCGGAGTGAATGAAAAAAATGCACAAAAACTTCGCGATTTGGGTGTGGATATTTTGGTTTCTGGCTCTTATGTTTACACGGCGAAAGATAGAGAGGAGGCTGTCAGATTTTTGAAAGGATACGAGAATGATTAAAACAATTATTTTCGATTTTGACGACACGCTTTACACGGCAAAAGACAATTGGAAAGATATTGATATCTATTGGAAAAGCGTGATTCGTGCGCTTGTTGGAAAAAAGGAAGAGGAAAACTTTTTTAAACGCCATAAGTTTAAAAGTCCAATCCACTCAAATGATGTTATCGGCTTTGTGCGAAGTGAAGGCTATGACATGAACAAATTTGCCGAGATTGTGGAAAACAATTTCTATGACCGTGGCGACATGAAAGTGGAAACTATGCCAAATGAGTTTTTTGAAGAATTAAAAAAGAAATATTCGTTATACATCGTTTCAATGGGCAGGCGTAAATATTTAGATTATTACATAAAGAAATATGGCATTGAGGAAAGTTGTTTTAAAAAAGTGATTTCTGTTTATTCTGATAACCATTTCACAATTGACACAAAAACGCCAATCTACCAAAAAATTATGGAAGAAGAAAAAATTAAATCAAAGGAAATTCTTGTTGTTGGAAACAGTTATTCAAGCGACATTAAACCTGCAGAAGAACTTAAAATGCAAACTCTTTTGTTTAATGGCGACTTTAACCAAATTTTTTCCTATTTCACAAAAAACAAAATTTTAGATTGCAAAAAATATATGAGAAGTTAAGTTTAACTTCTTTTTTTGTTTAATAAAAACTTGAGTTATTAGCAAAATAAATATATGTATTTTAACTATCATGCTAAAGTGAAAAATTTGATTAAAAACGGCGAGGCAACAGGCTATGAAATTTTGGAAAGTTATCATAACATTTCGCCTTGCCTTTTAATATTTTTCAAAAATAATAAGCCAATGCCAATTCGTTTAAACCATTTTGATGAGTATATTAAACTTTTAAAAGAATATGGAATTTATTAAATTTATTTTAAATAAAAATTTAATTTAAATTAAAAAATAAGAAAAAAATACTTAAAAAATGCCGAAAAAATTGAAAAAAAGTGAATTTTTCTTTAATTTTAACTAATTTTTAGAAAAAATATTAAATTTTAAGGAATTTATTTTAATTATCATATATAAAAATAAAACACCAAAAATGGTGTTTTAATAGTTTTTTCTGTTTTCTAAATTTAAATATTTTTCAAAAAGTTCAAGACATTCTTTTCGGTCTAACTCTTCAAGATAATTTTTCAACTTTTTTCTTCCACCCATAAGCGTGTCGAATTTTTTATCACGAAAACCAATTTTCTCATTGTCGGAAATTGAACAGCCATAGTAAACTTTTTCTATGTTTGCCCATAAGCACGCCGACAAACACATAGGGCAAGGCTCGCCAGTTGTGAAAAGCAAACAATCCGACAAATCAAAAGTGCCAAGCTTTTTTGAAGCACTTTTAATTGCTTCAATTTCTCCGTGGCAGGTGGCATCGTTGTTTTTCAAAACTTTGTTGTGACCTTTTCCAACAATCACACCGTCTTTCACAACAACAGCGCCAAAAGGTCCGCCATCGCCATTCGTTATTCCTCGTTCTGCCTCTTTTATTGCCTCTTTCATAAATTTATCCATAAATGCCTCACATTTTAATTATATCCATTTTTCACTGGTAAAGCAACTTAATTTTTTATAAAATTCCTTAAAAATTTTTAATTTTGTGTGATAAAAGTTTTTAATTTATTTTTTAATATGCTATAATGGTTAAAGTTTAGGAGTAAATTATGACGGATGTTAGGAAAAAATTTGATTTAAATTTAGCGCTTAAAATTTTCTTTATTATCGTAGTGGCTGGGTTTGGAGTTTATGTTCTTCTTGCAGTTATCTTTGCTTGTGTTGCTCCTCATTTATTAAATGGAATAACGGCAACAACGCTATTTTCTGATTTTGCAGAAACTTTGTCATATGCACTTTGTCCAAATCCATACAATGGTGACTATGGTTTTCATTCCATCTATCCACCACTTTCTTTTCTTATTTTTTATCCTTTCACTTGGTTTTGTCAAGGTGCTTTAAATGAATATAGTGCGGAAACATCACGCTTGCTGAACTTTCTGCAAATGCTGGCTTCATTGTAAGTTTTCTTTTATACTACATCATCAATCTTGCCATAATCATGTTTGTTGTGGCAAAATTCACAAAACTAAAAGGCAAAAATTTGTTTTATCTTTTAAGTATAATTTTTTGCTTCGGTCCATTGCTTTTCGAGTTTGTCAGGGCGAATAACACACTCACAGTTTGCACTTTCACGCTTCTGTTTTTCTTCTTTAATTCGCGCAATAAAATTTGGATGCGAGAAGTTTCATATGTCTTCCTTGCGGGAGCAATCTGCATGAAGATATATCCAATTTTCATTATGTTTTATATTCTTTGGCGTGGCGAAAAATGGGAAAAATTATGGGGTGTTTTGAAAGTGTTAGCCTATACTTTAGTTGTGGTTTTTGTGCCATTCTTATTTATCGAAGGTGGCTTTTCAAACATTCCAATCCTCTTAAGTAATGTGACAGGGTTTTCCTCAGGTGGAGCAACAACATGGGGTTCAAATGTGTCATTCGACACCATTGTTTACTATTTATGTTTGGCACTTTCCACAATTTTTGGTGGAGCGGACATGAGCATACTCCACACCATTTTAAGCACACTTTTAAGATATGGTTTGGTTGTTCTTGCATTTGTTTTACCATTAATCAGTTTTAAATCAAAGAAATATAAAGAATTTGTGACGCTTGCTGTTGGAACATATCTTCTTTTCCCGGGTGTATGCAATGGATATTGCTTGACAGTTATGATAATTCCATTTATCATTATGCTTTTGGATTGGAATAACATGAAATTTTGGGAAAAGATTTTCTATACAGTTTGCTATGGGTTAATTATCTGTCCAATTTTCTACACTTATGGTTTCTTCTTAACTTCAGCAATTGCAGTTGCGGTGATCGTGATAAAGAGTGTTGTTGATATCATTCGCGACGATGTGAGAATTTTCAAAAACAGAAAAAATCAAGACACAAGCGAAAAAATCGTGGATATGCTTAAGCAATGGAACGAAAGGGAAAACAGTGTTAATTTCAAAATGACAAATAAAGTAAAAAACTTCTTCAATTTGAAGAAGTTTTTTATAATTGAGAGCAAAAAATTTAATATTATAAGATTAAACTAATTTTACCTTTTTGCCAATTTTGGTGATCCCAAGGGGACTCGAACCCCTGATTCAGCCGTGAGAGGGCTACGTCTTAACCGCTTGACCATGGGACCAAGACATCAAGTATTATAGCACATTAAAATTTGAAAATCAAGAATTTTTGATTAAAATAAAAAATTTGTTTATTTTCTGCAAATTTATTTTAAAAAGAAAAATTAAAAATTTTTATCTATTTTTAAATTAAGATTGTATATAATCATGCAAATATGAGGAGAACGAAGATATTTAAAAAATTGCAAATATTTTTTTAAATGCTTTGCTTTTGACCTTAATTTGTGATATAATTTTGCAATACGAGGTGAAAATATGAGAACAAAAAACAAATTAGATTGCATCTACAAAAACTTTAAATTGATGATTTATCAAAATGTTTTCAAGGGGCTTAAAGATAAAACGGACGACAGCCTTTCGTCATCCGAATATTTCTGCTTGGAATGTGTTTACCTACTTGGCAATCCAACGATTTCTGAATTTGCAGATTTTCTTGAAATCTCCTCGCCAAACGCTACTTATAAGGTTAAACAACTCATCAAAAAGGGGTATTTAGAGAAAAAGAGAAGTAAAAG
Organism: uncultured Clostridia bacterium; assembly: GCA_930971385.1. Lineage (GTDB taxonomy): Bacteria > Bacillota > Clostridia > Christensenellales > UBA1242 > Caccovivens. The sequence goes on along the minus strand of CAKNGB010000006.1, from coordinate 7,094 downwards.
CGACGGGCGTGAATATAGGCTCACTCCAACCGACAAATTCTTTAAGTTCTACGACAGCAAAGCAAACTATGGCGAAGTTATTTTGAACAACATCGAAAAATCTTTGGAAAAAGAGGATGTTAAGAAAATCGACAATGTGCTTGATGTTTTAATCGATAAGGTTTTTAAACCTATTAAGAAGAAAAAGAAGGCTAAATCTTAATCACTAAACTTTTAATTTCTTTGGCAAGTTTTTTCGCTTTTGCTAAACTTGTGTGCTCCACCATTATTCTTATCTTATTCTCGGTGCCACTTGCACGCACCAAAACTCTGCCACTTGGAGAGATTGCGCAGGAGATGTTGGAAAGAAGCTGGCGTAAATCATCGTTGTTTATAACCTTAATCTTATCTTTCACAACAACATCTAAATTTGCTTGAGGAAGAAGTTGTGCATCAAAAAGATTAGACAGCGAAGATTTTTCTCCGCGCATGGCGTTCATAACACTAATGGCGGTTAAAATGCCGTCGCCAGTGGAAATTTTGTCGCGAAGAATGATGTGACCAGACTGCTCTCCACCCAAACTCAAATTCATTTTTTGCATGGCGTCGATAACATACTTATCGCCAATATCCGTGCGAATTAAGTTGATTTTGTTTCTGCCAAGTGCAGTCATAATTCCACTGTTGGTGTGGCTTGTGCCAACAACTGTGTTAGCAAAAAGTGAGCCGTCCTTCTTCATCTTTTTTGCAAGGATATACAAGATTTTGTCGCCGTCAAAAACCTCTCCACTTGCGTCCACGGCAATAAGGCGGTCGGCGTCGCCGTCAAACGCAAAACCAACATCGGCATTTTTAAGTTTAACAAATTGCACAAGGTGTTCAATAAACAAACTTCCACATTTGTCGTTGATTAAAAGTCCGTTGTTTTTTGCGCCAGTCTTGAAAACCGTTGCACCAAGTTTTGAAAACACAAGCGGGGCGATGTGGTAGGCGGAGCCATTGCTTAAATCAAGGCAAATTTTAACACCATTTAAGTCAAATTCGGAGGAATTTATTAGAAAATCTATGTAGTGCTTTGTTAAATTCTTTTGCCTGTAACTGCCATAAATGCTTGCTTCAAAATTGTTTCCAAAATAACTTTCAAGTTCCGCTTCTTCCTCGTCGTTCATCTTTTGACCGTTAGATTTGAAAACTTTAATGCCGTTGTATATGCTTGGATTATGAGAGGCGGAAATCATCACACCAAAATCGAAGTGGAACTTCTTTGTGAGATACGAAATGCAAGCGGTTGGAACAATTCCAGTGTCCACAACACTTCCACCACCAGTCATCACACCAATTGCCACGGCACACTTCAAAATGTCTGAGGATATGCGTGTGTCAGCACCAATGATTATGCGAGGATTGTGCCTCACCATTGTTAAAGCATTGCCAACATTGATGGCAAGAGAAGGGGTCAAGGTTTTGCCGAACACACCTCGAATTCCATCTGTTCCAAAGAAATTTGCCATAAAAACTCCTATTTTCTTAATTATGTTTTGGAGTTTTAAAAGGTTAACACTAAGGAGATTAACATGATTGATAAAGACGGAATTGAACGCCCAGACGATTTGCACGCTCATAATCGTAAACTTGTTAAGGGTAAAAGAAAACTTAAGTTTGATGAAAACTATCATTTCTATCCAAGGCTTCCATTCAGGCTTTGGGCGGGATTTTTCCGCACTTTTGCCGTTTGTGTGTTTAACCCTGTTGCGTATTTGAAATATCATATCGAAATAATAGGGCATGAAAACAAAAAGAAATTGCGCGGGCAGGGGTATGTGATAACTTGCTCTCATGTGCATGTGCTCGATGATGTTTGTTGTTGCTCTAATGTCTTTCCAGAAAGAATGATATATTACACCACTTTGGAAAATAACATTAGGCGCAGGTTCACAGGCTTTTTCCTTAGGTCACTTTGTGGAATGCCAATTCCAGCATCCTCGCTTTCTGGCATGAAAAAATTTAACGAGGATGTTTCATATATCTTGAAAAAGAAGAAAAAGCCAGTTATGTTTAATCCAGAAGGCTCGCTTTGGCCATATTATCGAGAGATTAGACCTTTCAAAAAAGGAGCATTCTCAACTGCAGTTAAAAACGCTGTGCCAGTTTTACCAATTCTTGTCACTTTTAGGCGTAAGAAAAAGCGAAACGGAAAATTTAAGTATTATCTAAATTACACTATTGGCGAACCTCTTTATGCCAACAAAACTTTGGAAAACGAAAAGGCTGAGATAAACGAACTTCTTTCGCGAACACAAGAGTGGTATGTGAAAACTAATAAAGAGTGGTATGAAAACAACGACTGCGGTTTTGACGACGAGAAGGAAGAGAAAAAAGTAGAGGAAAAGGAAGAGGCGTAGAGCGGGCGAAAGTGGCTTTTTGCAGTGACGGGCAAGGATAAAAATAGGATTTGTTTTCATGCAAAAAGCCAGCACGCTTCGCGTGCCCATGCCTTGCATGGACTTTCGCCCAGTTTGCCCGCATAGGAATAACTGGATACACATTTTTCTCACACGCAATTAATTTCAAACGAAAATAGAAAAAAAGCTCTTTTCTTTTATTATATAGTAAATTATTATAATTTCTTTTTTATTGTTTTTAAAATAAGTTGATAAGATTTTTCGTCGTCGGAAAGAGCAAGGTCGTTTGTGTTCTCGTTTCCGCGATAGATAACAAACTTTTGGTATAGAAATTCTGTGACAAAATTAACAATCATGGAAAAGGCGGTCACAAGAATATCTGGCACGCCAGCGCCTTCCATCGCATTTCCCCAAAGTGTTGAAAGAGGCGTGAAAACAAGATAATATAACGCTACAAGCGACATGGCAAGAGGGACATTTTTTGCGCTTTTAAATGTGAAACGGCGGTTGAAGGTGAAATTCCAAATAACCGACAACACAAGCGAGATGATGTAAGCCACCCAATAATCCCAATGAAAAACATAGTCAAACAGCGAGAAAGTGCCAATTTGAATTATGCCAGCCGAAATGGAAAATAATGTGAACTTAACAACTTGCCAAAAATTCTTCATGAAAAATATTATAGCGTTTATTTCAAAATTTGTAAAATAATTTTAACCATATTTTCCCAAAAACTTTTGCGAAATATAATTGAAATTTTCTTTTATATAAGGTATAATAAAAATATGAAAATTTTAAGTGCGAAATATTTAACAAGCGTTGTCGACGAAAAAAACATTTTAAACGACGATTTGGTGGAGTTCGCGTTCGTGGGCAGGAGTAATGTGGGAAAAAGTTCTCTCATTAACTCTTTAACGGGCAGGAAAAATTTGGCAAAAACATCCTCAACTCCTGGGCTTACCAAAATGATAAACTATTTTCTTATCAATAATAAGTTCAAGTTTGTTGATTTGCCCGGCTATGGATATGCAAAAACAGGTCAGCACCACATCGCAAACTGGGCGGGTCTTATGGAAAAATATCTTCTTAATTCCCAACTTTTAAAAACGGTGTTTGTGCTTATCGATTGCCGTCACACGCCAACAGAACTTGACAAAATGATGATTGAGTTTTTAAATCACTATCAAATTCCATACATCATCATAGCCACAAAAGTGGATAAACTTGCCAAAAGCAAAATCCCACAAAGTCTTTCGAAAATTGCCAAAGCGCTGTCCACAAGAAAAGAACTCATCTTTCCATATTCCAGCGAAACAATGCTGGGAAAAGAGGAAATTTTAAATTACATTGAAAACAGCGTGGAAACTTGAAAATTTGGGTAATCAAAAAATAAATTTACAATATATATGAAAAAATCATTAAATTTTTTTGAAAATATAGCGAAATTGTTTGCCTTTTCGTTATATTTTTTTGTATAATTAAAGCGATACAAATAAAGGAGAAATTATGAAAAAGTATGTTTATCTTTTTAAAGAGGCTAAAGGTAATAACAAAGCACTTTTCGGCGGAAAGGGTGCTAACCTTGCTGAAATGACCAAAATCGGCTTACCTGTTCCTCAAGGTTTCACAATCACAACTGAAGCCTGCACAAAATATTACGAAGATGGAAGAAAAATCAATGACGGCATCATTGAGCAAATCTATCAAAAACTTGCTCAAATCGAAAAGATGACTGGCAAAAAATTTGGTGATGCGTCAAATCCACTTCTTGTTTCCGTTCGTTCTGGCGCAAGAGTTTCCATGCCTGGAATGATGGACACAATTTTGAACCTTGGTCTTAACGACGAAGTTGTTGAAGGTTTAGCAAACTTAACAAACAATCCTCGTTTTGCATATGACTCATATCGCAGATTTATCCAAATGTTCAGCGATGTTGTTATGCAACAAGATAAATCTAAGTATGAAAGAATTTTAGACCAAATCAAAGAGAAAAAGGGTGTTAAATTTGATAAAGACCTCACCGCTGAGGACTTAAAAGAAATTGTTAAACTCTTTAAGAAACTCTATAAAGAAGGTCAAAAAGAGGAATTCCCACAAGATCCAAAAGTCCAACTCATCGAAGCAGTTAAGGCTGTGTTCAGATCTTGGGATAACGAAAGAGCAAATGTATATAGAAGAATGCACGACATTCCATATAACTGGGGAACTGCCGTTAACGTTCAATCCATGGTGTTCGGTAATATGGGTGAAGACTCTGGCACTGGCGTTGCTTTCACAAGAAACCCAGCAACTGGCGAAAACGCACTTTATGGCGAATATCTTATGAACGCACAAGGCGAAGATGTTGTTGCAGGAATTAGAACTCCTCAACCAATCGCTAAACTTGAAGAACAAAACCCAGAAGTTTACAAGGAATTTGTTGCTATTGCCACAAAACTTGAAAACCACTATAAAGATATGCAAGACATGGAGTTCACAATCGAAAGAGGAAAACTCTATATGCTTCAAACAAGGAATGGTAAGAGAACTGCTAAGGCTGCTCTTAAAATTGCCGTTGACCTTGTGAAAGAGGGCAAGATTTCTGAAAAAGATGCTCTTCTTATGATCGATCCAAAACAACTTGACGCACTTTTGCACCCAACTTTTGACGAAAGTGCTGTTAAGAAAGCAAAAGTAATTGGCGAGGCTCTTCCTGCTTCTCCAGGTGCTGCAAGTGGTAAGATTTGCTTTACTGCTGAAAAGGCTAAGGAGCAAGGCAAGAAGGAAAAGGTTGTGCTTGTTCGTTTGGAAACTTCTCCAGAAGATATTGAAGGTATGGCTGCTTCTCAAGGTATCTTGACAGCCCGTGGAGGAATGACTTCTCACGCTGCCGTTGTTGCAAGAGGTATGGGAACTTGCTGTGTTGCAGGTTGCTCTGCTCTTAAATTTGCTGACGACGGAAAGAGTTTCACTCTTGGCGGAAAGACCTATAAAGAAGGCGACGTAATTTCCTTCGATGGCTCAACAGGTAAAATTTACGACGGCGCAATCAACACAGAACCTGCTAAGATTGTTGGCGAGTTTGCCACAATCATGGAATGGGCTGATAAATATAGAAAACTCAGCATAAGAACAAACGCTGATAACCCACGCGACGCTTCTGTTGCTTTCTCCTTTGGCGCAGAGGGCGTAGGTCTTTGCAGAACTGAACATATGTTCTTTGAAGCAGACAGAATTCCAGCAGTTAGAGAAATGATTGTTTCTTCCACCACTGCTGAAAGAGAAAAAGCACTTAAAAAACTTCTTCCAATGCAGAAGAAAGACTTTAAGGGTATCTTCAAAGCAATGAAAGGTCGTCCAGTGACCATTCGTTTCTTGGATCCACCTCTTCACGAGTTCTTGCCTCATGAGGACGATGAAATCAGAGCACTTGCAAAAGAAATGAAACTTTCTTTTGAAACTTTGAAAGCAACTGTTGAAAGTTTACATGAATTTAACCCAATGATGGGTCATCGTGGACTTAGACTTGCTGTCACATATCCAGAAATTGCAAGAATGCAAACTGAGGCTGTTATCACAGCGGCTATTGAAGTGGAAAAAGAGGAAGGCTTCACAGTTGTTCCTGAAATTATGATTCCACTCACTTGCGACAGCAAAGAATTTAAGTATGTTAAAGATATTGTCACAGAAACTGCTGACAAGATTTTGGCAGAAAAGAAAGTTGATATGCACTATAAAGTTGGAACTATGATTGAAATTCCTCGTGCTGCTATCACTGCTGACCAAATTGCAAAATATGCTGAATTCTTCTCATTTGGAACAAACGATTTAACTCAAATGACTTACGGTTTTTCTCGTGATGACGCTGGAAAATTCCTTGAAGTATATTACGAGAAGAAGATTTTTGAAAGTGATCCATTCGCTCGTCTTGACCAAAACGGCGTTGGCAAACTTGTGAGAATTGCTGCTGAACTTGGAAGAAGCACTCGTCCAGACATTAAACTTGGAATTTGTGGTGAACATGGTGGTGACCCATCATCAGTTGAATTCTGCCACAGAATTGGACTTAACTATGTTTCTTGCTCACCATACCGTGTGCCAATCGCACGCCTTGCTGCTGCTCAAGCAAACATCAAATATCCAAGAAAAAAATAGACAAAATTTGCATACTTGCAAATAATCAAAAAAAATCAACTCTAATTATAGAGTTGATTTTATAATTTAATAAAAATTTTAGTATCTGCCTCTTTCAAAATTCATTTCATGTAGTTTTCCAACATTTTTCTCTAATGCTTTATTTTCGGCACCAAGCAAAATGCAAGAACCATCAAACTTTCTTCTTTCATTTTGCAAAACATCAATTTCACTACTTAATTGTTGTTTTTCTTCTCTTAATTTTTCTACTGATTTGGATAAGCGGTGGTTTTCTTCTTGCAGTCCTTGCACAGTCATCTTTAATTGTTTCATTTCAGCATCCAAACTTTTTAAGAATGGCAACATAGAATCATTAAATTTTTTTAATTCGCTCGCCAAATCAATTTCATTATTTTGATTTTCCATTTTATCCCTCCACTGTCAGTATAACACGGGGGGGGTAGAAGTCAAGTTATTATTTAAAAAAGTTGCTATTTTTTTGAAAAAATTAAAAAAGCAAAATATATAATAAAAATCCACTAGTTATGAAGTGAACCCCGAAGGGGTCACTCAAAATAAAAACCACTAGGAAGGAATTTT
>CAKNGB010000005.1 GCA_930971385.1 uncultured Clostridia bacterium | reverse complement strand
CACTTTTATTAAAGTGGTTTTTATTTTTGCAGAGCAAAAATTGGGTTCACTTCAATTCGCGTTGTCTTTTTTGCTTTTTCCTCGTTGTCGCGGTTTTTTATGGCAAGCATAGCCAATAAAACACAACCAAGAATAGTGAAAAACAAAAACATCAAATGAAACCAACCATAACTTGTTGGCGTTTCCATTTGTCCGTTTAAACCTGCTAAAATTTTTTCAAAAAAGTTCATATCACACCTCTTCCTTTAAGATTTTTATTATTTTTTGAAAGTTATCTTCCTTTCGTTTTTTGATAAAAAAAGAAATTAAATAACTTGCACCCACCACCAGTTCTGCTCCTGCAAACCCCAAGAAAAGCATAACGAAAGTGTATAAAACCTGACCATGCAAAAGGCGGATGTTTTCCAAAATCGGAATGCTGTTGTGAAGTATGTTGCAGAAGTTGACATTTAATATATGCGCAAGAGGAACGGCAACAATTCCATATATGGCAATTCCAATCGCACCATAAAGAAAGGAAACTTTGCTTGGATGATATAGTTTTGAGATGAGTAAAATGAGATAAAACAAAATTATAAGATGATGATATGTAAAGGTGTGAAAGGAACTGAATGTTGCAAAAATTTCGTCGCACGAGTTGCCTATTATTGAAGTTGGGTCTATGTAAAAAAGAAGCAAAAATAGCGTTCCGCAAACATAGGACATCGTTTTTCCAAACTCCGCCGTCTTGCCTTTAAAGAAAGACACAAGAGGATAAAAATATAAAAACAAACTGCAAAAGTGAAACGGAAGCGCCCATAAATTATAGCCGATAACAATGTTGTAAATTTGCTTAATCACTTCCAAGATAAGCATAATGGAAGCAATCACAATTAGAGGTATGCGTCTTATTAATTCGCTTTTGTTGCGCGTTAAATAGGGTATGATAACAGAAAGTGCTATCACCACAACAAGCGCAATTGGCAAAACCTCAATTTGAGAACTAGACCACGAAAACATACAATCCTATTATAGCAAATCACCACCCATTTTCCAAACAAAAAAACAATGGTTGCAACAAAATTTTCACAACCATTGCATAAATTAAAAATTTTAACAAATAATCAATATAATAGTAAATTAGTTTTTATTTTCTTCTAAAGATAAAATTAATTGAGCAATTTTTTCTGTGCTATTTTCAATATTTATTTTAGAGAAATTCTTTTCAATAGCTTTTATTTTATCACTACCAGATATACATAACTTCAAAGCTTCACTCATCTCCTTTGTGTTTTTAACCACAATAGAAGCTTGTCGGTTTTTCAAAAATTCAATGTTTTTTATTTCTGGAAATAAATTATTATCAAGAGCTATATATTTCAAATGATTGATGGAGGCTTCACAAAGCGTGCTGCTTCCACATTTACCAATCATAATATCACTTATCGCCATTAGCTCATTCATATTGTCAACAAAGCCTAAATTAATAACATTTTTTATGTTGTTTTCTTTAATAAAGGAATTAATTTCACTCTCACTTGCTTTATTTTTACCATTTACCACAATGAGATAATAATCTACTATCTTGTCATAAAAATGCTTCACAATCTTACAATTATTTGCAAAGCCAGCACCGCCATTTGATATTAAAATAAATTTTTTATCAGGAAAATTCATTTTTTTCAAAACCTGAGCTCTGTCAACTTTTTGGTGAAATTTTGGATTGATTGGAATTCCAAAGGTTCTGATTTTTTCTTTATCAAAACCATGTTCCACCAATAGATTTGTTATTTCTTCGCATGACGAAACCAAGAAAGAACAATGCCTTATTAGTTGCACATAATAAGCAAGCATGAAATCTGGTACTTGATATACATATTTTACATTAGTTTTGCCTTCATCAATAAGTTTATCAAGAGCAATTGCCACAAAATTCATTGGTGTGTAAATTACATCTGGTTTATATCTGTTAATAAACTTTAAAACCTCCTCCTTGCAAACTTTTACATCGTTATTGATAAAGCCATGTTTTTCTTTTGATTTTAAACTTTTGTTATAAGCAAATTTTTGGCCAAAAGCAACCAATCTTGGAAACAATTTCACAAGTTTATAATAAAATTCACTGCTGAATTTTGCCATCTTTTCGTTTTCAGAATATATATCAACATAGTCTGTTTCAACACCTTCTGTTTTTTCTAGTTCATTTTTTACAGACTGACAAATTGAAATTAATCCTGCGCCAACTTTTAGCCCTATAAATAAAACTCTCATACCTTTCCTTTTAATTTTTTATATTGATTATTTAAACACTTTAAACCCATTATATAATAGAGAATTTGTGCTTCTGGATTATCATTATGTAGTGAAATCATACTGATGAAAAGAAGCCCTTCAATTAACTCGATTTCATCAATGTTTATATTCCAACCGCACGATGTGAGAATTTCATCAAATATTGTTGGAGGAAGAATTTCATCCGTAAAAAACGAATATTCAAAATCGTCCGCGGATAATTCTTTTAACCTAAACAAATTTAATGTTATATAATCATATAATCCGTGATAGTTATGCCTAAACTTTGCAATGTCATATCTCATATCGCCATAAATTGTGTCTATACCAAAATTTCCTCGCGGATCAATAAACTTAAATGTTCCAGTTTGAGGAAAGAAAATTATATTGCTGAAACAGCTGTCGCCATGAATAATGGTGGCATAGTTTCTTGAATTTTTTATTAAATTTTCAATTAATGGAGTTATTAGTTTGAAAATCTGGTTAAAGCCAATTAATTTCTCTCCATTTGCCACAATATAGTCTTTTTCCAAAATATCTTTTCTAGCCCAATTGGAGATTCTTTCCAGTGTTTTATCAACATAGATATATCGACAATGTTTTTCAATTTCAAATTCTTGCGGAGCTTTATTTTTCCAAAGATTGTTTGCAAAAGTAAGTAGTTTTTGAAAAATATATTTCCAGTTATCTTGACTAATTTTGTAATAATTAAAATATTCTGTTAAAGTGCTTCCGTTTACATATTCCAATTGATATGAAACAACTTCTTGTCCGTTTTGCTTTTTGATGTGTGAGCCAAAATAGTTTGGAATCATATAGCCAAGCTTTAATTCGCGAATTTTTTCATACCATTCAATCTCAGACTTTAACTTGAGATATGAGCTTTCTTTTGTGAGAACACCAAATTCATCTAATTTAAATCTGTTAAAACTTCTTCCTGCAATATTTTTCGCCAAAGTTTGATTGTAATCTTTAAGGGTTCCTGTGTCATACCAAGAGTCGATTGGAATTCCTTTCATTGGAACTTTCTCGTTATATTTTTCAATTAATGAACTTAATTGAAGTTCGCCTCTGACTTTTTCATATCTATTTGATAACATCTCTTTTAAAACATTTGGATCAGTAAAATAATAAATACCAATCAAAACTTTATTCGTCTCAGGAGTGTAGTCTGGCTTATCAAGAATTTCTATGATATCTTCTTGCGCATTCGTTTTAATTAAGCACCACCTGGAATGAGAATTATCATCAATAATTTTATAGCCTAGCCAATCATAAGTGTAGTCGAGTTTTGTGTCGCATAATGTGTCGCCAAGCAACAATAATGTTGGACCATTAATTAAATCTTTACATAGCTGGAAGGCATGAAGTGGTCCTTGTGGATTGTTTTGCACAACAAAATGTAAATTTATCTCGCTAAAGCTCTTTGTTGCAAACTCTTTAACAATTGACTCGTTTGATGGGCTCACAACAAATGTGACATCGTCAATTCCTTCATTTTTAACTAAATCACCAACCATATTAAAGCATGCAGGTTTTTGGTTAATTGTCAATAAACCCTTAGGTAAGATATAAGATAATGGAGCAAGCCTTGTTGCCTTTCCAGCCATTAATATTATCAATTGTTTTTTCATAAAAACTCCTCTTGCTTATTATATCAATTCTTATAAACTATGTCAAACATTTGCTTTTGCTATTTTTTTTATTGTATAATGCAAAAAGAAGAATTTGAGGTAAAACTATGGAAAAAAATTTAAAAGCGATTATTTTTGACTTTGACGAAACTTTATATTACAGCCCAACTGCACTTAAGAAATATATTCAATACATTAAACAAACAATTTTAGCCCTCTCCAATCACACTGAATCGGAAGCAAATGAAATAATAAAAAAATATGGTTTCGACCAACGAGGAGAAAACAGAGTCTCTTTTGGTAAAACTTGTGAAAATTTTGGTGTTAAAAAAGAAAGGTGGAATAAGTATAAAATTAAACATTTTTTTGAAATAAATTATGACGATGCTAAAATTTTGGATAACAATCTTTTACGCGCATTGTCAAAAAAATATAAACTATTTATTGTCTCAGGAGAACTTTTTCAAAACATACTTTATAAATCAAAAAAACTTGGAATTGACGTATCTTGTTTTTGTGATATTTATGCTCAAAAAAAGACTGATAAAACACCAAAATCAAAGATAGAGATTTATCAATCAATTTTAAACGATTATAAATATCATAGTGAAAACGTGCTGGTTTTTGGCGACCGATATCAAGTTGACATCAAACCCATTGAACTTTTAGGCGGACATGGTTTTCAAATTAAGGACATTGATGATTTAAAAAACCATTTAGAAAAATTGTTATAAATACATTTTAAATTATCTAAAGTAGACCTATACTTTAAGTTTTTAATAATATAAAAAGAACTTCTTCTATAAAAGAAAAAGTTCCTTTTTTATTCGTCATTTCCTGGCATCGCTTGCCAACATTATTACTTCTTTTTCTTTGATGTGGTGCCAGAAAATAGAGCGCAACCAGTGCTTACAAGTGCGAACACAACCATCAGGATGATTGACCAGTAAACTGGGCTGAGTCCACCGCTGACTGGAAGAAAGTCGCCTAAGTCAAAACTGCCGTCATTGCACATTGTGATCACTGCAATCATGTATAGAACGCTGGAAACAAGAAGTGCGATTGCCATGACTTTGAAAAGAAGACTTACAATGTTTGCGATCGACTTGCTTTTGCAAAGTTTTGAATCTGTGATGAGTTTAACGACGCCCAAAATAACAACAAGGCAGGCAATGATTGCCGTGATCACAAGCATCGCTTTCATAAAGTCTGTGCCGTTTTCATAGAAACTGAAACCAGACCATTCTGTCAGCGTTCCGCTTGTGCCACCAAGAGTGCCTCCTGCACTGACATTTGGCACTGCCATAAACACCAAAACAAGTCCGCCAAAAATGAGCGCGCCAAGTGTTAAAAGAGCATTTTTCATGCTATTACTCATATTTCCTCCTTTTAATTACTTTTATTTTAAACTATGAGGAAAATTTTGTCAAAGAATTTTGCAAGAAAAATTAAAAACAAACAATAATTCCTTTTTCCAAGGCGTAATAACTTGTTAATGCTTTCATTGGTATGATTTTTATATTTTTCGCATCGCAAATTTTTTCAAGATTAATTTTGAGTTCCTCTGCCTCTTTTTCGCCGTTGCAATGGGAAATTATAATCTTTCTTTCCTTATCGCCCTTTAAAACATCTTTAATCATCATGGCAAGTTTTGGAAAGAGTTGTTTCGAGCCGATGATTTTTTTGATGATTTTAATTTCTCCGTCCACAGCCTTACAAATTGGTTTAAGTGAAATTGTGGACGCAATAAGCCCAGCAATCTTACTCATTCTGCCGTTGTTTACAAGATTATCGAATTTTTGAAGCACAAAAAAGAGCGTGCAATTATCTCTAAATTTTTCAATTTCTGAAACTATTGTTTCAAAGTCTAACTTAGAATTTATTAATTCCACAAGTTTATCAACAATAAGAATTTCCGTGCCAGAAACTGCCATAGAGTCAATAACATGCACGTGCGACGAACTTTTATATTCGTTTTTTGCAAGCATTGCGCTGTTATAGCACCCAGAAAGCTTTTGTGTTATCGTGACAACAAAGGTGTATTCTGCTTTATCAAATTCTTTTAAGAATGATTCTGGTGCAGGACAAGCACTGGAACTTTTAATTTTTGGTGTTTTCAAGTTTTTAAGCATTTCTTCAATGTCAACACCCTGTTCATCCACATATTCTTTATCCCCCACATTGATTTTAAGTGGCACAATTCTAAGCCCAATCTCTGAGCCGTCAAGATAGTCTGCGTCGATGTCTGAGCAACTATCCACAATTATTTGATATTTCATTTTTCCTCCAAAATTTTAATATGTTATATAAATAATTTTCAAAACGCTCATTTATTAATTTTTAAATTCAAGTGGCACAACTTCCACTTGAGAATAGTATAGCCTTGCGAACTGATGTCGCTTTTCTCGAATTTCTGTCCGCTCAAAGAAAAATTTATCCACCGCTTCCCAAATGAAAACCCATGAAGCGATTTCTAAAATGATGGAAATAATGTAGTTATCAAGAAGTGCAGTTTCCAGCACCAAAAATCCTAAGAATAAAATGCCAATCAAAAGAAGAATGAAAGATAGTTGTGCATTTCTTTTAAGTTTTCTTTCATAGTCTTCAAACTCTCGCCTAAAGCGAAGTTTAATGGCGTCATCCACTTCTTTTTCGTCTATCTTATCCTTTTCGTTGACGAAAATTTTAATTCTAAGTTTACTTCTTAAAGGAATATTTTCCGCTTTTTTAACGATAAAACTTTCCAACTCTTCATTTAAAATTTCGTTGGTTTCGTAGTTATAATCTGAAAAGATTTCCTTTGGCGACTCAGCCTTCACATTGATTGTTTCAATATCGCCAAAGTCTTTTTTTATCTTAATCTCTTTTTTGAGTTTATTGACATCTTCGTTTAACATAAATCCTCAACTTGATTATATCATGTTTTTAAATTTTGCGAAAATGATTTTCAATATTTCTTTACTTTTTTTGTCGTTTTTGATATTATGAATTTAATAATTAATATGATACTTTGGAGAAAATATGCTAAATTTCACTTTTTACGATTGGCTAATTGAAAATGAACAAGTTTTAGGAACAGGTCCAGGGCTGTGGTGTCCGCTTCACATCATTTTGATTGTGGCACTTTTTGCATGGCTTGTTTGTGCTTTCTTTTTGTTTAGAAAATATAAAAAATTCGCTTTAAAATTCACCTTTTGGCTTTGTTTTGTTATGCTTTTCTTCCGAATTTTCAGAATGACGCTTCTTCTTGTCAGTGGCAAGCAGAGTTTTGTGGAGGTTTTGCCATGGCATTTGTGTCATCTTATGGCGTTTGTCTTTCCCATCTTTTACCTCTTTAAAATCAAAAAGTTTTTCTTGCCAGTTTTAGTTGTCACCTTCTTTGGCGGAATTTTAACATTTTTGTTTGGAGATTATTATTACCTTTCCACTCTTTCTTTTTTGCACTATGAAAGTTTACTTCTCCACTTTGTTATGCCAACGGTGGTTATTGCCTGTGTGGCAAGTGGATATTTTAAAGTTCGCGTGAAAGATTTTTGGCAGGCATACATCGGCATTGCCCTTATCGCTCTTTGGTCGTCGCTTGGAAATGCACTTGTTGAAGGCGCAAACTTCTTATATCTAAAAGAAAACGGGCTTCCTTTCACCCTGTTTGGTTGGCATTTTTACTTCACCTATTTCGTGCTTATTCTCGTCTGCTCAGTTGTGGCAATCACGCCGTTTGTTATCTATGAGCATATAAAAAAGAAAAAGCGGACAAGTTTCGACATTATCATGGAAACCATCCGCGATGAGAACTTTAAAACATCTTAGAATAAAATTTAAAACACAAAGATAAGTTTGTTTCTATTGAAATTGTGTTTCACATAAAATTTTCTTGAAACATAAGTAAAAAAGAAAGGAGATTTTATGAGAAATGCATACACCCTTATGGAAGGCAACGTCAACACCATGGCACAAAACACACGCCTTGACATCATTGGCGAACTTGACGCCATAATTCAATATGAAACGCACATAAATAGCAGTGTTGACCCAGTTTATCGAAGCACTCTTCAAGACATCGTTAATGAAGAAAAAGTGCACGTCGGTCAACTTTTTGGACTTTTGTTTATGTTGGACCCTGCAAGCAAAGAATTTTTTGAAAAAGGCTTAAACGAGTTTACTAAACAAAGCACAATGAATTATAAAAACTAAGTTTTAGTCGTTTGCGGTTATCACAATGTCCGCGCCAGTGTTTAGCACATTTTTAATCACAACTTCGCCGAATTTCGCATCTTTTAGGCGGAGTTTTTCTATTTCTTTCATAACATCAAAAATCATGCTTTTTGGCACTGCCACCGTGGTTTTGCATGACTTAACACCTTTCTCAGTTTTAACAGAACTTGTCACAATTCGCTTTGGACATGTGAGTTCCTCGTTTGCAAACACCACTCCGCGTTGGCAATTGTTTCCTGTGACCGTTATCTTGTCGCCGTCCTTTGTGACGCGCAAACTGCAACCAAGAGGGCACATTATGCAGGTCAACTCTCTTGTTTCCATATCACTCCACCTCCAAAACAACTTCTTTCTTCACGCCTTTTTTGGAAAAAGAAATTGTCATCATCTCGCCCGGAACGCCAGCAAGCACAAATTTTTTTGCCACCTCTTTCCCTTCGCTTACAACCTTTATCCACTTCCTGACAATCTTATTTTTAAGGCGGAATTTCATTTCCACATCCTCATCGCCCTCGAAAAGTGTGTAAGGCAAAACATAGGCAAAGTCAGAAGAATGTTTAACTTCAATTAAATTGCCATCGTTTAATTTGTTTTGAGCATAAAGGCTGGCAAAAAGCCCAACTTGCTTTCCTTCCAGTGCCACATTATCAACAAGGTCATGAACATGCAAGATGTTGCCACAAGAAAACATCCAAGGTTTGTTTGTTTGATAGTGTTCATTGACAAACGCGCCATTGGTTTTTGGGTTCACTTTGATGTCCGTCAAATTTTGCATTTCGGGAATCAAACCAACCGACAAGATAACGGTGTCGCACTTTAAAAACTTTTTTGTTTCTTCTTTTTTGTTAAAATGTTCGTCCACTTCACCATAATAGACGCCTTCCACTCTATCTTTCCCAACCACTTCAAAAATGGTGGTGTTATAGTATAATGGAATGTTGAAGTCGTCAAGGCATTGCAAAATGTTGCGCCTAAGCCCGCTTGATGTGGAATTGATTTCAAACACCGCGTGCACGCGTGCACCTTCCAAAGTTAACCTTCTTGCCATGATAAGCCCAATGTCGCCACTGCCTAAAATGACAACATCTTTTCCCACCATTTTGCCGTCGATGTTAACCATTTTCTGCGCCGTGCCTGCTGTTATCACACCCATTGGCCTTGTGCCGTTGAGGTTGATGTTTCCAGCCGTTCGCTCCCTGCAACCCATGGCGACTATGCACGCTTTAAATGAGATGTCAAACGCGCCTTTCTCGCCGATTACCGAAACTTTTTTCTCGCCAAAAGTTGTAACAAGGGTGTTGGTTAAAACTTTGATGTTCTTATCCTTTTCCACCATTTCGCGAAAGCGATGCGCAAACTCTGGACCAGTTAGTTCCTCTTTAAAATAGTGAAGCCCAAAGCCGTTGTGGATGCACTGATTTAAAATTCCTCCAAGCACATGGTCGCGTTCCACCAAAACCACCTTGCTGTTATTCTGTGAAGCAGAAAGTGCGGCGCTCATGCCAGCAGGGCCACCGCCAATCACCAAAACGTCAGTTTTCATTTTTCACCTCCCTGATGTTGCCATAAGCCACTTCGCTTCCCCTGTTTTCTTTAAGCACCTCTTCATACTTAATGTTACGAACATCTTTAATTAAGTTTACCACTTTTGTGAAACAAAAACCGCCTTGACAAATACCCATACCCGCGTTTGTTCTTCGTTTCACGCCGTCGACCGAGCGAATTTTAAGAGGTCTATTAAGCGTGTTTATCACGTCGCCCTTAGTTATCTTTTCGCACTTGCAAACAATTTCGCCATAGTCTTTGTTTTGCTTAATCATTTCGTTTTGCGTTTCTTCGTCATAGTCTTTTAAAAGTTTGATTTCCTTTAATCTTTTCAAATTTTTCTTCTCTTCAAGATTGAAGCCAAGAAGCGTTGCCACCATGTTTGCAATGGCTGGCGCACTTGATAACCCAGGCGAGCAAATTCCCGCTATGTTGATAACATTTTTCACTTTTTTGCTTTTTTCAATGATAAAATCTTCTCCGCAAATTATGCGTATGCCAGAAAATTCGCGTATTGCATTTTTGAAGTTGATGTTTGGAATGATGTTTTTTGCCTTTTCCTTAATGTCGTTTAGGCCTAAGTCAGTTGTGACAGTTTCATTTTTACTTCTTTCGCTGGTTGGACCAACAAGAAAATTGCCGTCGACTGTTGGCGTGATTAAAACGCCTTTACCTTTCTTGGTTGGAAGAGGGAAAATTGTGCAAGGCACATTTAGGTTTGCAGTCTTGGAAAAAACAAAATATTCGCCTCGCCTAAACTGAATTTCATATTCCTCACTTCCCAAAATTTTTGCGATGTCGTTGTATCCCGCGCCTGCAGAATTAACAATGTTTAAAGCATGGAAAGTGTTTTTCTTTGTTTTTATGATAAATTCGCCTTTAACCTTTTTAACGCTTTCAATATCTTCCTCCAAAAACACTTCTCCGCCATTTATTATCCCTTCTTCGCAAAGGTTAATGGTGAGTAAATACGGGCTAACTATGCACGAGATTTTGGCGTAGAGCGCGCAAGATATACTATCCGAAATATCAGGCACAAGTTGTTTAATTTTATCTCTATTTAAAATCTCCAATTTCTTAACACCGTTTTGTTTTCCGCGCTCGTAGAGAGTTCTAATTTTTTCGATGTCGTCGCCAACAACAAGTGCACCACAGTTTTTAATAGGCACATTAAGGCGCCTGCATAGTTTTGGAAAAAGCTCACTTCCCTCCACATTGAGTTTCGCTTTCAGCGTGTTCGGCATTGGGTCATAGCCCGCGTGCACAATTCCGCTGTTTGCCTTGCTTGCTCCAGTTGCAACATCGCTTGCCTTATCAAGAAGTGCCACGCTTTTGCCGAGGCGGACAAGTTTATTGAAAATTGATGCACCAACAACACCACCGCCGATGACAACACAATCGTAAGTTTTCATATCTTCTCCTTATAAGCATAATTTTAACTTTTTAAAAAATCTTTGTCAAACAAATAAAAAAAGATAGAAAAATGTTTCCTATTTTTTTGAAATTATGATAAAATAAGTGATATGAGGAGAATATGAGAAAATTCATCTTAGGCCTCGACGAAGGCACAACAAGCGCAAGAAGTGTTCTTTATGATGTTGATAAGCATCAAATTGTGGACATTCAAAGCAAAACCTTTCATCAATACTATCCAGAAAGTGGATATGTGGAGCAAGATGCCACAGAAATTCTAAACGCCATTCTTTCCACCTCGAAAACTGTTTTAACAAGGTGTAAGGTGCAGAAAGAGGAACTTTTGGGCGTTGGCTTAACAAATCAGCGTGAAACGATTGTGGCTTGGAACAAAACCACCTTAAAACCAATTTATAATGCGATTGTTTGGCAGTGTAGACGCACGACGAAATATATCAAATCGCTTCCGCTTCGCATAAAAAATATGATAAAGGAAAAAACAGGGCTGATTGCTGACCCATATTTTTCTGCCTCGAAAATGAAGTGGATTATGGATAATGTGAAAGAGGCAAAAAAACTGGCGAAAGAAGATAATTTGTGTTTCGGCACGATT
Organism: uncultured Clostridia bacterium; assembly: GCA_930971385.1. GTDB lineage: Bacteria > Bacillota > Clostridia > Christensenellales > UBA1242 > Caccovivens. The sequence goes on along the minus strand of CAKNGB010000005.1, from coordinate 76,536 downwards.
GATGCTTACATAGCCACCGCCTTAACTGGAAACTTTGTTACCGACACAACAAATGCCTCACGCACCATGCTTATGAACTTGAAAACTTTAGATTGGGACGAGGAACTTCTTGAATTCTTCAAAATTCCACGCTCCACCCTTCCAAAAATCCTGCCTTGCGACAGCGTGTTTGGAAGAGTGAAAAAGTTTTTTGACGCTCCACTTTGTGCCATGATTGGTGACCAGCAGTCAAGCATGATTGGTCAGGGTTCAATTTCGTATGGAAGCACTAAAGTGACCTACGGCACTGGAGGTTTCATTTTAACTAATATTGGGCAAAATTTAAATAAAGGATACGACAAACTGCTTTTAACTGTCGCCTCCACCCTTGGTGGCGTAACGGAATACGCCGTGGAAGGAAGCATATATAGCGCGTGCAGTGGGCTTAACTTTTTGAAGCACAACTTAAATCTTTTCGACGATGTTCGAAAGACCAGCGATATGGCGTTTTCCTTAAAAGATAATGAAGGGGTCTATTTTGTGCCAGCGTTCACAGGGCTTGGCGCGCCATATTGGAATAACGATGCACGCGGAGAGATTTCTGGCATCACTTTTGCCACTCAAAAGGCACACATTGTGAGAGCGATGCTTGAGAGCATGGCATACAACACCAAGGCGGTCTTTGACGAGATGAGAAAAAATAAACTTAAATTTTCACTTATCTCTGTGGACGGTGGTGGAAGCAATAACGACTTTTTGTTGCAGTTTCTTGCAGATATGTTAAATCATGATGTGGTCAGAAGCAAGAACTCAGAAGCAACTGTTATGGGCGCAATTTTTGTGGCAATGTTGTCGCTTAAAATCATCGACAAAGAAACAATTTTGAAATTAACAAGCGGAAAAGAGGTTTTTGTTCCTAAGATGACAGAAGCACAAAGAAATATGTTTTATGACGGCTGGATTAAAGCTGTTAAAAAAGTTTAAGGAGGAAAAAATGGCAGAAGAAACAAAAATTGAAACACAAGAAAATGAAGTAAAGGAAGAAGTGAAAGAAAAAAAGGCTAAAAAAGCAAAAGTGGCAAAAAACAAAACAACAAAAGCAACAGAAAAAGTTGCAAAGAAAGAAACAAAAAAAGAAAGCACGAAAACAACAAAAAGCACAAAAACAACAGCAAAAAAAGTTAAAAAGGAAAGTGCTGAAAAAGTTGCAACCGTGCAAGCAAATGCGGTTAAAGAGAAAAAAACAAAGCAGGAAATTTATGATGTGTTGGAAGTTGAGGGCTATCATCACCTAAAACTTTACACCTATGTTTACGACAAAATCAAAAATCCTAAGGCCGTTGTGCTTATCATTCATGGAATGATGGAACACGCAGGAAGATACTACGATTTTGCCAAATTCTTAAATGACAATGGCTACATAGTTGTTGCCAACGACCTTCGCGGGCATGGCCACAGTGCTATCGACAAAAAATACGGTGTGGGCGAAAAAGACATCTATGCTGAAACTGTGCAAGACGAAATCATCATCTTGGAAAAACTTAAAGACGCCTACGAACTTCCAATTTATCTTTTTGGTCACTCCTACGGCTCCATGCTCAGCCAAGCAATCATTCAAAATACTGATGTTGTGGAAAAATGTGTGCTTTGCGGAACGGCAAATGGTTCAAGTGGCATTATGAAACTTGGCGGAACAACAGCAAAGTTTCTTGGCATGTTTAAAGGCGAAAATGCTGGTGGTGGTTTGATTGAAAAAATGTGCATCAAAAATTATGGCAAAAAATTTGAAAATGGCAACTGGCTATCGCGCGATGAAGAGGTGTTTAAGAAATATGTTGAAGATGAGATGTGCGGTGGCTCTTTCCCCTTCAGTTTCTATAAAAGTATGCTAACAAACATGAAAAAAGTCAACCACGGCATCAACAAGATTGGCAAGAAAAAAGTGTTTTTAATTGCTGGTGAGAAAGACCCTGTTGGCTCGAATGGCAAGCAAGTGACAAACCTTAACAAACTTTATCTTAAAAACAACATCGACTCGCGTTGCAAAATCTATCCAGAGTGCCGTCATGAACTTTTAAATGAATTAAATAAAGACGAAGTTTATAAGGATGTTTTAGATTTTTATAACAACTAATGGTTATTACGCCTAAAAGGCGAGAAATAACAAATTTAATTAAGGAGGAAATATGATTGGAAGTATTATTTTTGTGGTGCTGTCGATGGTTATCTGCGTGGCGTTTTGTGTGCTTCGCGCAAGCAAAGCAACCTTCTATTCACTTACGCTGAAAATCTTGGCATCGCTGTGCTTCATTTTTGCTGGCATCTTAGCACTCACTGTTGTTGGCTGGGGAACGGTTGGCATAATGATTATTGTGGGCATGGTGTTTGGGCTTATTGGCGACATTGTGCTTGACCTTAAAATTATGTATCCAGAGAAAAACGACACCTACTTTTTGATTGGCACAGGTTCCTTTGCAGTTGGACATGTTTTCTACTTCATTGCAGGGCTTTTAACAATGCTTGACAGCGGAAATGCCATCGCACTTAGCTGGGCAATTCCAGTTGCGCTTGTGCTTGCAGGTGTTTTAACCCTTGGCATCATGCTTTCATCCAAAAAAATGGGCATGGATTTTGGCAAGGTTAAATGGGCAGTTGTTTCGTATAGCGTTGTGTTGTCGTTTATGTTCTTCTTCTCTTGCTTTGTGGCAATCTTTAACACTATGTTTTGGATTTTTGCTGCTGGTATGCTTGTGTTCTTACTTTCCGACCTTGTGCTTTCCATGCAATACTTTGGCGGAAAAGACCAAAAGATTTTCATCTACATCAACCACATACTTTACTATCTTGCTCAATGTATGTTTGCACTATTCATGTTGTTTGGGCTTTAATTATGAAAATAAGACAAGAACGCGAAGATGACTTTCAAGAGGTTCAAAGCCTTGTTAAACGGGCATTTCTTAACGCAAAACACAGCGACGGTAATGAGCAAGATTTAGTGAAAAAGTTAAGAAAAAGTTCGGCTTTTGTGGAACAACTTTCTTTGGTTTGTGAAGATAATGGAAGAATTTGCGGATATATCCTTTTCACCAAAAACAGAATTGGAAGCGAGATTGGCTTAACTCTTGCGCCTGTTGCAGTTGAGCCTAAACTTCAAAAAAGAGGATTGGGCAGGCTTCTTATTAAGCGCGGGCTTCAAATTGCCAAAACCATGGGTTTCAATTTTGTGTGTGTTTTGGGAGATAGCGAATACTATTCTCGCTTTGGTTTTAAAAAAGCAAGTTTTTGGAAAATCTATCCACCTTTTGAAGTTGAAGATAAAAACTTTATGGCGCTAAGCTTAGACGACAGTGAAGAATATTTAGATGCCACCCTTGAATATCCAAAAGAATTCAACATTAAAAATAAATAATATATTATAAACTATGTGATGTTAAAACTTAAACAAGTTAAGTTTTAATTTTGCTAAACGCAAAACACACAATAAATTGTGTTCATCACATAGTATGTATGAACATCAGCCTCGCTCAAATACAACTAAAGTTGTGCTTGACTCGGCTTCCGATAATATAAACTATGTGATGTTAAAAAATTTATTGGCATAAATTTTTAATAAATTCTGACGAATTTGCGCGCTTTGCTCGCCATCACTGTTTGTATAAACATCGGTCTCACTCAAATACTTCGTGCTTGGTTCGACCTCCGATAATATAAATTAATTTTTAAACTATTTTATAAAATAAATTTTAATTAAAATCATAAATAATTAAAAAACACAAAAAATCGGTTTTATAATGCAAAAAAATCACTAAAATTAATTTTTTAGTGATTTTTTTTAATTATTATTTAAATATTTTTATTTCTAATTTTCTCGTTTAGATTTTTTCTTATCTTTTGAATTTTTAAATTAAAGCGTTCAAGAAAAATATCTTGCACTTCTTCAAAAATCTCTTCCTTAGTTTTTGTTGCATCCAGCACAACCACGCGGTCAGGATTATCATGGGCAATTTGAAGATATCCTGCACGAACCTTGTTGTGATAGCTTTCACCTTTGCTTTCAATTCGGTCAAGCGTTTTTAAGTTAACATCTGCATTTTTTCGCTTAATGCCGTCTTCATAACTTATGTCAAAAATAATGGTCAAATCTGGCACGCAACCATCAATTGCAAACTTGGTTATTTCTTCAATTTCTTTAACCTCCAAGTTTCCAGCATAGCCTTGATAAGCAAAAGAGGAATCATAAAATCTGTCAAGTATCACCACTTTGCCTTGTTCCAAACTTGGTTTAACAACTTCGGCAACGTGCTGAGCGCGTGCACTACTAAACAACAAAAACTCCGCCTTTGAAGTTATTTCGCTTTTAGAGCTTAATAGCACCTTTCTTATCTCTTCACAAACTGGCGTTCCTCCTGGCTCGCGTGAAACCACAAACCTAAATTTATTTTTCTTCAAAAATTCGGTGAAGAGTTTTATCTGCGTGCTTTTACCGCACCCTTCACCTCCTTCAAAGGTGACTAAAAATCCTTTGTTCATATCTCTCCTTGGGAAACAAAAAGGCAAAATAAATTTGCCTTTTCATGCTTAAAATCTAATTACTTATTGCAATTGCAATCGTCGTGTTCGCAACCGCAGTCGTCCACAATTTCGTATAGATATTTATCCAAACGCTCTTGCTTATAGAAATTCTCTGGCATAAGTTCAGTGGTGAAATATCCCGCTGGAGCCATTAAAACTTCTGGAATTCTGTTGACAACCGATGCGCAAGTCAGTTCCACAGTGTTTGGCCTGTCGATAACCACTCTTGTGCTTGGTTCGCCCTCGATTGTCCAATCGTTTCTGTCGAACTCGTCCTTATCATAAACCTTGCCGATGCACTGGCTTTCAATAACAATTCCCTCTTTTGTTTCGGTTGTCACAACAGCGCTCATGCCCGTTGCGTGACCTTTTGGAATGGTCATTTTAAGTGTGGAACTATAGATTTCCTTTTTAGCTACCTGTGGCACACATTTTTGATATTGTCTTGTCACATGAAGCCCAAGTTTACTGCAAAGCCAACCGTTGACATTCCACATATAACTTGGAGAATATTTTCCTTTGTTTATGATTTTCTTTCTCTCTTCGTCAGAAATTCTGTCTGCTGATGCCACTTGCTCGTCAAATTCCTTCAAACTAAGCCCTGCACCATGTGCCCTTGCCAGTGCAATGCCATAGTCTTCCACATTATAGGAACTTGAACCAACAATTTTGGTGATTTTGTGTGTTGCACCCGCAAGCACGCTGATTAAATTTCCCCAGAAAACATCTTGATAGCCACTTCCGCAAATTGTGCAACCATTTTCCATGGCAAGTTCATCGATTTGCTTAAAGAGTTTTGGATTGCTGTTTTGTGGGAAGAAAGCCTCCTCACAAGTTGTGATTGCGTTAACTCCGCATTTTGCGCAAATGAGTAGCGCCTCTCCAACATCAGAAAGCAAACTCATTGTGGTGACAATAACGATGTCAACCGAATGTGATTTAAGGTATTTTTCAAAATTTTTGGAATCTTGAATTTTTACCTTATACTCCTTTCCGTCGCCGATTATCTCGCCGATATCTTTGCCAAATTTTTCACTGTCGCAGTCAAAAGCGCCAACAATCATTGCGCCCTTTTCAAAAACATAGCGCATGGTGTATTTGCTCATTTTGCCACAGCCGTATTGAACAACTCTAATTTTACTCATACATAACCTCCAAATTTATTTTAATATAATTTTAAAAAAATATCAAACAAATTCAAAAGAAAATAAAAAAGACTTAGCATTTTTTTGCTAAGCCCTTTTTGATTATTTAGTTGCTATTTTTTCCTTATCCTTATCCTTTTTCTTTTTCACAATGATAATGATGATTATTATGATTATGAGTAAGATGATAAGAGCAATGATTATCCATAGCCACCAGCCGATGCCACCGCCTGTTGATTGCCATACAGCATAGAGTTGTAAGTTATTATTACCCATAACAACAGTTGCGCCATCAGTGTAAACCACTTCGCCGTTTGGAGAAGTTGCCCAGCCTAAGAACTCATAGCCATCACGGGTGAAGGTGTTAAGTCTAAGTGTCACTTCTTCGCCGAAGGAGTAAGGGGTTGATGGAATAACTTCGCCGTCTGCGCCGTTTGGGTTATAGTAAATCCAAACTAAGAGTTGGCTGGTTTCCACAATAAGACCGAATTGTTCGGATGGAAGCGTGATGCTAAACTCTGGACTCGACGAGCCATCGATGATTGTTGAACCTTCGGTTGCATATCTAATTCCGTCGAAGATGTAACCTTCTTGCATATCAACAGTGAAGGTGATAACATCGGTGTAAAGACCTCTATATTCATATACGCCCTCATTTTCTCCGCCAAGAACAGTGCCGTATGCAGAGTTAACTTCAAAGCGCTCTATTCCTTCGCCAAGTTCGATTGTGAAGGAAACTTGGTTCAAGTTGAAGTAAATTTCAATCACAGTGGATTCGTCACCGTTGATTGTTGGGTTATCGCCGTTAACAACATGGTCTAATCTGTAGCCTAAGTCGGCTGAAACGGTGTATTCAGCATAATCGATAACAGAATTTGTTTGACCTGTAAGCACAATAGGTTCGCCATATAAGGTGTAGCCATTATCGCTTGTGACACCCAAAGTTTGTCGGTAAATCAGGATTGTGTATTCCGCTTCGCCAACAGCGCTATACCACTTAGCTGTGAGTGGATAAGCCTCTCCGCCATTTTCTTCAATGATTGCGGTGATTCGGTTAATTAAATCAAGTGTGATTGTGAAGCTGTAGGATGCCGTTTGCGAGTTATCAAGATTTTCCACAACATAAAGTTCTTCGCCAGAAATTGTGTCGAGAATTTCATCGCCAATCACAAGTTCAAGTCTGTCCACAACAAAGCCTGGGTTGGTTGTCATGGTAAGTTCAACCTCTTGACCATAGACATACTCATCCTCACCAGTTGTGTCGTCAATTCTGTCGCCGTCATCGATGTCGATTGAGATATCCACTCTCACTCTGTTGATTTCAAACACGATGATGGTTGAGCCATTTCCATTGATATGCAAACCGCCATCACCGTCTGGCAAGATTTTTTCTCCACCTTCCAAAGCATAGAAGTTATAGTCTTGCATATTGTAGCCTTGGAATTGTTGTTCGAATGTTGTGTAGCCTGAAAGTTGCTTGATGTTTGTTATGAACATATCTTTAAGGCTCTTGATTTCCCATTCTTGTGTTTCAGCGTTGTATTTGCCAAGTTCAGTCATATATTCGTTTGCTTCTGCTTGTAGGCGTTCGCCATCTATGCTGTTTGCATCCCATGGCAATCTTGTGTAAGAGCCATCTTCTGTTTCAAGGTAGTAGTTAACAGAATAGTTAACAAGACGAGGTATAACTGTGATTGTGACTTCAACATCATCGTTAATTGCTGTGAAAGTTAAGGTTTGACCATCAACGAGTTCATCTGTCACATTGGTGTTGTCGATTTCAAAGCCAACAAAGGTGAAGCCTTCCATCATTTCAAAGGAGATTTGAACTTGTTGCCCTTGATAGATGTTATAGGTGTAGGAAGAAATTGGTTGAGTGTATGTGCCGTCTAAGCGAACTTCAATTGTGTCGGTTAAGATACCACTATTCGCATCAACAAGTGATAAGGTTAATTTATGGTCTTGACGAGCAAAGTAGATGTAAACCACAGTTGAGCCGTCGCCTGCAATGTAAGCAGGAGTTTCTGTTAAGGATGTGCCAACTGCAAAGTAGCCTGGACGGTCGGAAACGGTCATACCCTCAACATAGCCAATCATATCCTCAGTAAGTAGTGCATCGGTTGTGCCTTGTTTTGTGATTGGAATATCCATTCCTTCTTCAAAGCCAGAGCCGTCTGCCGTTCTAAATCTGTAAACAACAGTGTAGGAAGTGTTGGTGTTTGCAGAGATGTTGATGTTGATTGTGAACGCATTAGTTGGCATTGTGAACGAAATTGTGTATGGATTTGTTCCGCTTTGGTGAATTAAGTCTTCAATTGGTTCGCCTTCTTCGTCGGTTGCAGTGAAGGAGTTAAGCGAGTAGCCAAGAGAAACTTCAACTTCCACGGAAACCTCACTTCCCCACCTATATGAAGTGTTTTCAGGAACTTGCTCTAAACCTGCAGGAGAATTAGAAGCAAAGGAAACAAGATAGGTTTGTCTGTCATAGTAGAATCTAATTGTGGTTGAGCCGTCGGCAGAGATGATGTTGTCGTCGTCACCATAATCTTCTCCGTCGGTGACATAAAGCGACAAGTCAACACTTTGACCTTGTAAGTAAGCTTCAACAATTCTTCTTGCACTTGCTGTGTCGATTGGAGCGTCTGTTGTGCCAGTGCCAGTTGTTTTGTATGTTGTTTCTCCAGTCTCAACATATTCGCCATTTTCGTCTGCAAGGTAGATTTCAATGTTGAATGGTGTGTTGGTGTTAGGTTGAGCGGTCACTGTCACATAAACATCTTCTGCTGGCATACTTGCAAGCACTCCGCCTTCAATTGGCGAGCCACTATACATGAACACTGGTGTGTTGTATCCAGCAATAGGTGTTGCTGTGAAGGTGACGCTGTCGCCAAAGTATGCACTATATTTCAAGTAGCCTTCTTCGCCCTCTTCAAGTTCTTCTTCAAGGTGGAAAGCGTCAGTCGTTATTTCTGCGCTTTCAATTCCTGTTCCAATTGAGATGTAGATGTTATATCTTTCTCTTGCAAAGTAAACTCTAATTTCAGTTGTGCCGTCATAGGAAACGGTTTGAGAGTCTTGCTCGGAAGAATCATAGTGGAAGCCTTCCATGCTGTCGTAACGCGAGCCTGAAATGAAGTTATCGTAAATATATTGAGAATTGATCACTGTGCCAGTTTCAGCAGTGGTTTCAATGTCGTCAACATCGATAACATTTTTCACAATTTCTTCATCGTATTCGCCCTTGGTTGATTGAAGAACAATCTTAACTTGAACGTCAACTTCGCCTGCTGACCAAATCACATAGAAGTGAACATCCTCGTTGTTATTCAAGGTCAATTTTGAAACTTCCAGCGTTTCGGTTTCGTCGAGTGGATAATCTTGACGAGTTGGTTCTCCCTCTACGCTTTCAATCTCTCTATACCAACCAGCGAACACGAAGCCCTTGTTAACAAAGTCGGTGAATCTTGAATCGGTGAATGCTGGAATTGTGTATATCTCTTCGTATGCAATATGTTCAAGTCTAACAGGAGTTATTGTGTCGTCTTCGTTTGCGTGAAGCACGATGTTATAGTAAACGGTTTCCCAAACAGGATAGAGTGTTTCGTTTCCGTCAACATCACTTGTAAGGTTATAAGCATAATAGGTTTGTTCATCTTCAACATAGAAGACTCCGCTGTCTGTGTCGAGATTGATTTCGCTTACTGTTGCCACGGTTTGAACAACACTCTCGCCACCAGACGATAATGCCCAGCCAACAAAGTAATATCCCTCGCGAGTGAAGATGTTTTCGGTAAGCTCTGTGAGAACATCATATCTTGTTGGAATTGGGTCCATAGACTCGCTTTCTGGAGAGTTTGGTGAAGAGAAGTTGATGGTGTAGGAATTAGCCGACCAAACTGCATAGAGGTTGAGGTCCTCTGTCCAAGTGTATGCAGGAATGTCTGCCATATCCGCATATTCAACTTCGCCTTCTGCCTCTAATGCCCAGCCAGTGAAGGTGTAGCCAGTGTGTGTGAAGAGCCTTGAAACTGCTGTGAGCGAGAAGGATGCAAGATAATGAACTTCTTGCGAGTCGTTTGTTGCATCTGTTTCTTTGAAGTTGTCGTGATAGATAACCTTATAAACATCTGTTTCACTTTCCACAGTGAAGGTATGTCCGCTTTCTGTGCCACTATTGGTGGTTAAGGTGTTTGCGTCAATATCTTCCTCTGTCCAAGTGTTAATGATAGAATCGCTATCTTCTTCTGTGAACGCACCGAACACATAGCCATCTGCAAAGTAAGCAGTGATTGTGATATCTGTGCCAAACACGGTTTCAATACTGTTTTCGCCTTCGCCAGAATATGTGAATTGTTGCGTTGAGAAGTCGTCAGCTGAAGTGTAGGAAACTTCAATTCTATCTACCCCTGTGCCAATTTCAAAGTTATATGAAATTGTGTTTCTTGTGAAGGACACGGTGATTTCTGTTGAGCCGTCTCCGTTGATTGTGAGGTCTTGTTCACCAAATCCACCAAAGGTGAAGCCAAGATGTTCGTTTTCAATTTGGTCGCCGATTGAGGTGTCTTGAAGCGCTTCAATCAAAGCGTCAAGTGCATCCTCTTCGGTTATCTCTTCGCCAGTTGTGCCAGTCAAAGTGATTTCTTTTTCGTTTGTTGTGCCGTCTTTATCTTGAACGCTAACAACAATTGTGAACTCTGTGTTGGTGTTTGCAGTCCAGTTTGCAACTGCGGTCAGATTTTCAAGATAGTTAAAGGTGAACGAATCGCCATTATCAAATTCTTCTGGAACTTCATTTATTGTTATTGTCCAGTTAGAGAAGGTGTAGCCAGCATTGATAAATCTGTTAGCCGTAAGGTTTGCTGTCTCAAGATACTCAAAGGTTTGAGTGTAGGATGTTGTTGCTCCGTCGCCTTCAGCTGTTCCGCCATTGCCTTCAAATGTGATTGTGAAAGTCCTAGCCTTTGAAGTGCCGTTCACGGTCACATTGCCAGCAGGCATTGTGAAGGAGTTAGCCGTTAATGTCACATCTGACGATGTCCAAGAGTCGAATTCATAGCCGATAACCATTTGTGGAGTGCCGATTGTCACCGATGAGGTGTAAAGCACTTCGGCTGTGAAAGTATTGTCTTCAAAGTTTCCGCTTCTCATAAACGCGCCAGTTGCACTGATTTGTGAGAAGTGTGTGTCGCCGATTATTGTGAGTGTGAAGTAGTTAAGGTCATAGTAAACTTTCAAAACAAGCGTGCCGTCTGCTGTCACTTGACCTGAAAGAGTGGAAGCTCCTGTGTTAAGAACATATCCAGTTTCAAGATACTTATTGCCATCGATTGTGACAACTGCGTCGGTTGTGTAAGATAGATCTTCATCGGTTTCGCTGAGCGAGTATGTGAGCTCGCCGTCAACAATTGATTGTGTGTAGTATTGAACGGTGTAGGTTGAATTGCCTGCCGACCAAACTGCATAGAGGTTAAGTGGAGCATTACCAAAGGTGATTGTGATGTCGTTTTCATCAGCATAGCTATAAGTTACGCGCTTAATTAGTGCATCTTCTTCGCTTGTTGCCCAACCTAAGAACTCATATCCCTCAAGGTTCCAGCCATCGAAATTGCTAATATATTTAATTGTGTATTCTTGCCCATAAGTTGCCGTTTCTGGCCCACTTGTTGCTTGAACTTCGTCATTATAGAAGTTATAGTAGTAAACTTCAAAGGTGTTAACTTCAATGTTCACTGTGATGTCTAAGTCAAAGTCTGGCATAGAGGTCAGAAGATATCCGCCGTTTTCGGCATCAGCCGTCAAGGTGAACAATCTAACATCGCCGATATAATAGCCGTTATCTTCACTGTTAAAGGTGAGTTCAATTGAATCGCCATCAAGTCCAGCATAGGCATTTGCAATGCCAGTGTTGGTTGTGCGTGTTGCTGTGATTGTGAAGGATTCAATATGATAACCTTCTTGAAGCGTGATGTTAAGCCTTACCTCAGCGCCATAAAGAACTGAGTAGTATGTGCCAAGATTGATAACGCTTCCTTCAACAACACCGTTTGCTGTGAGTTCGCCGTCAAGTCCTTCTGTGTCGCCAGCAGATTGAAGTGTTAAGTTATAGTGGAATCTGTTGTAAAGCACATAAACTGTGGAATAGGTGCCCTCTTCGCTTTCTGCAATATTGTTGTTGTAGATAACTTCAAAGGTTGCAGAGCCACCAGTTAAACTGTCGGAAATGGAAGAGCGTTGGAAACCGTTATAGGAAACAACTCCGTCATTTGCGCGCTCAAGTTGAATGATGTAGTCAGGGTCGATGATGTGTCCAGTTTCTGCGCCGTCTAAAATTGTTCTTTCAACTTCCACATAGGCTGTGTCCTCAACATTTCTTTGTGCGTAAATCACTAAGATTTGAGCATCAGTCTTTGGAGTTGTTGTGATGTTAATCTCGGTGTTTTCATTAAGTGCGTCTATGCGATAGATAAGTGTTCCAGTGTCGTTTGTCACTGCTGTGCCAGTGCTTGTAACACCTGCAAAATTATAGCCAGGCATAACAGCATTTGTGAGGTCGATTTCAATCGCGTCGTCATAGTTAAGCCTTGAAATTGTGTCAACATCTCTAACAGAGCCGTTAACTCTAAGCACGATTTCGTCGCCATTGATACCTCTGTCATAATGAACAACAAATGTGAGTGCGTCTGCTGACCAAACTGCATAAAGGTCAAAGCCAGGAGCATATTCAGTCATTGTGTAAGGTGCGTTTCCAGCATACGAATATTTACCCTCTTCTGCTTGTTCTCTTGTTGTTGCCCAGCCTAAGAAGTCATATCCTTCGCGAGTGAAAGTGTCATCTCCAAGAAGGTTAAGAGTTGTGTTGTAGAAGCCTGTTTGTGTTGTGGTTTCTATGTCGTCAGCATCATAGTTTCTGTGATATGTGATTGTGAACTCTCTTGCATTCACAGTTGCCCTAATGGAAACATTTTCATCAATCATTGTGAAGGTGTCAGCGTCGATGGATATTGCGCTTGTTGTTGAATATTCGCCAAATTCATAACCAGCATTTGAAATCTCATAGTCGAGTGTGACAACTGCGCCGAAACGTACGCTGTATGTGTTATCGCCAGTTGACCTCAAATAGAAGGTTGCTTGTTGCCCTTCAGCGATGTTTTCGCTTGCAATGCTTGCGGTGAAGGAGTCGATACCTTCATCAAATGTTAAGGTTAAGGTGTTGTAATCTCTTGTCATGTAAACAGTGATAACTGTGGAGCCGTCAGCGTTTACAGTTGCCGTTTCAGCATAACTATATGTGAAGCCAACGATGTTTGGATAACGCTCAGCAGTGATTGCTCTAACCATTTCATCAGTGATTTGCGAGTCTGTTTCTGCTGTCACATCTGTGATGTTTCCATAGGTCGCATTTGGTTCATATATGGTTGATGAATCAAGGCTTTCAAAGAGATAGGTTATTGTGTATGCCGTTTGATTTGGCGTCCAACGAGCATAGATTGTGATGTTTGAAGTTATCTTCACGGTGTCGGAGTTTGTTATCTCTGTGCCGTTTTGATAAGTTTCGCTTGTCCACCAGCCAGCAAAGGTATAACCCTGGCGATTTGGTTTGCCTAAACCAACCTCTCCAACATCCTCAGCCGTTGCGTTGCCATAAGTTAAGTCGTAGGTGACGGTCACATTGTCATAGTCAAACTTAACTGCTGTTGACGAGCCACCCTCATCCATATAGTCGTAGGTAAGAGTGAATGTGCGAGCGGTGTAGGTAACAGTCACAGTGATTCCGTCCTCACTGTTCATTGTTCCAGAAACGCTGATTTGGCCTGCTTGATAGCCAGTGATTGATGGAGATTGAACATTGAAGGTTTCGCCAAAAATAACTTGTTCTGTGTGAGTTTCATAAGCCTCAGTGCCGTCGAGTTCCGTGCCATTTTTGCCATAAACATATTTGATTGTTAAGGTGTATGGATTTGCTTGCCATTGCGCTGTGAGCGTCACATTGCCATATGCGCCAGGTCCAATTCCTGTGGTATCACTCAAAGTGATGTCGCCTGAAATATAGGTGTGCCAGTTGTGGTTGGTGCCTGTGATTGTGAAGCCAACAAGTGTTCTTCCGTAGTAAGTGATGTCAGCGCCTGTTAAGAAGGTCACCTCATCTTCAACTGTGTAGGAGAAGAGATATAAGCCTTCTGGCGAAAGCGACAAGTCTTCACGGAAAGTTCCGCCATTAGCGTTATAGGAAATTGTGAATTCTTGAGCCGACCATACAGCATAGAGAGTGATGTTTTCACTTTCTGTTGTGAGGTTATAAACATAGTAAGTTGAACCAACAAGATAGATTCCTCTTTCGGTGATTTCATCCGTGCTGGAAACCACTTGCGCTTCGCTTACTGTGCCACCATTTTGTGTTGTCCAGCCAGCAAAGTTATAGTTTGTGCGTTCAAACGAATTGTTTGGAAGCGCTTTCGCTTCGTCATATTTAACTTCCAAATTATTCATCTGACCATTTCCGCCGTTATTGTTAAACACAACAGTGTAGGTGTTAGCCGTCCAGATTGCATAGAGTGTGACTGTTCCACCGTCTTGTTCTGTTAAGTATTGCATTTGTTCATTTTCTGCAATTTCTCTTAAATCGCCAGTTGGTGCTGTGTTCCAGCTGTGGAAGGTGTAGCCAGCAAGAGCGAAGTTAAGATTTTCGTCGTCATGATAAAGTGCTGTGATAAGGTCGTCATATCCAACTTCTGTGGAGTAGGTGTAGGTGACATCTTCAGTGCCGTTATAGGAAGTGTAGTTACTGTTGTAGATAAGTGTGTAGGTGTGCTCTTCCCAAATTGCATAGATAGGAACATTTTGACCTGCTGTTGTGGTTAAGCGTGTTGCAGTCCATGTGCCATCATCGCCTCTTGTTAAGCCTGTGGTGTCTGTTCCCTCGGCATTTCTTGCCCAACCAACAAAGGTGTAGCCAGTGCGAACAAAGCCGATTTCGTCGATGGCAAGAAGTGTGACTGTTTCGTCATATTCAACATTTGTGCCATGAGGATAGGTTGTTAAATCGTCGCCCTCTTCTTGTGGGATAGCACCGCCGTTACCATTATAAGTGATGGTGTAGGTGTTGTTGAGCCAAACTGCATACAAGGTTAAATCCTCTGTGAATGCATAAGGGCTGATTGTGTCGCCGTCTGCGTAAACAACTCTGTCTTCCACGCTTTCTGCACCAAGGGTTTCATCTGTTGCCCATCCACGGAAGTAATATCCAGGGTTGTTGAATCTGTTGTTTTCAAGCACAACATTTGTGTTGAAAACAGCATTCTGTGTGTAAGAGTTTGTTGTGCCATCTGTTGTTCCGCCGTTGCCGTTGAAAGTGATTATATATGTGTGAGGATTGCCAGTTGCCGTCAAAGTGAAGTTATCAGCTGGAACTGTGAAGTAAGTTGCGCTGTTTTCGTCAACATCAGTGCTAATTCCAGAATAGGAAACGCTGTCATAGCCATTTGCTGGAGTGGATGTGATGATAACTTTTGCGCCATACTTGATGTTAACTGAATTATTTTCACTGTTTGCATCAAAGGTTTGTGTGAAGGTGTATTCACTTGCTGTAAGTGTCACACTTTCAACTCCCTCTGCGCGAACAACTTGAACTAATACATCGTTTCTTTCAAAGCGAGCAATAACATCGGTTGAGCCGTCGCCTGCAATGACAACTGCATTTGTTCCGTCAGCATTTGTGAAGTCTGTGAAAGTGAATCCTGGGAATTGGTCGAGGCTGTAGTCTGTTAAATCGAAGATTGTGCTTCCAGCATAGCCTTTGCGTTGAACAGTTGAGCCAGTGATTGTGAATTTGCCGTCCACAAAGGTTTCAAACATATATGTGATGTCGAAGTTCACAAGAAGTGGAGTGACATTAACTTGAATGTCAACATTTTCTGCTGGCATTTCGGCAATTGTTGCTCCGCCAGACAATTCACCAACGCCTCCGCCAGTGATGTTTGAAAGCAAGTCTTCAATGTTAGTTTCAAATTCAGCAAATTGATATCCTTCGCTAAGTGTGTAAGAAATTGTCACTTCGCTTCCAAAACGAACATTGTAAACAAACATATTTTCTGAAGTGGTGGAAAGTTGAACCGCACTTCCTGCCGTGTCTCCTGCCACTGCCGAGATTGATGCCACGCCAGTTGTGAGTGATAAGGTAAGTTTGATGTCGTCGCGTCTATCAAAGTTAACTGTCACGGTTTGCTTGTTGTCTGCAGTGATAACTTTGCCTTCTTCAAAGGAAGCATAGGTAAAGCCAGCAGGCGTGTTGCCGTTTATGGTTGCTTGTAAGTCGCTGTAATCAATCGTGTGTCCAACTTCGCCATAAAGTGTGACATTTTTATAATTTTCATCTTCCACATAGCTTCCGCCTTCAAGCGTTTCAAATCTGAAGAGAACTTGATAACTAAATTCGCCTGCGGAATAGTTAATTGTGATTTCCATGTTTTCTGTGATGTTAAATATCCATGGGTTAGAAGCCACTGCTTCGCCGGCGGTCACTGCGTAATTTGTGAAAGTATACCCAGCGTTCATGGTGGTTGAAATTGTGATTTCTTCGTTATACTTCATAACATTGTCGGTGGCATATTCTTGTGTAATTTCAACATTTTGAACACCTGCTTCGTTATAGAGCATATCGATTGAATAGGTAAGTCTTTCATAGTAGAGGCTAAGCGTTAACGAGCCGTCGCCTAAAACATTGCCATTTGTCACCGTTCCCTCATGAAGAAGGTTAAGTCTAAATCCTGTGTAAGAAACAGACTGATCGATGGTGACAAATTGATCGGAAAGAATTCCTTCGCTTATTGTCCTAGAATACGTTGCGAATTCTTCGCCAAATTCGGTGGTGATTTCCTCGCTTGTGTCAAGCACGAATCTTCCGTCCACAGTTTCAAGGTAGTAATTTACTGTGTAGGAAGAGGATGCTGGAGTCCAAATCACATAAACAGGAACTGTTGCGTTATTTTCTGAAGAAAGGTTGAACACATAGTAAGTGCCTGCATATAGGTAAATTCCTCTTGTTCTGTTTGCAACAAGATATTCGCTTAATGTGTCATAGCCTGTGATATCTGTGATTTCTTCCACAATTGAGGAAGTTGCGCCTTCAGCTAAAGCAAATCCACCAAAGGTGTAGCCTTGTTTTGTGGATGTTCCGCTGATGGCAGCTGCTGTGTCGTAAGTTGCACCAGAGATATCTGTGATTTCGCTTCCGTCGCGTTCATCAAAGGTGACGTTATAGGTTCTTGCCGTCCAAACCGCGTTCAAGGTGACATTGCCAGTGGTTGCAAGATTGAACGCTCTGTGAGTGCCGTCTGGAAGAACATAAAGTCCTGTTTCGGTGATGGCATTTTCGTTTTCTACACTTGTTGTGGTGTAAACTTGTTCGCCAATTGTGATTGTCCAACCAGCAAAGTCATAGCCTGTGCGTGTGAAGCCTGAGCCGTTTGAAATTGTTGTTTTTTCGTCATAGCGCGCTGTTGTGGTGTCGGATGGACCGCTACCGCCGTTAGCGTTATAGTGAATTGTGTATACATTTGCTGAAATCACGCTTGTGACGGTGAGTGCCGATGGAGTTGTGTAGTTAAATGTGTATGGATTGTTTGTGGAAAGTTGAACATCTCCATTTGCGTATCTTATGAATGTGTAGCCATCGGAAACTATGGTGTTAACTGTAACGGCGCTGTCGAACACAACACTATAGGTGCCGTTTTCGTTGTCGGTCACGCCTAAACCACTAACTTCAATCGTTGCCTTTCCAGCAACACTTGCATTCACTGTTAAGGTGTAAGAGGTAGCCGTCCAATTAGCAACAAGTTCCACATTACCGTCGGTGTTAAAGGTTGTGCCGTTTGTGATAACATCTTCGCCAAGAGTGAAGTTAACAAATGTGTAGCCATTTCTAAGTAAGGTGACATTGCTAAAGTCGTTGATAGAAACATATTCATCGCTATCTTCTGAGATGTAGAGATGTGAATAATTAGAATTAAAGTCGATGTAAAGTGTGATTGTGCCATTATCTAAGGTTAGGCTTGTTCCACTTGTGCCTTCTGGATTATCGTTTCTTGTTGTGACAATTGTTCTTGCTGTTGTTGAGCCGTTTTCATTATAGAAATCGTTAAGGTTAAGTGTCACTTGATATCTATCTGCTTCCCAGTTAGCAACTGCGGTAGCATTTCCTGCGCCAAAGGTGAAAGTGGTGTCACTAAGCGAACCAACACTACCCTCTTGAAGAGTCCAACCAAGGAAGTTATAGCCTGTCTTAGTTGGCGTGAGCAATGTATAGGTCGATTGATATTCGCCTGTCACATAAATTCTGCCTTGTTCGTCTGTTTGAACAGAGCCTGGATAGGTTCCGCCATTTAACTCGAAGTAAAGAGTGAAGGTATCTTTAACAGCGGTGGCATTAAGAATGGTGTTGCCATTGCCCATTGTGATTGTTTGAGTGGTTTCGCCAAGTGCGCCTTGTGTTAAGCCACCAGGAGTTGTTGAGGAGTCAGCCACAACAAAACCTGTCCATCTATATCCGCTTGCAACAACTGCGCTGATTTCCACTTCTTCGCCATAATAGTAGGTTTTTGTTCCTGTTGGAGAAACAGAGGTTATTCCTTCACCTGCATTAATGGTCAATGTAAACTCAATTCTAGCAAAATAGAGAGCAACTCTTGTTGAGCCGTCTGTTGCCACGATGATTTCATCTGCTGGCAAACGAGAAGTGTCGAATGTGAAGCCTGTGTAGTTATATGGTGTGCCATTAACAGTTGCAGAAGTTGCATTATAAGTGAATGTCAATGGAACATCTGTGGTTGCATCTGCGCGTGGGAATGAATCTGAGTAAGATGAGCTGTATTGCCCGTCGGTGTCCATAAGATAGATGTCAACATGATAGGATAGCCCAGTGTTTGCACTCCATCTTGCATAGAGGTTCATATCCTCTGTTAAATCATTTGTCCATCTGTCGATTGTGTAGCCGTCGCGCCAGCCGTCATCGCCAGTTCCTTCTGCTGATTGATACCAACCGCTGAAGCCATATCCATCAACACCCCAACCTAAGTTCGAGATTGTGGTGACTGAGAATGGCTGGTTATATGTTGCAGTTAAGGTCACATTTTCTTCATCGTCATATCCTTCTGGATAGTTGGAGTGAAGAATGATGTTATATGTCTTTGCTGTGTATGTGACAATAACAAGTAAGTCGTCATCTGGCATTGAACCTGTTGTTGCATTGCCGTAGTCGCCCGAGTTAACTGTGTAGTTATAGCCAGTAAGTGGTCTTTCAGGAACAGTCCAAGTTTCGCCAAAATTGATATTTTCAGAATATTCTTCACTTGCTGTTTGTCCGTCAGCATATAAGTATCTAACCGTGAAGGTGTGAACATTTGTTGTCCAATAAGCAAATAAGGTGTGTGCTTCTGGATTTGTCACTTGAGTTTGCGATGTGACAGGTGTAAGTGTGGAAATGTCTGCATCATCCTCAAGGTCTTGTGTGAACCATCCGCCAAAGGTGAAGCCTTGACGAGTTGGTGTTTCAAGTGTGCCATAGTTAGATAGGTATGTGATTTCAACGGTTGTGGTTTCCTCACTATTTGTGAATGTTCCGCCGTTTCCGTTAAGTGTGATTGTCACGGTGTCTTCATCAACAAGTGCTTCATAGGAAACTGCATAATCAACCATTGTAAAGGTCTTTGCTGTTCCTGTGCTGTCGGTTAAGTTAGGAGAATATTCACTTGTCTTTTGCCACTGTCCTTTAAACACATAGCCAATGCTTGCAGTTGCGTCGATTGTGACAGTGTCGCCATAGTAAACGCGATATTGTCCTTGACTTAGAACATCATCTTCAAAGTCGCCTTGAACAGTGTGAGCAACATTTGCAGAAACTGTTGCCACGCCTGTTTCACCTGTTAAAGTTAAGATGTGATAGTTTCTTGTGTAGTAGTAGTCGATAACTGTTGTGCCGTCTGCATTAATTGTTTCGGTTTGGGCAACTGGTGCTGTGAAACCTTCATAAACTTTTCTTTCTGGCGAGATTTCGCTGTCGGTTTCGCCGTAAAGAGTTTCGGTTTCAGTTGGATCATCATCATAGTTGCCATCCAAATTCATTTGATAGTGGTTAACAACATATTGAGTTCTCGGATTTCTTGTCCAGTAAGCATAAAGAATTGTTGAATTGTTAGCATTTGCAAAGGTTGTGCTGTCTGTGATTTCCTCGCCACTTGGAGTTGTTCCAAGGCTGAATGGGTTAAGATACCAGCCGTCAAGTGTGTAGCCAAGGCGAGTTATAGCACTTGTCAAAGCACTGAGCGAGAAGGAGGTGTCGCCAGATTGTGCTAAGTAAAGTGTGCCATAGTTTGTGCCATAGGTTATCCAAAGTGTGATAACATCATTTTGAATTGTCAAGTTGCTGCCATTAACAACAACGCTGAGAACCTCGGTTGTGCCGTTTCCGCTTGTGCTGTCGTTAATGTTGAAGTTGACGCTGAATCTTAAAGCAACGCCACTTGCCACAACTGTAACATCATCAGTGATAACACCTGCGTTGATGGTGATTTCGCCAGTTGCAGAGTTATATGTGTATTGTCCGCCTTCGCCCGCTGTGAGCAAGGTTTCGCCGTTATACACTTCAATTGTGGTTGGAATGGAGTAGCCATCCTCTGCACTAATTCTTGCCGTGTAAGAAGCGCCACTATTAACCGTCAAACTTCCGCTGTCTTGTTTAAGGTTGGTTAAATCGAAGATAACATCGTTTTGGTTAGGTGTTGCAGTCACTGTTAATGAGAACTCATCGGTGAAGTTAGAAACTGTCACATAGTAAGTTCCATTATCCTCTTCCGTTGCACTGACGCTTGCGCCATTTGCTTGGAAGGAGATTTGGTCATTTTCGCCATAGCCAGCGTTTGGTCTTGCATAAACTGTGAAGGATACGCCAGTTGTGACTGGATGTGTGATTGAAGTTGTGAAGGATAAGTTGTCAACACTGACAGTTGCGTTAACACCAGTGATGTTTGCGTTATAGGTGTTTGGCGTTGCGCTTCCTGTGATGGAAACTGCGCCGTTGATTACGCCTTCATAAATTTCAATTTCGCCTGTTGTTTCGTTATAAGAATATTGCCCTGTGCCCTCATCACCCTCAGTGAGTGTTTGTTCGCCCACTTGAACTGTGATGGCCGTAGGTAGAGTATATCCAGCGTTTGCAGTGATTGTTGCTGAATATGCGTTTCCGCTAAGCACGGTTTGACCTTGGTCATAGGTTGGAGTTGTATTTGCCACATTAATTGTGACATTGTTTGGAAGAGCCTGCCAAACTGCTCTAAGTGTGGCATTTCCCCACTTGCCATTCAAGGTTGAGCCTGCGTCGATAGTGGCATTTTGCGTCCATGAGCCATCCGTTTCACTTGTCACAACAAAGTTAACAAAGATGTATCCTTGTTTTTGCATAGAAGTGGATGGATAGATTGTGGAGGTTGAGTCGATGTTGTATTCTTGAGTTAAGGTCTCTTCGCCAGTAAATTCTCCGCCGTCAAGGTCATAGGTTATATAGTATGAAGTTGCCGTCCAAGTTGCCACAAGTGTGACATTGCCATACTTGCCATTAACATTGGTGTCGGTTGTGTAAGTTTCGCCTGCCACCCAACTGTATCTGTCAGCAAGTTCGCCAACATTTTCACTTGTTGTCCAACCAGCAAAGGTGCGTCCGTCGCGAGTTGCACTTTGAAGTGTGAAGTTAGACTCGATGGTGTATTCCACTTCGTTTGGAGTTGGAAGTGTGACACCGCTAATTCCACCTGCTGAATAAGTGATTGTGTATGGAGTTGCAGTGAAACTTGTTGTTAAAGTTTCCGTTGTGTCGCCTCTTGTCCAAGCGCTTACAAGTGCTCCATTTTCAGAAATCACTTCTTCATCGCCAAGATAGAAGCCTTCAAATGTGTAGCCATAGTCTCTTGCACTTGGTGCGCAAGTGAGTGTGGCACTTTCATCGGAGTAAATTCCTGTTTGGTCAAATTTAACGTAAACAGTTTGATGTGTTAACTCTCCGTCCGTATGACTAGAGTCGAGCGTTAAGTTAACAGTGATGATCTTTGTTGTCCAATAAGCATAAAGATTTGTCGAGTTATTGGCATTTGCAAAGGTGGTGTTTGCAGTCACTTCTTGTGCTGTTGCTGTGCTTGCATCAGCATAGAGGTCTGTCATGAACCATCTTGCACTGAAGTTATATCCCATTCTTGTCACATTTTCAGAGGTGAAGTCTGCAAGGCTAACGCTTGTGTTTCCATCCTCTGTTGTGTAAAGCGTGGAATAGTTACCGTCATAAACAGCCCAAAGTTCAATTTCGCCGTTTTCGTTAACTTGAACACCCTCAAGGCTAACGCTTGCATTTGTTGAACCATGGGTAAGTCTTGCATCGTTAAGGTTCAAGGTCACCATAAAGCGTTCTGGCGTGCCAGATGCAGTTATTATGATGTTGCCAACAACTGCATTGCCAGAGATTGTGATAACGCCGTCGGTGTAGCTATATCCACTTTCCACAATTTCTCCGTTAATGGAAACTTGAACGGAAGTTGGAAGAGCATATCCCTCATCTGCAATCAAGGTTGCCGTGTATGGCACACCGCTTGTTGCTGTTAAGGAGTCTGCCGAATATGTTAAGTGTGTGAGGTTGAAGGAAACGCCAAATTCGTTTGCACTCCAAATTGCAGTGAATTCAACATCGCCGTATTTTCCAGCAGGAATTGTTGCTTCTTGGAAGTGTTCGTTCATAACAAAGTTGGTGGTTTCGTCGATTTCAGAAACTTCAAAGTATAAGAAGTTCCAGCCCTCTTTCTCTAATTTTGGAAGAGTGATGACATCTTCAATGTTATATGATGTTGTTCCCTCTGTGGTTACGCTCCCGCCGTCGTATTCATAGGTGATGATGTAGGAAATTGGGTTATATGCCACATTAACCACAACATCGTCTGCGTTAACTGTGACGGAGATTGTGTTTTGGTTAGATTCAACAAGTGCATAACCGTTATATTTTGGGCTTGCAACATCGTTCACGCTTGCGCCGTGGCGAACATTTTCAAACACTTTGCTTTCTCTTGTGGTTCCAGCAAAGTCGGAATTATCGCCGTAAACATAGTTGATTGTGACGGTATATTCAAGGCGAGTGAAGTAAACATAAACCGTGGAATTTCCAGCACCGTCGATGTAAACTGGGTTAAAGTTTTCTGTGCCGTCCGAAACTGTGATTGCACCCACATTGGAGATGGCAAAACCAGGTTCAGTTGGAATTAAGGCTTGGCTTTCAAGAAGTTCTCTTGTGATTTCCGCTTCGGTTGTGCCTTCACCAGTTACACCAGGATGATTTGGCATTGTGGAGTATTTATCATTTCCAAGAGTTCCCTCGTCGTTTTCAAGGTTTTCAAATAGGTAAACCACATTAAACGATGTGTCGGTGTTTCTTGTGATGTTTGCAGTGTATGTGAAGGATTCGCTTGGCATTAAGAAAGAATAGGTGTAAGTTCCGTTATTTTCTCCCATATCACCAACCGCAACATTTGCCATAATGGATGGGTTAGAGGAAGTTAAGCCAGTTAAGGTGTAGCCCTCTTTAATTGTTATGGAAACTTGAACAGTTTGTTCAAACTTCACACCAACATTCATAAGGCTTTCAGAAACATCTCCAGCCACGGTCACGCTCATTGTGCTTTGTCCGTTTGGCCAGTCGGTTGCAAAACCGAAGGTGATGTTGGTGGCAAGAGTGTAGTAAAGTTTAATCACTCTTGAGCCGTCGCCGTCGATGTTAAGTGAACCGTCGCGAACATCGGTGTCGGTTGTGGAAGAGGATGTGTAGTAAGCATAACTAAAGCCTGCGATAGAGATTGAATATGTGCTAAGCGCGATATCCTCATCGGTTGTGCCAGTTTCGTCCACATCTGGATGTTCTAGTCTTTGAACGAATGAGCCTGCGTGATTGACATCTTCAAAGAAGTATTGAACAACATAAGCCGTGTCAGTGTCAGGAATTGCCTTAATCGACAAGTTAACCTCGCTTGTCACATTCATATTGAAAGTGTTGGTGATGGTGTTAAGATTGTCAGATGTGCCATAAACATTGTTGGAAATGGAAACCGTGCCTAAGTCGGAAGAATTTTGAACCCAAGAGTTAACTGCGTCATTTCCAAAGTTATAACCAATTTCTGCAACAGCGTTAAGTGTGACAGAAGAGCCGTATTTCACGCTGTAAACGCCGTTAGAACCTGTCACGCCCTCGCCACTTGCTGAAACGCTTTCAATTCCTGTTTGCATTTCAAGGTTAAGCGTGTATGCTTGACGAGTGTAGAACGCGAAGATGATTGTGTTATTATCACCGCTCATCACATCATCAACATATTCGTAAGTCACATAGTCGAAACCTGTGTATGGATATTTTTGCAAATAGTTGATAACAAAGTCAGCCGTGAGTGCGTTGTCAAAATGTTCAATTCTTTCCACTGTGAAAGAAGAAGTAATTTCTGTTTCATCGGTGTAAGTGTATTGAAGGTTCTCGCCCTCTTTTGGAAGTTCCTCAACTGTTGGATAACCGCCGTCCGCTGGTCTTTCTGGGAAGACTGTCGCTTCACTATCCAAAGTGATATCTTCAAGTAAGTAGTAAACTGTATACTCGATATCATTTCTTCCAAGCCACATAGCATAGAGGTTGATGGTTTCATCCTCGCCCACATATGAGTCGTCAACAATGT
The DNA here is from genome assembly GCA_930971385.1 of uncultured Clostridia bacterium. Taxonomy (GTDB): domain Bacteria; phylum Bacillota; class Clostridia; order Christensenellales; family UBA1242; genus Caccovivens. Next base: position 52,103 of record CAKNGB010000005.1, on the reverse strand, counting down.
CGGTGGCTTCAATGAAGTCATTTTCTCTTTCTGCTGTTGTGTAAAGAACATCGGATATTTCTGTTGCATTGGTGTCTGCCTCATTCTTTAGATAAACAAATTTCAAAACTGAATCTTCGCCTTCGCCACCCGTTTCATAGTTTAAGATATATTCATCAGTAATATCTTCCGCTTGGAAATTTCTATATTCTTTAAGGAACACTTCAACAGCGATGATTGTGTAATCATTTCTAACTGAATAGCCATAGAAGTAATAACCGCTGTAAGATGGTGTTGGCCAGAAGCCGTCTTGTCCGTAAGTGGAGTCGTGATATACAGTTTTTGTTTCGGTGCTTGTGCCGTTGTCAAACAGTGGGGCAGGTGTGCTTGTGTCGTCAGGACGAGCGTTGCCGTTGAACACAACTGTGTATGGATTTGGTGTGTAAACTGCCGTCACAACAACATCGCCAACATGAATGAACATTCCGTTATCAGTAATTCCAGCAACATCCATATTAAGATAGCCTTGTGCCGTTATCAAACTTGTGCCTGAAATCACGCTATCATTTGTCACAAAGAAACCGTTAAGCGTCCAGCCGTCTTTGGTGTAGGCTGAAACATCGGTTAAAATGTGTTCGCTTAAAGTGCTTGCAAATGGAGCATCAATTTGAATTTCAGTTGCAGGGCTCTCTGTGTCGGAGTCTCTAACAATGATGTGGTATGTGATTGGTGTCCATTGAGCGTAGAGTGTGACAGAACCAGAAGCCACAAAGTTGAACACATCTTGTTGTCCCGCGGTGTAAAGTGTGCCTTTGCCCTCTGCGTCAAGCGTCCAACCTCTAAAGGTGTAGCCGTCACGGTTAAAGCCACAAGCACTTAATTGAACAGAGTTATCATAGTATGCGCTTGTGCTTGCAGTTGAACCTGTTGCTGTGCCATAGTAGTTAGCATCGTTTGAATCATAGTTAATTGTGTATTGATTATAACTCCACCATGAGTATAGCGTGTGATTTTGTGCAATTGAAACTGTGGAGTTGGAGTTGATTTGAGTGTCACTTCCTTGCCACTCTCCAAGCACAACTTCCTCTTGTGGAAGGGTGTTCCAGCCAAGGAAGGTGTAGCCAGTGCGCGTTGGAGTTGGAAGATTTTCATAAGTTCCCGCGTATGTGACTGTTAAATTGCCAAGAGCGGTGTCGGAGTTGATTTCCGAAACTTTCTGAACGGCAAGATTTTTAAATTCAACATAGTCGCCACTTGCAAGTTCGCTTGTGGTTAATTCGAAGTTATTTCCACTTGTTAAATCAAATGTAAGAACAAAGGTTTGCCAGTCTGTTGAAATTTTTAAAGTTCCTTCACTTGCAATGCCAAGTGTGGTTAAAGTTAACTCCTTGCTTGCACGAATTTCCACTGTCCAAGCATATCTACCAGCGTCAAGTGATGTGGTGGAAATTGTGAAACCTGTTGCATTGTCGCCAGCGGTGTAGGTTGCAACAAGTTCGTTTGCAACAACCTTGCTTGTCACATTTCCGCCGTTTGCTGTCACAACATATGGGTAAGTGATATAGTTAGGTGCGTCAAAGTTGACAACATAGGTATTTGGCGTCCATTGAGCGTAAAGGTTTTGCACTCCTGTTGTTTGATGTGTGTAAGTTGCACCACCAGCATAGAAAGTTCCTGTGCCGTTTACTTCTGTGTTCCAGCCAGTGAAGGTGTAGCCTGTTCTTTGAACGCTTGTTTCATCTAATAATGTGATTGTTGCGTTAAAGTCCACGCTAACACTGTAAGTGGAAACCCAATTTGTTCCGTTATAGATTGTTCCTTCGTTGCCTTGATAGGAAACTGCAAATTGTTGTGGAGTTGCACTTGCATAAACGGTGGTGCTAACTGCTGGCATTGTGAGAACACTTCCAGCAATCGTTCCACTGGTTGCACGCCACATTGAGAAGGTGTAGCCTTTTTTCACATTCGCCGTTAATGTCACTTGAGAGCCATAAACCACAGTGTATGTGCCATCTTTGTTATCTGTCACGCCTTCGCCTCTTGCAGAAACGCTGTCAATTCCAGCCGTTTCAATTTCAAGAGTTAAGGTGTAGGATTGAATTTGCCATTGAGCATAAAGTGTGTAAGTTCCATTCACTTCATTTGTGAAGTTGAACACTCCTTGTTTCCCTTCTTCGAGTGGTGTTCCAAGTCCATCGCGTTGTGTGTTCCATGAAAGGAATTTATATCCGTCAATCGTATAGCCGTTGTTTGCGATTGTCACTTGTTGGTCGAAGTGTGCAAGAGTGGAAGGTGTTGAACCGCCAAGAGTTTCAGGATTGATAAGCCCAGAAACATTTGCATCGTAAATAATGGTGTATTCATTATTAGCCCAAACTGCTTCCAAGGTGACATCGCCAAATCTTCCAACAGTTGAGAAGTTTAAGAAGGTTTGGATAAACTCATCCGCAGTCCATGCGTATGTTTCTTCGTCTATTTGTCCAACACTTGCAACAACTCTCCAGCCACTTAAGGTGTAGCCGTCGCGAGTTGGTTGCAGTAAGTTAACAGTGCTGTCGGTGATGTAGTTAACAGAGCCAAGCTCAGTGGAGTCATCATCATCGTCAACAAAAGTGATTGTGTAGGTGTCGGCATTAAAGGTTGCGGTTAAATCTGTTTCAGTGTCGGTATAGTTCCAACGATTTACCACTGCGCCGTGGTTGTTGATAACAAGTGTGCCACCCGCCATTATAAATCCGCTGAAAATATAGCCGTCTTTATTTGCCATTGGCACAATTTCGTTGGTCAAGTTTTCGCCGTCATAGTCAGCATAGAAAGTTGTGCCGTCAAATTCGATGAACACTTCACTGTCGTTAACAGTTGTGCTTGCATCGCCTGTTAAGTTAAGAGTGATAACCTTTGCTTCCCAAACAGCATATAAGGTCTGTCCGTCTGTTCCGCTTGCCGTCCAAGGAGCAGTGAGTTCGCCTGCCGAGTTAATCACAATGTTTGCACCGTCTTGAGTTGTGCTCCAGCCCATGAAGTTATAACCAAAGCGTGTTAAGGTTGGGTTCAATTTTTCGCCAGCTGGTGTGTATGGATAAGTCTCGCCAGTTCTATTTGAATAGATTGTTGTTTCGTCATATGTGATGTAAACAATTCCGCCGTTTGGAAGGACTGTTTCATCGTCACGCGTGCCGGTGGAGTCGTTGGTGTTCAAGGTGACGCGAACTGTGTTTGCTTGCCATTCGGCAATTAATCTAACATCGCCAATTAAGCCTGTGCCAAGCGAGCCATTAAGAACATCGCCAGCATTCCAAGCATATGTTCCGTCTGCGTATTGACCTGCATTTGCCTCAACTTGCCAGCCCATGAATGTGTAGCCCACTTTTTCTGGTGCTTCAAGTTGAACAGGAGTTGTGATGTCATAGCCTTCTTCTGTTTCGCTGTCGCCGTCAACATAGGTGATTGTGTATGGTGTTGCCGTCCAGCGAGAATACAAGGTGTGATCGCCAGTTGTTGTGACGGTTGAAGTTGCTGTGATAGGTGTGCCATAAGTTTCCTCCAAATACCAACCTGCAAAGGTATATCCAGTGCGTGTTGGAGTTGGAAGAGTGCCATACGCCTCATTATATGTGACAGTTATATTTCCAATCGCATTGTCCGCTGTCATTTCAGAAATTTGTTGGATAGAAAGGCACTTGAATTCAATATTGTCGCCTTCGCCGAGTGCAGAAGATGTTAATGTGAAATTATTTCCACTTGTTAAGGTGAAGTTAAATGTAAAAGTTTGCCAATCAGTTGAAAGCGTTATATCGCTCATCACACCTTCACTTCCCACGCCAAGAGAAATGCCAGATATTTCACGACTAGCACGAACTTGAATTGTCCAAGCGTATTCGCCTGCTTCCATTGCTGAGGTGGTAGCAGTAAATCCTGTTCCGCCAGCATTTGCAGTGTAGGTTGCAACAAGTTCGTTTGCAACAACCTCGCTTGTTATATTTCCGCCGTTTGCTGTCACGCTATAAGGATATGTTATAAAGTTTGGTGCGTCAAAGGTCACGGTGTAGGTTTGAGCCGTCCAAGTTGCTGTGAAGGAAACATCTCCCCACTTGCCAGCACTGATAAGTTCGCCGACCGTGTAAGTTTCGCCAGCCACCCAGTTGCCTTCTGCGCCCTCGTCAACCGTCCAAAGAGTTAAATCATAACCTGAACGTGTTGATGATGGCATATTGAAGGAAGATTCGATTGTGAATGGAATGTCCTCAACCGCGCTACCTTCGCCTGCGTTAAAGGATGCTGTGTAGCCAACAGTTTCCCAAGTTGCTGTGAAGGAAACATCTCCCCACATATTTGCTGGAGAAGCGCCGATTTGATAGGTGTCGCCTTCGCTCCAGTTGCCCTCTGCGCCTTCGTCAACCACCCAGCCTAAGAAGTTATAGCCGTCTCTTTCCACAAATGGAAGTTCAAGAGGGTTGGTAATATCATAAGTGATAGGGTTTATCACTTCGCTTGTTTGTGTTGAGAATGTGGCAGTGTATTCGTTAAGTTGCCAAATTGCCTCTAAGGTCACATTGCCATGTCTACCTGCTGGAATTTGAGGAATTACGCCGTCGGAAACGCTAAAGGTTTCATTTAATGTCCAAGCGAATGTTCCGTCCAAATTCTCGCCTGCATTTGCAGAAACTCTCCAACCATTAAAGGTGTAGCCGTCGCGAGTTAATGTTGGAAGGTCGATTGGAGTTAAAATTGTGTAATCAATTTCACTGCTTTCTGCGCTTCCATAGTTTTGGTCAAGAGTTATGGTGTAATTAGCAGGAGTAAACCCAGCAATAAGTGTGATTGTTGTGTCAGAAACAGTCCAATTTGCCACCAAATTACCTGCTTGGTTGATAATTAAATTTTTGTTATATGTGAAGCCTGTGAAGTTATAACCAACTCTTGATGCTGTTAAAGGTTCGCTTATTGGAGTAAGCCCCTCTGCATCTTCAAAAATTTCAGTTGTGTTATAACGAACATAGAACAAGGCGCGACTTACACTGTCGCCAGCACCAGCGCTGAGGTTAATGAGGATGATTTTTGCCTCCCATTGAGCGTAAACAAGGGCATTTCCGTCGCCGAAAGTAAATTCGTCGCCGTCAATTTGTCCCACGCCGTTTTCTAGTTGCCAGCCGTTGAAGTTATAGCCAGTGTTTATTGGCTCAGTTAAAGTGTAAGTGCTTTCAAATTTTTGGTCAGGAACCACAATGAGTTCATCGCCATTATTGTTGTTAATTGTGAGGTCAAAAAGATCTCTTGTGTAGTAAAGATTGATAACAAGGTTTCCGTCTCCGCGGATATTTGTTGATTGATTATTGGTGTTGTTGGTTTCGTATCTTGAATATGTAAAGCCAGCAATATCAACAGCGTATGTTAAGTAGTTAACCGCTGTGTCAACCTCGCCAGTTTCAACAACATCAGGTTGTCTTGCGGTGTCGTGTGTGAAATTGGAGTCTAAGATGTTTTCAAAGTAGTAATTAATTTCATAGGAAACCTCAGTTTTCTCCCAAATTGCATAGAGGATGACGCCGTCGGTTGTGGAAGAAGTGAAGTTTTGTTTAAGCGCTCCGTCTGCGCCGATTATGCATTCGTCCGCTGTGGTTGCGCTTCCGCTGAGCGACCAGCCGAGGAAGTTATATCCATCGCGCGTTGCAACAACAGTGATAGCCTCGCCAACAGGGGTTGTGATGTCTGTTCTATCTGCATAGATGTTTGCGCTTGCATATTCAATGTAAATTCCGTCAGATAGTTCTGTTGTTAACGCGTCAGCCTTAGTGTCGCCAACTTCATCATTAAGGTTCAAGGTTGCGCCTATAAGGTTAGCCTTAGAATTGAACACCAAAGTGAAGTTATATGCTGGCATAACAAATTCATAACCATTTGAAACGGTGTTGATTGTAAGGTCGTTAATCTCTGTGCCGTCTTCATCTAAAACTGTGAAGTGGTCAAAGGTGTAGCCTGCAAGAGTGTTGAAGGAAATTCTCACGTTTGACTCATATGCCACGCGATAAACATTGGTTTGTGTGGCTTCAAGGTCAGAACCTGTGATTGTTAAACTTTCAGTGTCGATGTGTCCGTTTGTGAGGTCGATTGTGATGTAGAAAGATTGCACTGCCCAAACTGCATATAGAGTTGTTCCCTCAGTTGCAATTGAGGAGTTGCCACGCATATTGCCGTCTTGGTCGATTAAGCAATCTGCAAGCACAGTTGCATCAGGGTTTTGTGACCAACCAACAAAGGTGTAGCCAGTGCGTGTTGCAGTTGGATGAACAGCCGTGCCGTTTTCGCGAGCGTTATAGATGTTTTGTGTGCCATAAGTGATGTAAATGGTGTTGTCAGAAATTTGAACATCACTTTCAATTTCAGCGCTTGCATCCTCGGTGTTAAGGTCAAGGATAACGCCATAGGTGTTCACTTGCCAGCAAGCATAAACCTCAGTTGTGGCACTTGTGGAAGTGAAGTTATTAATTAAGTTTCCGCTTGCATCAATGATGATTGTTTCCTCATCGTCTTGTGTTGTGCTCCATCCAAGGAAGGTATAGCCAGTGCGTTCTGCAACAGGGTTAACCGTGGTGGAAGAAGTTTGGTCAACATAGAGAGTTTGAGAGTCAAAGAGTGCATAAACGGTGTTGTTTGAAATATTTTCGTTTGTGAGCGTTCCTTCGTTAAGGTTCAAATGGATAGCAAATCTATCTTGCGACCAATGAGCGTCGAAGGTGACATTTTCTGTGTGTATCCAGCGAGAGTTTGTGTCGGTGTAGCCACTAACATTTGCAAGAAGCGCGCCCTCGTTGTTTGTGATTTGAATGTCTCCAACAAACCAGCCAAGGAAGGAGTAGCCATCGCGAGTTGCCGTTGGAACAACAGCACTTCCAGTCACTTCTTCAACTGGTAAATCTGTGGAAACTGCGCCATAGAAGGCGTTGTCGTTATATGCAATGTAAACGGTGGTTGCAGGGCTGACAGAAACAGATGTTGAGCCTGTGCCTTGGTTGCCGTTAAGTGTTATATCATAAACCACTGGCGACCATTGAACCTCAATGGAAACGGTTGCACCATTATCGCCATTAAGTTCGGAAAAGGCAAAACATTCTGTTGTTAAAATATTAATATTTGAAGTTTCGAGCCAACCTGTTGAGTGTCTATAACCACCTGTCACATTGTTAAGCACATAAAGGTGTTTAACAGCAGCGTCGTTTGCAACTGAATTAACTCCCCAAACATATCCTGTTCTTGTTGGGTCACTTCCGCCTGTAATTCCGCCAATGATTTCAGTTCCGTCAACTATGGTGGAAACCGCTTGTGAAGAAGCCACAAGAATATCTGTGAAGAGAAGTTCAACGGTGTTGTTTTCGGATGTGATTGTGATAATGCCGTCCTCGTAAACCACGCCGTCTTTGTTTGCACGAATGACATTGAAAGAGTTATACACATCAGTAAATTCAATTGTGTATGAATTTTCTGTCCATTGTGCCTCGAGTGTGGCATCGGAGTCTGTAAAAGTGAATGTGAAACCTTCTTCCACACTTCCAGCAATTTCGCCTTCGCCAGAGGTCAATTCCCAACCAGCGAAAGTATATCCGCGATAGGTTGGAACGAGAAGGTCATAGGTCGTGCCATAGTTTTGATTGATCGAGGATGAGCCTGGATACGTTCCGCCGTTTGCATCAATCGTCAAGGTGTGAGCGTTGATTGAAGCGGTTGCTGTGAGTGTTAAGTTAGAGTTTGTCATTGTGAAAGTTTGATTTGCAGGGCTGTTTGCTCCAACAACCAAATCATCAGGTTTTGTTCCGTTATTTAATTCCCAGCCAGTGAAAGTATATCCTTCAGCAGTTGTGGCGTCGATTGTCACTTGCTCGCCAAAGAGATAGGTGTCAGCACCACTAACACTGGAAATGCCAGTTGAGGTGTTTAATGTGACGGTGTAAGATGCTCTTGCAAAGTAAAGTTCAACAACCAAGGAGTTATCGCCGTTAATGGTGATTGTGCTAAGCGCTGAACCATTTTCCTCTGTTGTTTTGTCGTTATCGAAATTAAAGCCTGGTTCTGAGAAGGATGTTCCATTAATGGAAACCCCGCCACTCAACATTTCCACGGTAAGTGGAGAACCGGTGATTCCAGTTAAAGTTTCCGTTCTCGATGGTGTTGTTAAATAAGTTTTGTCAAGTTCTTGCAAGTAAACTTGAACAGTGAAGTTTGCATTTCCTGCTGTTGCAGAAACAGTCAAATATCTATCCGATTGCACTTGCAAACTGTTTGTGGCAATCACACTTTGCCCTTCACGGAAGACTGGTGTGTGATAGCCAGCAAGTGTGGTTGCGGAAAGGTTAACAGTTTCGTCATAGTAAACCACAAAGGTGCTGATGCTTCCAACCACGCTTGGTGTGATTGCTGTGCTTGTTGCAGAGCTTGTCATGGAAATTGTGTTAATTCCAGTGCCGATTGTGACTGCAACTTCATAAGTTCCGCGTGTGAAGTAAAGGTTAAGTTCTAAGTTTCCGTCACCAGCCACGATAAATTCGCCAGTTGAGGTGGTTTGATTAACTAATGTTGCCTTTAATGCGGAATTTTTTGAAATAAACGCCTTTGCGATTGTTTGATAATTAATTTCTGTGCCTGCATAAGCGTTTTCAGGAGCAACTTTTTCTGAAGAATGAAGAGTGAAATCGTCTGTTAAACTTGAAGTTGAGTTATTTCTTGCGCTTGCGATGTTTTGATAGTAATAGTTAATTGAGTATCCAACGCCAACAGCACGCCAAATTGCGTAGAAAGTTATTCTTGCACCATTTACGGCTGTGTAACTTGTCACATCGTCGCCAACTTCATGTTCTGGTACAACTGCGTTTGGATCGGTGGACCAACCCACAAATTCATAGCCTGCTTTGTTATAAACCTGTGTGAAAATGTATGGTGTTGCATAAGGAATAACAACTTCAGCCGATTGCCCAGCGATAAGTGTGGAGTCACTACCTGGGAATCTTGTGTCGTTTGCGTCGAACACAAAGGTATATTCATGCTCAGTCCAAACTGCGTATAGATACAAACCTTCAGCATAGGTGAAAGTGATTTCATAGCCGTCTGGCGAAAGTTGTTCAAGCGTGAAGAGAGGATCTCCGTCACGACTGAGCGACCAGCCAGCAAAGGTATAGCCAGTTCTAACGAAGTTGATTGAGGTATTATTCAAAATTGTGTAAGAAGAATCAAAGAATGCTTCTTCGCCATTATAGGTTGATTGTTCTGTGCCAGAAATCACGCCAGAATTGCCGTCGTAGGTAACAGAAAGCCCGTTTTGGCTCCAGTGAGCATAGAGGGTGAGTGTGAGTTGCTCATTAAGTGGCACATCGCCGTCCACAACAGTGTCGACATTTGTTATTGCAGAAACTAGTGTTCCGTTTTCTGCCTCTGTGAACCAGCCGTTAAAGGTGTAGCCCACTCTTCTAACAGAAGGAAGCCCGATTGCAGAGTTTGGATCGGTGATATATAGGTCGGCAAAGGTGCCGTCAAAAGCCACTCTCATTTCTGTTTGACCTGTCACAAATTCGCCGTCGGTTGAGCCTGTGCCTTTGTTAAGCAGGAATGTGACGATAACCGTTCTTGCTTCAAACACAGCCAAAAGGTCAACTTGACCGTTTGGCTCGCTTGTTAAGTTGCGAACGCTTGCTTGGTCAGCAAGGGTTTGTTGTTGGTCGTTGTCGTCTGTGTATGTCCAGTGTGAGAAAACGAAGCCTTCCATTTCAAATTCGTTTGGAATGAGTGGAGTTGCAGGAGCATCGAATGTGAAAATTTGATTTTCCATTGTGCCTGTTCCGCCATTTGAATGGAAAACAACAGTGTAGGTGTTAGCCGCCCAAACTGCATACAAAGTGGTGCCGTCTGTGGCGCTTTCTTCCCAAGCAGAAGTTAAATTACCTTCTGCGTTAATAACACATTCTGAACTTGAGGATGCGCCAGGATTTAGCGACCAACCAAGGAAGGTGTAACCGCTTCTAACGCCGATAGGATGAATTTGTTCGCCAGTTGGTGTGGTCAAATCTTCAGCATCTGCATAAAGTTCTGTTGTGCCGTATTTAACATAAATTTCAAGGTCAGTTGGCGCTGTTGCCGAAGTTGAACCGCCGTCATCATCGTTAAGGTCAAGGATGATGCTATATAGGTTGCTGGTCCATTTTGCCGTCAAGGTGACATTGCCATATTTTCCAACTAAACTTGTTGAAGTGTCATACTCAGTGTTCATATCCCAAGCATAACCGCCAGCGGTCAATGGTCCAACATTGGCAGTTGGTTGCCAAGCACGGAAGGTGTAGCCCGTGCGTGTTGTGGATGGAAGAGAGGTTATGCAGGTCACAACCGAGCCATTATCCAAAACGCCAGAATTTGTGCCTTCAATGTTATAGTAAGCGTCTGAAACAGTTTGTCCGCCGTCTTCATTAAAGGTGATTTGGTAAGCACTTGCATTCCATTGAGCGATAAGTGTCACGTCACCAAAGATTCTTTGATTATTGCCAAAATCAGAAGAAATTGAAGTTTCAGGGGTAACAGTTGATGGCCAACTTGAGCCATTTCCTGCACCAGAAACAGTGAAGTTCATAAGTCTATATCCTGTTCTTGTGAGTTGTTCACGCGTGAGAACAGAAATGGTGTCATAAACATCATATTCGATAACCGTTTGCACGCCTTCTGCAAAAGTTCCGTTGTTTGCAGAATAGGTCACGGTGTATTGAACTGTGTTATAGTAAACAACGATTTGAAGTAGTGGATTGCCAGAAACAACAAGTCCGTTCCCCTCTTGATTTGTTTCATATCTACCAGCATAAACAAAGCCGTTGACATTAAGCCCAGAACTTGCGCTGTTGATGTATTCAACAACATCCTCAATAGAAACAGTTGAGCCTGTTGTAAGTGAGGTATCGGAATAATTTCCAAGAGGAGTATACACATTTCCTTCCATTGTCTGTATTCTCACTTCAACATAATAAGTTGTTTGAACTGCATTCCATTTTGCAGTTAAAGTGATGTCGCCATACATATTGATTGGAGTTGTAAAGCTTCCGTCTTCGTTGAGAGTGATGCCGTCTGGATAGGTTGTTGTCCAGTTATTTGTGCCAGTTGCGCTGATAGAGTATCCAACAAGCTCATAGCCTGCTCGTTGAATGTTAGCTCTGCCCTTAAGTGCGACAGCGTCAGTATAAACATATGATTGAGGATTTTCCTCGTTTGAATTGATAAAGTTTCCGCCTGCAAGATTGTATGTGATATGGTATTCCACAAGTGACCAGTCAGCCACAAGTGTCACATTGCCGTGTTTGCCAGAAACTTCCACGCCTTGTGTGTAGTCGCGAGTTGCACCATTGTTAACTTGCCAGTTATTTCTTCTTGTGTCGGTTGAGTCAACAGTGTCAACATTCCAACCTGCAAGAGTGTAACCAATTCGTGACATACCAGCGCTTCCAAGAAGGTTGAATGTGTCGTTTATTGTGTATTGCCTAGTGGCAGTTTCGTTATTACCACTTTCGTCAACATAGGTAATTGTGTAAGTTTCAAGCGACCAGTTAGCCACAAGATAAACATCACCATAAAGTCCTTGACCGAAGTGATATCCAGCACTTAATGTGGTTGTGCTCCAGTTTGCGTTGTATTCATTGTCTGCATGGTCAAAGGTCCAACCAGCGAGTGTGTAGCCAGGTCTAACCACTTCATTGTTGCCATAAAGTGTTAGATCTGTTGAATAGTTATAATTAAAGTTTGCTAAAATCGAATCGTTAACAAATTCTGCACCCGCAAAATTTCCTAACGAATAGTGAATTGTGTAAGGAGTTAACTCCCATTGAGCAACAAGTGTTGCATCAGCGTTGCCAGTGTAGGTTCCTGTTGGTTGAATAAGTGTGTCGCCATTCATCCAGCCAGTGAAGGTGTAGCCATAACGCGTCGGCCTATATGTTGAAACGCTAAGAGGTGCATTGTGAAGTTTGGTGGCCGTTGTTCCGCTTGTTCCAGGGTTTCCGCCTGCAAGGTCGAATGTCACAGCGTAAACCTGACTTACATAAATGTTAAGTGTGGCATTGTCGGATGGAGTCCAGGAATAAGTGAGCGTGTTCAAACTGCCGTCGGTGACTGATGTCACGTTGGAGCCATTTTTAATGCGATAGTTATATCCCGCTTGTGTTTGAATTGTGATTTGAATTGCTTGATCGCTGTAGTTCGTTGTGAATGTGCCACTGTCAGTTGTCGTGCTTAAAGCGAAGTTTTCCTCTCCCATGGAAACAGTTAAAGTTGTGGCGTTTGAAACGCTTGCGCCAGAGTAAATCACTTGAATATTACGGGTTTGAATGTTCCATTGAGCATACAAAATATCGTCTGCATCAGTGGTCCAGTTGTTAAGCATTGTGCCGTCTGCAGAAATCACTTGCGTTCCGCCAGTTGCATCTGTGAACCAGCCAGCAAAGGTGTAGCCAGCAAGAGAAGCGGTTAGCACGGTGATTTGATTTTCTTGCACATAGGTTTCTTGGCTGTCGCCAGTGCGTCCGCCATAGATATTTCTTGAATTATAAACAAAGTAAACAGTGTTTTCTGAAATTGTCACAGCATTGTCGCCGTTAATCGCGCTGACAGTTGGAGTGCCGATAAGTCCAGTTGCGTTCGTGTCAAGCGTGATTGTGTAGGTCTTAGCCTTCCAAACAGCATATAAGTTAACTTGTGCCTCATCTTCAGTTGCAAGCCCTTTGACAACCTGTCCGTCAGTATACTCAACATCGCCATTAGTCGATTCTGCCCAGCCCATAAACACATATCCAGTGCGCGAGAAGGTGTTTGCAGTTAAGGCTTTACTTTCATCATAGGCAAAGTCTTGTGTGTAAGAATCGGAAGAACCGTCGTTTTTGTTGAAAACAACAGTGTAGGAGTTTTCATCAAAGGTGGCAATAAGTGTGACATCGCCAAACTTTCCAGAAAGTTGTCCGCTGTAAACTTGGTCTTGAACCCAAGCATATGTAACTTCGCCCTCTTCGTTGGTGTGTTGTCCAGCGTTAGTTTCCGCTCTCCAGCCAGTGAAGGTATAACCAGTTTTGCTTGCTGAGCCAAGTGAGATAGCTTGTGTTATGTTATAATCCACAGTCGTTGGCGATGGAAGTGTAACAGCGGCGTTGCCACCATTAGAATAGGTGATTGTGAATGTGTCAGGCGTCCAAACTGCATAAAGAGCCTGAGTGTTGATAATCTCAATAAACTTGTCATAATTTGTTGTTGGGTCGATAACTTGCCCAGGAGTGAAGTCTGCTGTTAATGTGTCGTCTGGCTCGTCAAGATTTTCAGGTGCTGTAAGCGACCAACCAGCAAGCACATAGCCAGGGCGAGAAATATCCGCCGTGCCAAACATTGTGAAATCTTCTTCCATTTCAATGGAGATGTTTTTATAAGCAATACCCTGTGTTGTTGAGATTGACGAAGCAAATGTTCCGCCGTTGGTATTAAACCCGATTGTGAATGCGTGCTCAGTCCAGTGAGCATGCAAAGTGGTTGGATTTTCTGAATAAGTCCAAGTGCCAGAGATAGAGCATGACCCACCACTTTCAGAAGTTGTGTAGGTAATAAGTTGAACACCGCCTTCTTCTAGCGTCCAATAACCTGTGAAATCATAAACCCCTTCCGTCCAAGTTGCAACAGGAATAGAGGTTGTTCCGCCACTTGCAGAGGAATAAACGCGATTACTGTCAAATTCCACCCAAATATCAGTAGTTCCTTCAGCGCCGGCAATCTGTCCGCCATTAGGATTGAGTGTCACTTGCACGCGTTTTGGTGTCCAGCGAGCGTAGATTTGATATTCATTCATATAGCCAGTAGAAGCATTATATTCAGTTGTGTAAGCCCAGTTGTTGTCAAGAATTCCGTCACTACCACTAAGTTGAGTTCCGTCGTCAGACGCTGTGGTGTACCAACCAGCAAAATCATATCCCACACGAGTTGGAATAAATGATGTTATAGTGTTAGTGTCGTATTGACCAGCATAAACCTCGGTTGTGCCATATTTAACATAAACAGTGCTATGGTCAAAAGTTGGAGTTGTCGAGCCAGTGCCTTGGTTAAGATTGATAGCCACTGGAATTCTCTTAGCCTCCCATTGAGCATACAGTGTGACAGGAGAAGTAATAGAGCCAATATTAGCCGCTGTGTAAGTTGTTCCAGTGCCTTGTTCATTTGTGTTCCAGCCAACAAAATAGTATCCTGGGCGAATTGCATAAGTCATGGCTGTGTTCACATCATGAGTAATGGTTTGCGTGTCGTAAACAGGAGTATTTAGATATGCAAAGAAACGAACTTGCAAATTGTCAAATGTTAAAGTGTCTGTTGACCGTTTGTTTAATTGAATATTGATTCTTGTTGCATGATTTGCGCCAGTTGCACCTTCAGCAGATAATGTTAAGGTATGCAATGCACTTGCGTTATTATCTTCAGTAAAGGTTAAAGTTCTATATGTTCTTCCACCAGTCAAAGTTCCTGAATTTGCCAAAAATTCAAAGGTAAATCTGCCTATTCCAGTTGCAGAACCAGAAACAACATCCCAACCAACATTATATGATCCTGCTGTGAAAGAGGATGCATATTCAAAGAAAGTGATGTTCACATCAGAAGTAGTTGTTGAAGCAGAGCCGTTCAATGTCACAATACCAGTTTCTGCATCATAAACTGCTGTAATACCATCTGAGGTTACAGAGGAATCTTCTAATCCAACCAAATAGTTTAATCCAACAAGTGTTCCGCCGTTAGCGTTGTATGTGACAGTATAACTTTGTGCCGACCAAACCGCATAGAGTGTGACAGTTCCGTCTCTTTCGGTTGTCAAATTGCTTACGCTTGCACCGTCTTGATAAGTTGCAGTGGTTGCACTATCGCTTGTGCTCCAACCCAAGAAATCATATCCAGCTCTCGTGAATGAGTTTGTGGTAAGTGCTTGAGAAACTCCATATTGGAAAGTTTGTCTGCCCATGTCTCCCGAACCGCCGTTAGCGTCGAATTCCACATAATATGTGTTTCCAGTCCATTGTGCTTCAAGCGTGATGTCGCCGTATCTTCCAACAAGAGAGGTGTTTCCTGCAAGAGTTTCGCTTGTGCTCCAACTTCCAGTGGTTTGTGTTGGTGTCCATCCGTCAAAGGTGTAGCCAGGATAATCTGGACCCGCTGGAAGAACATTTGTTAAGGTAACAGCCGTTGAACCATTATAAGTGCCACTTCCTGTTGTGCCTCTGATGTTATAGTAAATCGGGCTAAGCGCCGTTGGTGCACCATTAGCATCGAAAGAAATTCTGTATGTAACAGGCGTCCATTGAGCGTAAAGTGTGAAAGTTCCGCCATTTTCAGTGGTCAAATTGCCCACATTTGCTTGATCTGCATAAGGTGTTCCAGTGCCCTCTTGGTTCGTGTTCCAACCTGCAAAGGTATAGCCGTCCCATTCATAACGATTAGGCGTCAAGTTTTGATTTGTGCCATATTGGAACTCTTGACTATATGTTTCCACATTTGTTGCGCCATTTCCGTCAAATTTCACGTAATATGTATTTCCAGTCCATTGTGCTTCAAGTGTCACAGTTGAGCCGTTTGGAGCATACATACCGCTAACTTGTCCGCTGTAGTTCGTGCTTGAACTCCAGTTTCCAGCGCTTGCCACTGGTCTCCAACCGTTAAAGATATATCCAGCACGCGTTGGTGTTGGTAAAGAAATGTTGCTGTCAATTGTAATTCCCGTTAAATTGGAAGGTGTTGACCCACCATTGCCATCAAAAGCAATAGTATATGTATTTCTACTCCATTGAGCGAAAAGTTCGATTGTTTGATTTGCAGAGTTGATTGCAAACTGCGTTGTGACAGGTGCATTATTTTCAAGCACAACACTGCCGTTTGCACTTGTTGCCCAACCAGTGAAAGCATAACCATTGCGCACAAACGCGTTTGCAGTCACTCTTGTGCCAGCACCATAATAAAGAGTTTGATTATTCATTGTTCCAGTTGCATCGTCTGCATTTTTATTAAATGTCAATGTGAAAGAGCGTGCGTTCCAATCCGCATACAATGTGGCGTTTGCATTTCCAGTGTAAGATGCACTGCTTGCATAGTGAGTGCCCGATCCGTTTGATGCAGTGTTCCAACCATTTGCGGTGTATCCCACGCGAGTTAAATTGTTGGCTCTAAGCGTTGTATTAATTCCATGCAATTTATAAGTTGCAGCAGGTGCCGAACCCGTTCCATTATTTACATTATAATCAATTGTGTAAACATTATATACATATATGTTAATGGTCAAAGTTGTTGACGACATACTTCGTGTTATCTCAAGTTCTGAATGTGAGGTCGTGGTTAAATTGCTTGGATTAGATGATGGTTCTGAATTAGAAACATAGTATCCAGTTGGTGCAGTCACGGTTAATGTGAAACTTGTGCCAGCGTCGATTGTTGCAGAATCGGAAGCGTTTGAACCTGACAATGTTCCACTGACATTCCCCACTGAAATTGTATAAGAAAGGCTTGGCGCCGATGTAATCGTCGAACTTCCATTATATCTATAATATGTAATATTCAAAGTAATTGGATTTGGGTCCCATCTTGCATAAAGAGTTGTGTTAGAGGTTTTATTCCATGCTGTTGCACTTGCACCTGTTTCGGTGTAGTATTGTGTTCCACCTGTTTGTGCTTGTGTGTCATAAAAGCCCATGAATGTGTAGCCAGTTCGCGTTGGCATGGTGGCCGTTGGCATTGCCGAACCATAAGTTGCCGTCACTTGCGCTGTTCCAGCAATTGCATCGTCTGCATTTTTATCAAGTGTGACAGTGTAAGGATTTCCTTGCCACTGAGCAAAAAGCGTTGTAGCGCTTGCTGAGTATATCCAATCTCCTGTTAATTGACCATTTTCATTAATAAGTTCAGTTCCGCCAGACGCAGATGTATACCAACCTAAGAAAGTGTAACCCGTGCGCGTTGCCGTTGGTGTTGCTGTGGTTGTGCCAGAAGATGTCGCGTAAAGCGTGGTTGTGCCATAAAGAGGATAAACTCTGCTGTCTGTTGCACCATTCACTGTTCCACCATTACCATCCAGCGTCACTTGAATTCTGTTTGCGCACCAAATAGCCCATAATTCAAGTTGACGATTTGGATTTTGCGTTTCTTCGTTAATTGTGATTGGGTGTCCATCAAAATATTTTCTGTTACCTGCATCAGCCTCGGTCTTACTTGTTGCCCAGCCATAAAAGGTGTAGCCAGTGCGTGTGAACGCGTTAGCGTTTAACTTCTCTTCTATACCATATTCCATTGTTTGATTAGCCATTGTTCCGCCAGTGCTTCCATTTCCATAGAAAACAACAGTATACTCTAATGGCTCCCAGCGTGCATATAACGTCCGTGGGGTGCCGTCAGCGCCAAGATCATTCACCCATTGTCCTGAAGAATTCCAATACCCTGTCCCTGCAACAAATTGTCCATTGTTTGCATAAACTTGCACTCCTTCCGTCCAATCTGCCTTATCATACCAGCCATAAAAAGTGTAGCCAGTGCGTGTTGGTGTGCCGATTGTGCTGGAAACATTATTATTTTTTGTTGAACCATATTCTATTCGATCATTTTCGTCATCTTCGCCGAGTATTTTTACCCCTGAACCGT
Organism: uncultured Clostridia bacterium; assembly: GCA_930971385.1. Lineage (GTDB taxonomy): Bacteria > Bacillota > Clostridia > Christensenellales > UBA1242 > Caccovivens. The sequence goes on along the minus strand of CAKNGB010000005.1, from coordinate 34,466 downwards.
CAGAGAACGTTCCTTCATTGGCATTGAAGTCGATAAGATATCGTTCGCCTCTAAACTGAGCCGTAAGCGTCACATCGCCATACATACCAGAAGTTGAACCTGTGTAGTTTGTGCCTGTGCTCCAGTTTCCAGAATTGGTGTTTGGCCTCCAGCCTTGAAAAACATATCCAGCTTGGGAGGAAGAAAGCAATATGTTTGTCAAGGTGACTTCTGTGGATTGATTATAGCTTGTGTAATATCTTCCCGTACCTGTTCCGCCGTCCATGGTGTAATAAGCCACTTGCCCGTTATTAGAGCCGGCTGATTGATAAGTTATCTTATACGCTCTTTCAGAGAAAATTCCATATAGAGCATTTACATCTGAAGTTGGCGTCACAGAAGTTCCACCAGTCAAGGAATCTGGCAACACCTTCCACTCAGTCTGTTGATATCCAGGTATAGTCAATATATATTTAGAGTCTGAAATATTTATCGTGTTTGCAGAACCAGAAAGTCCAATAACAATCTTAGAGTATGTTGCCTCGTCAACATCCGTGTTTGCATATAAAGTCACAATTCTTGAAGTTGCAGAATTTGTGACCAGTTTTGCTATGTATTGTCTCGGATAAGGATATAACGCTTGCCCTGTGTTTTGATTTGTGCTGACTGTAGATCCATTTACCTCTGTTCGAGATGCATAAGCCCAGTCCTCATTGAAGTTCCATGCACCCGTCCAAAGCGAATCATTAGAGCCGTCACCATTGACATCATAAGCATTCCCCGCAAAGAATTGCAGTCTTTTCACAAGCGTGTTTAAGTTGATTGTGCTTGTTTCTTTTCCACCAGTACTGAGATATCCCGTCGTATCGCCGGTGGCATTACTATAATAAAAACCTCTTTTAGTCACATTTGAATCCGTCATGTTAGAAACATTAACAGAGCCTTGCGTGGCAAAAACCACCACATTTTCCAAAACTAAAGAGGTTGGAGTATTAGAAAACACCGTCCCTGTGCCAGTTCCAGTATAAACAAATATTGAGTTGGAGATCTCCACATTCGCTCCGGATAAACTTCCTAGAGGATTGGAAGAAGAAAACTCAAACAACGAGTTCGTTATGCGAACAGTGTTATTCTGCAAATTTGTTCCACCTATGGCTGCAGTCGTTCCCACACCTAACTCTGCAGTGGCATTTTTATAATACGCCCCGTCAATTTCCACAGTGGCGTTTGCAGAAACCCCCGCATCTAAATCAGAGTTAACATCAGACGCGCTGACATCTGACTCCTCCTCGATCGTTTGCGCATTCGCATAGGTTGCGACCGAGTTTATGAGTGTGGAAGCGCCAACACCAAACGTTGTGGCAAACAGGCAAAGCCCCACCATCATAATCAAATTGATTTTGCGTTTTAATCTGTCCATGACAAACTCCTTAAAATTATATATTCATTTGTAATTTTAATTCAGAAAACTCTACTTATAGAAAAAACTCTCAAAAGCACAACTCACCAGCCGAGAGACCTTTTTTCTATTCAAGTTTTCTTTTGTGAAGAATGGCTTCGCTTTTTAAATTATTAAAAATCGCGTCGCCTTTTTCTTACGATTTAATTATAATATATATGTGCAAACAAAGTCAAATTAATCGCGATAAAATAATAAAAATTTTTTATTTATATTTTAAAATTAATTTACAAAATAAAAAATATTTGAAAACCCCCAAAAGTCCGTTATTTACGCACGAAAAAAGATTTGAAGAAAAGATATAAAAATTTTAAAAAATCACTTTTTAAAGCTTTTTTTGCATTTTTTAAATCAATTTTTTATATTTTTTATAAATCCCATTTAAAAATAATTAATTTTGAGTTTATTTTTGTTAATTTAAGCAAAAAACGCAATTTTTATGCGATTTTTCTTGATTTTTTCGCAATTTTTATGTAATTTTTGAAAAAACAGTGTTAAAAAGTTAATTTTGCGCCACGCGCTTTCAATCGGGTTAGTCAACAAGAAAACGAAAGTTATATCAAAAAAACTTATCCGTCATAAACTGATATTGTATTCATTTCACACAAAAGAGGAACTATGAGCGGAACTTTATTTATAATTTTTGGCTTTTCGATAATATTTATTATGACCTTGCTTGGCGCTTTGTGCGTTTATTTTCTTAAAAAACCATCCAATTTTGTCAATATGGTTACCATTGGTTTTGCGTCTAGCATAATGCTTTCCGCATCAATTTGGTCACTCCTCTTGCCATCAATAGAATACGCAGAGCAAGAATATAATAATATTTTTATCCTTCCTGTTGCAATCGGCTTTCTTTTAGGCGGAATTTTTATGGTGCTACTAGACAAATTAACAGGCCACTTTTCAAATTTAAAGAATAAGAATAAGGCCTTCAAACTTTTTACCGCTGTCACCGTGCATAATATTCCTGAAGGGCTGTCTGTTGGATTCGCTTTCGGCTCCGCTTATGCGTTAACTGGCGATTATTTTGGGGCTTTTTTAATAGCACTTGGAATCGCCCTCCAAAACTTTCCAGAAGGTTTAGCCGTCGCCCTTCCCATGAATAAAACACTGCAAAACAAACACAAAGCATTTTTGTTTGGCGCGCTAAGTGGAGTTGTTGAACCCATATTTGCCATTGTCGGCTTTTTCTTGGCAAGTAAGTTAATTTTTCTTATGCCTTGGCTTCTTTCCTTTTCCGCTGGGGCTATGATTTATGTGGTTGTCGAGGAACTTCTCCCAGAACTTCACATTAATGAAAAAATCACAGTTGGCACATGGGCATTCATGTTTGGTTTTGTCATTATGATGGTGCTAGATTTATGCTTATAAAAACCTAAAAAAATTAATTAAAAATTATTAAAAAAATAAAAAATAATATTTTTTAATTGCTTTTCTGCTTATTTTTCGCATTTTATTTGTATTTTTTTATTTTTAATTAAATTATAACTAATAAAAATTAGGTTTTGATTTAAAATTTATCGCAGAAAAATATTTAATAAAATCAAAATAAAATCAATTTTAAAATATTTTTTTTATCATTTTTATTTTAACTTTTAAATTATAATTGTAAAAAATAAAAATCATAATTAATTGATTTTAAATTATGATTTTTTCTTTATATTTTGGAACTATGATTTTAATCTCAGGATGTTTCTTATTTAAAAGTTTAACAAATTTATCCGTATTAACTTTTCTAGTGACTGGCGGAAATGCATCGTCAAAATGATCCAATATAATCATTTTTGGTCTTATTCTTTCAATGATTGGAAGCGAATATTTACTCATGTTTATTCTTCCCTGAAACGGCCAAATAAGCACATCCACATTTTCTGGCATTTTTGCATTTTTATCAATTCCAGCAGAGCCAAAAATTAAAATATTTTTATTCTCCGCTTTAATCTCAAACGCCATAATTTCGCCACCCATAAGGTATTTATGATGCATCTCCAGCAATTTATAAGCCTTGTGTATTTGGAAGATAAATATTATTTTCATTGCAGTGAGCAAAACTATTCCCAAATCATTTTTAACATGACGGCTTGGATAAACTTTTAGCGATGCATTTTTTAGATTCCTAGTCTCATAATTATGGAGTATCACCACTTTCTTAGCCACATCCACACCCCGCTTTTTTAGGCGTAAATAGGCGGTTTTCGAGCCATATAACTTTGCTTTACTCTTATTTAATATCTTTGGCACATCGCACAAATGGTCAAAATGAGAGTGAGTATTAAAAATATAGTCCACATCACAAAACTCCTTGATTTGTGGCTGTTCCAACTTCTTATTCATCCTAAAAAACGGGTCAAAAAGCAACTTTTCACCGTCTATATTCATAAGTATTGTTGCCGTCCCATACCATGTAATCTCAATCATAACAAACATTATATCAAATTTAGATAATATTTTCAAGTTCTATACACAAACATCTCAAAAATAATAAAAAAGGATAGGTTTTGCCTATCCTCCAAATTCTGGCGGAGCGTTAAATTGTCGAAGCGTACAACCAATTTATATTTCTAATGTATTACACAACTCGTCCATTTTTTTATTATGAGTTTCAACATTTTGTTTTTCCCCTAAATCAAGTCCTCGAAAGTAAGGGATAAAAACGCTTTTTCCACCCACTTTATACGACAATTCTAATTTTTTAGGATTGTAGTTTCTTTCTATATGTTTGCAAGTTGGATCCACTAAAACCCATTTGTCACCAAAATAGCATTCACAAAAACTATGTCCAAAATGCATTGTGCTATCTTCGCCATTTTTCAGTTTTTGCAACCAGTCATATTCTGCGGTGTGCAAAAGGGTTGTAGGCACGCCAAGTGTTCTGGCAAAAGTTGCGTACAAAATTGCGTAATCAGTGCAACCGCTTGCTTTTTTACTCTCCCATATTTCTTGTGCAGTGCGCATAAAGTGTAATTTTTGTATTTCTTTTTTTTAACTCATTGTCTCTCTAATTGTGATGAGGAGAATAATTATGGATGAACAAAATTTAAACAATGTGATTGTGATTGATATAATTTCAAAGAAGGTGTTGAATGACCAAAGATAGAGATTGATGAATTTAAAAAATGTTTTAGTATAAGATATTATAAATCTGATTTTAATATTTCGTAATAAAACACATCATAATATTGACCCGATTTATACTCATGTTCTCTCATCTTGCCAACATATTTCATTCCTATTTTTTGCATTACTTTGCCACTTGCAGGATTATTATCTAAAAATCTTGCAAATATACTATTTAAATTCAATGTATTAAAACCATATTCTATAATAGCTCTTGCAGCTTCCGTTGCAATTCCGTGATTCCAGTATTTTTTTGCAACCCAATATGCCAACTCTGCTTTATTAGAAGGTCTTTTAATACCCATTAAAGATATGCAACCAACTACTTTATCAGCATTTTCTTTTAATGTTATTGCTAATTCATATGACTTTTGATCACTCATAGCATCATTGGTATATTCTATAAAATTTTTTGCATCTTCTAAGGTGTATGGAAAAGGGATCCCTAATGTGGTTTTTGTTATTTCAACGTCATTACATGCTTCATAAATTTTTCCAGCATCTGATTGCTTAAATGGTCTTATTATCAATCTGTTTGTTTCTATCATAAATCCTCCTAAAACCTTGAAAAATTAGTGTAGAATGGCTTAAATATATGTATAATAATTGATTATGCTAACTTATAATACAAAACACCCAACTAAACTAGGGTGTTCAGTTGGGTACATAATGGCGGAGAGAGAGGGATTCGAACCCTCGCTGCCTTTTACAACACTACTCCCTTAGCAGGGGAGCCTCTTCGACCTCTTGAGTATCTCTCCATAAAGAAACACAGTCAAACTGTGTTTCTATTATAACATCATTTTAAATCTATGTCAAGATTATATCCATAATTTTTAAATTTAAAATTTAATTTAACTTGCTGATTAAAACCTTGCAATATCGGTTAAATTATTCAAATTTAATATTATGATTTAGTTATTAAAACATAACTATTATATTTAGTCCTGACAACTCAAATAAACATAAACACTGTGCATATAATTATAAAATCATAACTATATATGCATTTTTATGTTGCATTTATAATTTTAAAATTCTTCTGTCAAAATCTCAAAGTACGCTTGTGGGTGATTGCAAACTGGGCAAACCTTTGGAGCTTCATTTCCAACATGAACATGGCCACAATTCCTGCAAACCCAAATCTTTTTAGAGGTCTTCTTAAACACTGTCTTTTTCTTAACAATCTCAAGAAGTTTATTATATCTTTCTTCATGACGCTTTTCAATTGCAGCAACGCCTTCAAATTTCATAGCAATTGAAATAAAACCTTCTTCGCGAGCCTCTTCTGCCATTCTCTTATACATCTCAGTCCATTCGCCACGCTCACCAGCGGCAGCATCAATAAGATTTTCCATTGTTGATGGCACTTCTCCACCATGAAGTTCTTTGAACCACATTTTAGCGTGTTCTTTTTCATTATCTGCAGTTTCTGTGAAGATTGCAGCAATTTGCTCATAGCCTTCCTTTTTAGCCTTTGAAGCATAGAAGGTGTATTTGTTTCTTGCTTGGCTTTCTCCAGCAAATGCTTCCATTAAGTTTTTTTCGGTTTTTGAACCTTTTAATTCTTTCATATTTATACCTCCGATACACTTATATTTTACCATTTTTATCTATCCTTTGTCAAAGGAAATTAAACATTAATTTTTTAAAATTATAGGTCGAACAAATAGATTATATAAGCCATTTTTAGTCTTATATTATAGTAATTTAATTAATTTGAACCAAATATAGATTGTTTCACGTGAAACAATTCCTTTTTAATATTATAATATAAAAGTAACAAAGCCCTTTAAAGATTAATTTGCAATTGATTAATTATATTTACAGTTATCCTATACTATTCTTTATAACGATTTACAATCAGTCTATTTGATTTGTATATTTTATTTAATAAGCAAATTTGTAATCACAATGCCTAATTACTCAATGTTTCACGTGAAACATTTTAAATAAGTATATATCTAATGCTTATTACTACACATTTCATATAATACACAAGATGTCGAGTACACAAATATATTATAATCATTTTTTGCTTTTAAGTAAATATACTTCACACACAACTAAATAACTATTGTTTAGTTTATTTCTATATCTTATTAATTGTTTCACGTGAAACAATTTAAGTTGATTGTTCAATATAAAACTAATTATTAAAACGTTTAAAGATAACCAATTCAAAATATATACTTTACACACAATAAAACATCTTCACCCGACAATATAAAATGTTTCACGTGAAACATTTTATATAGAACATATAATGGTTTTACATATGCTATTTGTATTTGTTTTTTATTTTCAAATCAAAGTAATATCAATCTAACTTATTTTGGGCTATTTAAGCGTTGTTTCACGTGAAACATTTTAATATTTCTGCTGTCATTATTGAAATGTACTTCTGCATGATAATTTGTAACAATGTCTGGGGTTGATATCTTAGCCTTGCTTTGCAGTATGTGGGTAGTCCTTAATTAATTATTTTATTTACCTTGTTTATGTTAATTATCAATCGTCCCAATGTTTCACGTGAAACAATAACTATAATGCTGTATTTTCCGCACTCATAACCCTAGATTTTTAAATTTAAAATAAAGCCGTTGCTTTTTCTTACAACTATTTGTATTAGAATTAAATATTCTGATTAATATAGCATTTTAACATATTAAAAAAAGTGAGATTATTTATTCTCACTTCTTCTACGATTATAGTTTTGTAAATCTTGCAGTGTCATTTCCTTTTTGTTTAATAGTTCGAGCAATTCTGCAATTCTGTCTAGATCATCTCTTGTGTAGTAATCTATATATATTCTTCCTTTATGATCATTTCCTATCGCTGAAACCTTGGTTGCGAAAGTCTTTTGCATTTGAGTTATTAGTTCTTTAAGTTCTAACGATTGTTCAGGAACAATTATTTTCTTTGGAGGAGGATTACCAATATTTTTGACCGCTTTTTCAAGATCTCTCACACTAAGGTTTTTGCTGATTACTGCTTGTGCAAGTTTAATTTGTGCATTTTTATCTTCCACAACAACCAAACATCTTGCATGGCCTGCTGACAACTTGCCGTCTTCCACCAATTTCATTACATCAGGATACAAACTTAAAAGACGAAGAGTGTTGGCAATACTTGACCTGCTTTTACCTATTCTTTCAGAAACCGTTTCCTGAGTCAAACCATACTCATCCATAAGTTCCTTGATTGCCTTTGCAGCTTCAATAGGGTTTAAATCCTCTCTTTGCAAGTTCTCGATGATACTTATTTCTTTAACTTGCTTTTCAGTGTAGTTGCGAACAACAGCAGGAACAGTTTTAAGCCCACATATATTTGCAGCACGCCATCTTCTTTCTCCAGCAATAATCATGTATGTTCCATCGCCAAGGTCGTTAACAACGATAGGTTGCACAATGCCATGAGTTTTAATTGAAGATGCAAGTTCGTTTAAAGCATCTATATCAAAGTTCTTTCTTGGCTGGTTTGGATTTGGCTTAATTTTATCGATTTCAATTTCACTTACACCATTCACAACTGGCTTTTTTAGTGTTTCTGATTTGGTTATGTTTTTATAACTATCATCCTCGTTAAACACACCAAATAATGCGTCTAAACCTCTTCCCAAACCTCTCTTATTATTGTTAATCATATCCTCCCTCCGAATTAAAATTTCCTCTTCTTACTTATCTTCTTATATGGCGTTCCACTACGCTTTAAAATTTCTTCCGCCAAACTTAAATATGCTTCTGCGCCTTTTGAGTTGGAATCATATAGCGCAACTGGAAGCCCATGGCTTGGCGCTTCTGCCAATCTGACATTTCTTGGAATGGTTGTCACATACACTTTTTTATTAAACACTTTGATGATTTCATTGCTTACCTGATTGGTTAAATTGAACCTTTTTTCCTTCATAGTCATAACAACACCTTCAATGTCGATGTTTGGGTTGAGATGATATTTGATAAGCCTTATGGTGTTCATGAGCTGTGTGATACCTTCCATTGCATAAAATTCGCATTGCATAGGAATAATCACACTGTCGGATGCAGTTAATGCGTTGACAGTGATAAGTCCAAGCGATGGAGGGCAGTCTATCAAAATGAAATCATAACTATCCTTGATTTCATCAAGAAGTTTTTTTACCACTTTTTCGCGTTGAGGTATTTGAATCAATTCTACCTCAGCACCAGCCAAATCAACAGTGGATGGAATGATAAAAAGATTTTCCACAATCGTTGGTTGAATTGCCTCGTCGAAAGAACTTTCGCCGTCGATAAGATCATAGATGGTTTTTAAGCCTTTTGATTTTTTGATACCTACTCCGCTTGTGGCATTTCCTTGAGGGTCAAGGTCAACAATCAAAATTTTCTTTCCCATCATTGCCATATATGCGGCAACATTGACGCAAGTTGTGGTTTTTCCAACTCCGCCTTTTTGGTTAGCAAAAGCAATAATTTTTCCCATAGTATCTTCCTTTTATCTAATTATACATGAAATTTTCAAAAAAATAAAGAAAAAACATACAAATTCATAAATTAATTGCAATAAATTCGATAATTTTCGCGATTTTATTATAATTTTTCAATTTATTTTTATAGCGGTTTTAATTTTGGCAAATTTTTTCCGCGAGGATATTTAGGTGGAGTTTTAGAAATTTTTTCCACTAATAAAATTTTCCTTTCGGCATCGATTTCTTCAATTTTAAAGCTTTCCACTTTTTCTATTTTCAGATTTAATATGGAAAGCGCATTTTTTGATTGTTGAATTTCTTCCTCTAATTTTTGCGCTTTATAAATTAAACATTTTCCACCGACTTTAACATATGGGGATAGATATTCCAAAAGCGTGTTTAAAGGCGCAACTGCACGGGCGATGGCATAATCAAAACTTTCTCTTTTATCTTTTATATAATCCTCTGCTCGCGCATGAACAGCAACAACATCCTTAAGCTTTAATTTTTCAATTAGCATATTCAAAAAGTTAACTCTTTTATTTAAACTGTCAACCAAAACAAATTTTAGGTCAGGTCTAACAATTTTAAGTGGTATTGCTGGAAAACCTGCACCCGAGCCAATGTCAATCACCAAGGCGTTTTTATCAATAAACTTTTCGCCGAGTGCGGAGTCTAAAAAATGCTTAAAATAGACCTCCTCTTTTTCTGTGATTGCAGTGAGGTTATATTTCTCGTTTTCCGAAACAAGAAATTTGTGATATTCCTCAAATTGCCAGATTTGATTTTCGTTTAACTCGATTCCATACTTTTTGAAAATTTCTTTAATTTCCATGCTTATTCCTTTTAACCAAAATTGAGAGGACGGAGATATCCGCAGGCGACACGCCAGAAATACGCGACGCTTGCCCAAGGTTGAGCGGTTTAATTTCCTTCAATTTTTCAATGGCCTCCATGCGAATACCTTTCACACTGTCGTAATCGAAATCGTCTGGAATTTTCACTTTTTCATTCGCCAGCGCTTTTTCAATGTCCTCTTCCTGCTGTTTGATGTAGCCCTCATATTTAATTTGAATATTCATTTTTTCAAGGAGGTTATAATCATATTCTTCCAAAATTTTGAACTCGCTTTTAATATCAAAAATCGTGATGCCAACTCGCTTTAGCATATCGCGGTACCTCACGCTTTCCATAGGAGGATTTTCGTCATGTGCTTCATAGAATTTCACCAGGCGCGCGTCGAGTTTCACTTTTACGTTCAAAACTTTTTCAATTTCTTTTAATTTCTTCTTCTTTTCAAGAAAGATTTGATAGCGCTCGTCATTCACAAGCCTAACTTTTCTGCCAATTTCAGTTAGTCTTAAATCGGCGTTATCCTGCCTTAATAGTAGTCGATATTCCGCACGGCTTGTCATCATTCTGTAAGGCTCGTTTGTGCCTTTTGTGACAATATCATCAATCAAAACGCCGATGTATGCCTCGTTCCTTTTTAAAACAAGCAGGTCTTTACCTTTGAGGTATAAATTGGCGTTGATGCCCGCAATAATTCCTTGCGCGGCAGCCTCTTCATATCCGCTTGTGCCGTTGATTTGCCCAGCAAAAAACAAACCTTTAATTGTTTTAAGTTCCAAGGTAGGATTAAGTTGTGTTGGCACTATACAGTCGTATTCAATGGCATACGCGTCACGCATAATCTCCGCTTTTTCAAGTCCAATCACACTTTCCACCATCTCTTTTTGAATTTCGCTTGGCATGGAAGTTGAAAAACCCTGCAAATACATCTCTTGCGTATCAAGCGCCTCTGGTTCAAGGAAAAGTTGATGCCTGTCTTTATCTGCAAAGCGCACAATTTTGGTTTCAATGGAAGGGCAGTAGCGTGGACCAATACCCACAATCTCACCCGAAATTGCAGGCGCTTTGTCGAGGTTGTTTCTTATGATTTCATGCGTTTCCAAGGTGGTGTAAGTTAAATAACATTTCGCTTTGTTTTCAATAGGCTTTTTCGTTAAATAGGAAAAAGTGGAGATTTCATCATCTCCTTTTTGAACTTCCATTTTTGAAAAATCCACACTTCTTGCGTGCAAGCGAACAGGCGTTCCCGTTTTGAAACGCACAAGTTTAACACCCAACTTCTCCAAACTTTTTGACAAGCCATGAGAATTTTTAAAGCCATTTGGACCTGTTTTTTCCCGCGTTTTTCCAATGATGATTTCACTTTCCATGTAAACGCCAGTGGCAAAAACGAGGGCGCGGGCGACATATTTTAACCCTACACTTGTTGTGACAATCTTATCTTCCTTATCAAGCGAAATATCCACTGCTTCGCCTTGCCTAAGGTATAGATTTTTCTCTTTTTCAATTGTCTTTTTCATCTCTTGATGATAGAGGTTTTTGTCTGCTTGCGCTCTTAAACTTTGCACGGCTGGACCTTTTCCGCGGTTCAACATTCTGATTTGTATGGCGGTTTTATCGGCGTTCACACCCATTTCTCCGCCAAGCGCATCCACTTCGCTGACAAGTTGCCCTTTGCTTGTTCCGCCGATAGACGGATTGCACGCCAAAAAAGCCACAGCGTCGAGGCTGATGGTTAAAAGAAGTGTTTTGTTTCCCGTTCGTGCAAGTGCCAAGGCTGATTCGCAACCCGCATGGCCTGCACCAATCACAATCGCGTCAAATCTTTCCATATCATTTACCCAAGCAAAATTTCGAGAAGATGAGAGAGATAATATCTTCGTTTTCGGTGTTGCCAGTTATCTTTCCAAGTTCCGCCCAAACCTTTTTAAGAAGCATGGCGATAACATCCAAAGACTCCTCTTTAAGCAACAAAACTTCCTTCATAAGTTTATCTGCACTCTTCAAAATTTGAATGTGTCTTTCATTTGTCAGCACAAAGGTGTTTAAGTCAATTGAAACCACATCGCTAACAATTCTATTTTTTAAAAGGTTGATGTTTTTCTCTTCCAAAGCGGAGATTTCCACCTCGTCTTTCAATTTTGCCAAAATCCTTTTTTTGTCAATTTTATTAACAACATTAATAACTTTTTTATTCTTTAATTTTTTTGCAATTTCCTTTTCTTCCTCGCTTTCCTTTTCAGAGGCGTCATGAATGAAAAGCACAATATCTGCCTTTTTTATGCTTTCCAAACTTTTTTCAATTCCAAGTTTTTCCACAGCATCGTTGGTTTCTCTGATGCCTGCGGTGTCAATTAAATTTATCTTCACTCCGTTATGGAAAAAACTTTCCGTCAAACTATCTCGCGTGGTGCCTTCAATGTTTGTGACAATCGCTCTCTCTTCGCCAAGCAAAGCATTCAAAACACTGCTTTTTCCAACATTAGCCCTGCCCACAAGCGCCACATTAATGCCATTTTTAAGATATTTTCCGCTGTTTGAAACTTCGATTAAATTTTGGTTTTTTTCTTGAATTTCTTTAACTTTTAAAAACACCTTATCTTTCACAATCTCTTCATAGTCGTTCTCAGGATAGTCAAAAGAAACCTCAATTTCGGCAAGAAGTTCTGTTAAAGTTTTCTGCTCATCCTCAACCATTCTGCCAAGTTTTCCATTTGTGATTTTTAGTGACGAATTTAACTCGCCCTCGCTTTCCGCATTGATTTCTCCGATGATCGCCTCGGCTTTATCCAAAGTGATTTTACCATTCAAAAACGCGCGCTTAGAAAACTCTCCAGCCTCAGCCATTCGGCATCCATTTTCCAAACACCTCTCCACAACTTTTTGAGCAAGCAAAACGCCACCATGAATTTGAAATTCCACCACATCTTCGCCTGTGTATGAAAAAGGTGTTTTGAAATAGACCATCAAGCATTCTTCAAACACATTTTTTTCCACTTCCAACTTGCCAAAATACATGAAGCGCGATTTGATGTTCTTCTCTTTGCAATGAAAAATTTTAAGCGCGATTTTTAACACATCTTTCCCGCTCATTCTAACAATTCCAATCGCACCTTTTCCAAGAGGTGTGCTTAATGAAACGATTGCATTTTCCATGCTAAGATTATAGCAAAAATCTCCAAAATAATCAAGTGATTAATTAAGCGGGGAATTTAACCGGAAAATTTTAAAGATGACTATTGACTTTCGCTAGGATTAGGACTATAATTTTGATATGAACAGAGAAAAAACGCTGAAAAAACTTAGAAAAGTGATTAAATCAGGCTACACACCGTCGCGTGGGTTCCAAATTTACACCATGCCAAATTCTTCCATTCTCAACTGCTTTGCACACGCGTGTTTCAACATGACGGATGAGGTTTGCAAAGAAAATAACATAAATCTTTCCGACTCCGACAGTTTCAGATATTTTTGTGACTTTAGTCAAGATTTCACAAAAAAATCGCTTTTCTATTTTATTGAGGAAACTGGGCTTGAAATAATGCCATGCGAAAAACACACCTCTCTCAAACCAAACGAATGGGAAATCGGACTATTCTTTGCTATTGGCGACACCGACTATGACGACTTCCACTTTCTCTTACGAGAAAACAATAATGTTTGGTCAAGTAAATTTGGTTCTTGCCCAAAAGTTGAAAAAGTGAAAGATAAAAAAGATTTTTCATATCTCCTTTCCGACCATTCCACATCATACTATCATCTTGAGGGCTTTTACAAACTTAAAAATCCATACGCAGACAGCAGAGAAAAATAAAAGCATATTGTTTTAGTTTGCAATATGCTTTTTTGTTTCTTTATGCTTTCCAAAGGCTGTGAAGATTGCAATAAGCGAAAACTTCTTCCACTTTTTCGTTTTTTAAAAGTGCGAACTCACATTCTGGTTTTTCGTTAGGTTGCAATTCTTTTATGTAAACATTTTGATTTGTTTTCATAGCAACAAATTGGATGAAGTGTTCTTCGGTCATAGGGTGTGGAACTATACCAATTTTAACTTTAACCACATTTCCTTTCACTTCCACAACAGGAACGTGCTTTTCTTGAACGGCGTCGGTTGTGTTTGCCTTAATTTCACTCATAGGCGCGCCACAGCAAACCATAGGAACACCCGAGTCAACAAGTTTAATAGCAATATTTCCACAAACATTACATCTATAAAAAACAAGTTTTTTCATTTTCCCCTCCATATAATTTAATTATATCAAATTCAAAACTATTTTCAAAATGAAAATGTATATAAATGTTTTAAAAAAGCGGGTAAAATCTACCCATTCTACAAAGTCTGCTTAAATTTAAGGTATAATGATAATATGAATATTAATCTTAAAAAAATAGGTATAAGGTTAAAGGAATTAAGAGTTAAACATAATCTGACACAACGCGAGGTGGCTGAAGTTTTGCATATAAAAAATTCAACTTATTCAAAATACGAAAATGGAAAGTTAGTTCTAAGTTTTAGTAAACTTATCACATTAGCAAAATTTTATAATGTTAGCGCTGATTATATTCTTGATTTTAAGAATTAAATTTTATTCGCTTTCTTCATAGTAATATGAATAATCAACACCTTTCATAAACACTTCTCTATCGTCAACCTTGTCTGTTAATGCAGATTTAATCAAATTTTTAATGTTCGTGCTGTCCACAACACTTTTTTTCATAGCATCTAAATATTCTTTTTTATTAATTAAACTCCAATCCACACATTTTCCCAAATTTTTCTTTAACATCAAATCAAGCCAAATTCTTGTGCTTCTGCCATTACCCTCCATAAAAGGATGTGCAACATTCATTTCAACATATTTATTCAAAATTTCATCAAAGGTATTTTCTGGCATCTTTTCAATATCTTTAAGTGTTTGGTCTAAAAATCCAACTGACGCAAAAGCAAAACCTCCTTTTGCAATGTTTAGCTTTCTTATTTGTCCTGCAAAAGAGTATAGTCCACCAAATAGATATGAATGAATTTGTTGAAGTCCTTTAACTGTTCCAACTTCTATGCTATCTAAAATTGAACTATCAAAAAGATCGTAAGCTTTTTGTTTGCTTTTTCCGTCAATAGTGTCCTCGCTACGAGTGAACCATTCAATAAATTTTGAACCAATTTTGCTTGGAAATTCGGAAGCTAGTTCAATAATTCCATTCGCATCCAAAGCATCAGACAAATATTTTTTACCATCACTTGCAGTTATTTTCAGTTGGGTAGTGGCACTAACCAACTGACTATTTTCTTTCTTTAATTTTGCCTTAAGATATTTCCAATAATTTCGATTTTTTGCATAATTAGGTTCTTTTCTAATCACAGAAATAACATCAAGCACACTAAAAAACCAACTATTTGTTTTTTCATTCCAAACTGCTCGAACAGGGGTGTCATTAAAAAATCTTATTGATATTTTTTCTACCATTTTAGCTCCTATATTCCTTTTATGCAAGTGTTAAGTTTATTTTTCAAAGTACTTTCTTCATTTTATTTTAAAATGCTTTTTGTAATTCTTATATATTTCGTCGGCGATTTCGTCTGGCGTTTTGTTTTTGCTGGATATAACCATGTCATAGTTTTTCATGTTGGTGTTGTCGATGCCATAGAATTTTTTATAGCGCTCGTTTTCTGCGTTGAAGCGCGAAATTAAAGTTTTTCTTGCCTCGTCGATGTTTGTATATTTTTCTTTTCCAGTGCGGTCAGACTTAGAGAGGCGCTTTGCCATTTCCTCTTCATCCAAATCTAAAAACACCTTGAAAGAATGTGGAATAAAATGCCATGCAAGGCGAGAGTCAAACACCACATTTTCATTTTTCCATAAAATGCCAAGTTCTTTGGTTTTGTCGTCTATAAAATTATCATATTCTGGCGACGACATCAAAAATTTGTTGAACTCCTCTGCGCTCATGCCGTGCTTTTTTGCCTCTTCCTTAAACATTTCGCCAACGGAATAAGTTTTAAAACCATATTTTTCCTTTAAAACCTTAGCAACCGTCGATTTTCCACTACAAGGCTTGCCTGTTAAAGAAATTATCATTTTTCCTCCAATTTTAAAATATTATAGACTGTTTTCAAAATAAAAGAAAACAAAAATAGGAAATTTTCAAGAAAAAATTGTTTTTGACATTTAATTGTGGTATAATCTTTTTGGAGGAAGCATGGCAACACCACACAACACCGCAGAAAAGAAAGATATTGCAAGCCTTGTGCTTATGGCTGGAAACCCACAGCGCGTCAAAAAAATGGCAGAAGAAAATTTGAAAAATTGCCGTCTTGTGAACAGCGTTCGCGGAATGTTTGCTTACACTGGCACTTGGCATGGAAGAAGAATAACCATGATGGCGCATGGCATGGGCTGTCCGTCTATAGGGATTTATTCCTACGAACTTTTCAAATTCTATGATGTGGAAAAAATTATTAGGGTTGGCACGATTGGCGCACTAAAAAAAGATATTCCGCTTGGCTCGATTATCGTTGCCGAAAAGTCGTTCACAAAAACAAACTACAACAACTTTTTTTTGGATAACGGCGCAAGTTTCGTTTCGGCAAATAAGCAACTTTTTGAAACTGCAAAATGTGAATTTGACAAGAGGCAAATTTCTTACTATGCTGGCAACATCTATTGCTCCGACAATTTCTACACCAGGGAAAACCAAGTTAAACTTGGGGTGGAGAAACACTTGTTGGGCGTGGAAATGGAGTCGGCAGCGCTATACATCAACGCTAAGAATTTGAAGAAAAAAGCCTTAACAATCTGCGCGGTTTCCGATAACGTTGCCACAAACGAAGAATTGAGCGCGGAGGAGCGTGAGAAAATTTTTGACGAAATTGTGGATGTGGCGCTTGCAGTGCTAACAAAAAAATAGGGGGAAAAGAAAATGCGATCATGCGAAGGAACAGGAAGAACCATTGAACAGGCAATTCAAAATGCCTTGTTTGACCTTAAAGCATCGAGGGACGATGTTGACATCAAAATTTTAAGCGAAGGTGGCTTTTTGAAAAAAGCAAAAGTGTTGGTGACAATTTCTGAGGACGCTTTGCCAAAATATGAAAAAATTGAGGCATTAAAGAAAGAGGAAAAGAAGGAAGAAGTTAAAGAAGAAAAAGAAGATAACTTTGTGAAAACCTTTTTAACCAAAAAAATTGAAATCACAGAAAATGATAATAATGTGAAAATTGTGGCAGATGAAGAATATATTGTGCCTGCCAAAGAAGAAGGGGAAGAAAAACGCGTCGACGCCGAAAAACTTTTAAACGAAATTTTGGGCGCTTTAAATCTCACGGCAGAGATAACAAAAGAAGAGGATGAAAAGTTTATTCGCTACAAATTAACAGGCGAAAACTTGAACGATTTAATCGGTCATCACGGCGAATGTATGTTTGCTCTTTCTTCGTATCTTAGCACCGTTTGCAAAAACGAAAATCACAAAAAAGTTGTTTTGGATATTGAAAACTACCGCACAAAGCGCGCTGAAACCTTAACAAATCTCGCCAAAAAAGTGGCTTCAAAGGTGGCAAAAAGTGGAAGGTACTATAAATTTGAGCCTATGGATGCCAGCGAAAGAAAAATCATCCACACCGCTCTTCAAAACGACGACCGCGTCACCACCATGAGTAAAGGCGAAGAGCCAAGAAGATACTTAATCGTCTTTCCACGCGAATACAATGAAAACTAATATTTAAAAAATCACACTAAAAACAAGTGTGATTTTTTTTGTATGTAGTTATTCAGTTATATCATTTAAAACAAATTTCATGCAAACTGGGTTGTGGTCGGAAAACTCGAAGTCGGTGTCGATGTTTTCAACAGAGACAAGTTCAATGTTGTCGGAAATCAAAAAGCCATCGATAACAACCGTGTAGTTTACACCTTTTTCATACGCCATTTCTGCTGCACGGCAGGTTGGAGCATTCAAAGTTTTGGCAAAGGAAAAGCCCTCTGGCACTTCGCCGTCGGTTATCTTTTGCACCCAAAGTGGAACTTTTTGTTCGCTTTCAAAATAGGTCAAACTGTCGGCAATATCATGGTTCCAATCTCCGCCACAGATAACATAGTTGCCCTTTGCATACTCCTCTCCGATTATCTCGAAAAGCATTTCCAGTTGTTTTTCTCTTATCTTTCCACCTTCGTCGTAGGCGCTTAAATGAAGGTTAATTAGCACAAGTTCTTTATCCGAATTTGCAATGCTAAGGCGGTTAATTTGAAAACATCTGTCAAGGTCGAAAAACTTGTTGATGAAACTTTCGTCTATTGGAAAAGACCTGCGTGTTGCAGATGTTATGTCATATTTTGAAAGCGTCACAATGCCAGACTCCGTTTGACCGATTGGGTCGTTTAATGGATAATATAAAAAGCTTGTGTGCATATTGGAAGAATAGGAGGAAGAATAGTCAGTAAACGCGTTTTTAATCATTTCATATTGATTTACCTTATAACTTCTGTCGGCACTTTGGTCAACTTCTTGAAAGAAAGCAAAGTCGGTGTTTAAATTAAGAATTTCG
This sequence comes from uncultured Clostridia bacterium, assembly GCA_930971385.1. Taxonomy (GTDB): domain Bacteria; phylum Bacillota; class Clostridia; order Christensenellales; family UBA1242; genus Caccovivens. The sequence continues at coordinate 16,067 of CAKNGB010000005.1, read as the reverse complement.
TCAATCGCGCCGTTAACAGCATTTTCAACACTTTCCTCACTATTCGCTCTCGCACGCGATCCCGTAACTTCTGTGCCGTCTTTCATCACTCCACTATCCATAAAAAAGTCGAAATCCTGCGTGTATGCGCCAAAGCCGATGTTATAGGTTGAAATTGTGTATTCCTCGCCGATTGACACCTCCGCTGTCTTATTATTCTCCACATTCACACTTAAATTGTCGGCAATTCGATAATAGCCAACTGCAAGATAAGCAACATAACTTAAAAGAATGAGAATAACAAGCGAAACAGCGATAAGCACAGAAATTCCAGCAATTTTAAGTCCTCTTTTTGTTTTTGTGTTCATTTTTCCTCCTTAAAATCTTCCGATGCCTCCGCCACCACTTCCACCGCCAGAGAAGCCTCCTCCGCCACCGTCTCCGATACTGGAAATCGTGGCAGCAGCCGCAATTTTGGCAACTGATTTAAGAATATTCACCGCCAGCGTTTTCGAAAGCACCACGCTCATAAGTGCCATGTTGTGATTTAAAAGAAGTAGGGTGGTAAACAGTGCCACATCGTTTGTTGTGGTCAACCATTTTGGTGGTTCAAGTGGAACATCTTTAAATTTTTCCATGTAGACCTTGCTAACGCCAAGCACATAGGCGTATGGCAAAATCTTATAGAACATCTCAGGATTATCTTTCACCATCATTTCCATTTTATCTTTTTCGGTCACTTCAATATATTGTTTAAGTCCGTTAAGCCTGCCTAAATATTCTCTTCCTGTTTTTGTGTATTGTTCAAGAAGTGGGAAAACAATGTAAAGAGCAAGAGGAAGAAGAAGGAAATAAATTCTTGAAAAGAATGGGTCACAATAGCCTTCTGCATAGATGATGATTCCAATTCCTCCAGCAAGTGTGATCAGCATATACAGAATTTTCAAGAACCAAAACTTACTCTTTTTCATCTTCAATTTTTTCTTTTCCAAACTTGGCAAGCGGAAAAGTGGAAGAAACATCACAATCGCAATCAAAATTTTAATGAAAATGGAAAAGCCATCGTTGCTTTCTAAGCCCACGCGGAAGATGCCGATAATGTATATTATCAAGCACATCCAAACTGAAAGATTAAAATATTTATTCGAGTTGTCAAGTAAAAGTCCTCTTCCCTCTCGCTCGACTGCCTGCTTACACTTTTGCCCAATGATTGGCGAAATGTTGTTTAAATGTCCGCAGTCCACTTCCTCACGACCATTAAACAGTGCATTAAAGAAAATCTGTTCATGTTTTTTGGCATTTGCTGGCAAATTTTGCAACTTTTTGGCAAAGATATTTTTCCCTCTCTCTTCAATCTGCACATATCCTTTTGATGCCCAGTAAACTATCAATGCGGAAATATCCTCGCCGTCTAAGGTTTTGTCGTAAAGATATCCTGCTTCAGTTGGCGTGATACCGTCTGGCGCAGAAAATTCCACCACGTCCACAACAACATCTTTTCTTCTATGTTTAAAGTATAAAAGTAAAATCATGACAACAGCAAAAAGGAAAAGGCACAAAAGCACAATATCAAAAACATAGCTTCTCTCCACCACAAAATAGCCTTGCTCAAGTGGTTGATAAAGCGTCACTGCCTCGCCATAAGAGAGATTTTGTAAACTTCCACTTAATGTCAATCCGTCAGGCGATATTTCAAAATCAAAATTTCCGTCCAACCCTTCACCATAACGTCCCACAAAAAGTTGAGTTAAAGAATTGTCAAATTCCTTTGGAAAGGTGACTGAAAAAGTTAAATTTTCAATATTCGTGTTAACTTCTGTTCCCACAATATTGAAATAAACAAAGTCTTTCTCGTTAATTCTGTCATCACCCATATAGTAATCATAGGAATAAGAAAAAGTGTAAGGAATGATAGGTTCGTCATAATCTGGTGAAATTCCGCCTTTTGCTGCAATGTAAAACACAATACCATTTTCTGCATATTCACTGTCAAGAAGATAGGCATCTTCTGTGTTTAAAACGGTAAAGTTTTCCACTTCATATTCATAATTTTTAATGATTCTATCGCCATTTTCATTTGGCACGCCCACAGTTTGTTCAAGTGGAAGATAGCGTGTTATACCTTTTGTGTATTCATAAAAATCGGCTGTCAAAGTTTCTGTGATATGCATAACTTTCTCATCGTCAACTGTGATAGAAACATCGTAATTTGTGATTGTGTAGCCGTCGTCATATTCTGGCACATAGTTTTCAATCGTGCCAACATCACAGCCAAACAAGGAAAAAGATAGGAAAAGCATAATTCCCACCAAAACAAGATACCTTAAATTCTTAATTCTTTTTAAAACCATACAATACCCTTAATAACATTATATATTATATCGCTTTAAAATCAAAATAATTTGAAAAGTTTTTATTTATTAAAGATAGTTTTAATAAAGGTTAAAGTAAAATTTATCACTTCCTTTTCACATTCCATAAGTAAGTCAAAATAACATTTTCTCATATCCATGAAGATTTTTCTTTGCTCACAGTTTAAAATTGAAATCAAATTATTTTCTTCTTTATCTAAATTTTTCTCACACATAGCAACTTCTTTTGTCGATTTAGTTTTTGCATACTCTTCTAAAATCATTTTTGTTATATCCATATATTTCTCCTTTTGAACCTTATCATTAAAACATAAATTAAAAAAAATTTTCTTAGTTAAAGAGTTGTGGTAGTGAAAAATGCTAACAAATTTCAAATTTTTGTCATATAAAAGCATGAAAAGGAGATTTTATGGCTAATGAAGATTTTTTAATTGGCGCTAACGACGAGCACGGCGTCAATCCTCCAACTGTTGGCAAACGCACGCCAGTCGTGCCAGGACTGAATCGTCAGATATATGAAAACGAATTTAATCGGGCAGCAAAAAATAAATTTATTGAAGCGTGTATGCGTCAAGATTTTTCCGTTTATGATGTGAAACCTGAACTTCAAGACATTTCCATTTCTGAACGCGTAAGAAGAATTAACTCTCAAAATTTATCCCTTCTTGTCACTTTTGCCTATAACGCATATGGCGAAGATTTTAACTCAACTTCAGGCGTGGAAGTTTACTATTCTCCATTAAATCCAAAAGCCACCGAAAGCAGAAACTTAGCAAACAACCTTTATGCCGAACTTATTCAAGGCACTTCTCAAACAGGAAGAGGTGTGAAAACTTTGGATGTGGGTGTGCTTTCCAATGTCAACTGCACTTCCTCTTTAATCGAAGCGGGCTTTATGACAAATTTAAGAGAAGCAAGGCTGATGATTAATCCACTCTTTCAAACAGAGGTTGGCGAAGAGGCTTGCCATGGCGTTTGCAACTTCTTAGGCGTCCGCTACATACCTCGTGACAACTTAAATAATTATCCCGTAATTAGAAATGGAAGTAGGGGAAATTTTGTGTATCTAGTGCAGTTCATTTTAAATCAGTATGGCTACAATCTCTCGGTTGATGGAATATTTGGCTCACGCACAGAAAACGCTGTTCGCTCATTTCAGCAAAATAACTCGCTTTCTGTCGACGGAATTGTGGGCAACAACACTTGGCGCACACTTCTCACACTTCCTCCATATCCTCTTCTTCGCGAAGGAAGTCGTGGTGCATATGTAAAATTCCTGCAACAACTTTTGGAAAGCAATCTCTATCCAGTTGGTGGCATAGACGGCATATTTGGCACGCGCACTCTTAACGCCGTTAGAGCTTTCCAACAAGCAAATGGCTTAACTGTTGACGGCTTAGTTGGAAACAACACTTGGAATGCCTTAACCAACCTCAACTTTTCAACTTAAAAATTAAGTAATTTTAATTCTATTATCTTATTTTAACTAATTTTACTTTGTGTTTCTAAGTTTTTATCCTATTTTTCAAATCTTTTCCAAAATAGTTGGTGTGAAACTTTTTTAACTTTTTTCATAAAAATGTTTCACACCAGTCTTTTTTGTGCTATAATATTGGTGTAAAACAAATTAAAGAAAATTTTGCCATTTTGTTTCACACCAAAGGAGGAAAAGAATGGATTTTTTAACACTTCTTGAAGAAAAGAAAAACTTAGAAGAAACTCTTAACAATTTAATTAATGGTTCAATTGAAATTAGAGAAAAATCAAACAAAAAATATATCTATCTTCACAAGCGTGAGGATGGTCTTTCCACAACCAAATTTATAGGAGAATATTCCAAGGACCTTCACAACTTAATTCTGGAAAACAACATTAAGGCAAAAGAATTAAGAAAAAAACTTAAACTTATCACAAAAGATTTAAAATCGCAAGGGTATGTTGACAAAGAATTAAGTGACGAAGTTGCCTTAAACATTGATTTTGCAAGAAGTCATATGGCAGACACAATCTATAAACAGGCAGTTTTGGAGGGTATTGCCACAACTTATGCCGACACAGAAACTATTATTGAGGGTGGAAAAGTAAATAATATGACCGCCGAAGATGTTTTAAAGGTTGTCAACTTAAAACACGCATGGGAATTTGTGTTGAATAAAAATGTTCTTCTTAGCCCAACCAATTTTGCGCTACTTTCAGAAATTAATAAACTAATTTTGGAAGGTTTTTATTATAACGCTGGAAAAGTTCGTTCCACTCCTGTTCGAATTGGAGGAACAGATTGGAAACCAGAACTTCCTTTTGAAAGTGTGATTAAAGAAGAATTAGATAAATTATTGAATAAAAAACTCAGCATCGTCGACAAAGCAATTGAACTTATTTTATTTGTTATGAAAAAACAAATTTTTATCGATGGTAACAAACGAACTGCAATAATTTTTGCAAATCACTTATTAATTAAAAATGGCAAAGGTTTAATTGTTATTCCAAACGAACAAGTGGAAAAATTTAAAAGTCTATTAATATCTTATTATGAAGGAAAGGATGTTAAAAAAATTAAGGAATTTTTGAAAAACTCTTGTTACATCAAATTGTAGGTTTTGTAAATATGATTATTATATATAATATATAATATATATAATATAAAGAATCTATATATATGTGGTTTTCAAATTGTCAAAATTTTATGTTATAAAAACTTGAAATTTTTATAGCGTTTTGATATAATAAATTATGAAAAATCATAAAAATCGCAATTTTTTCTTAAAAAATCAATAAAAATTACGAAAAAAATGTGATTTTTGATAAAAGCGAGGTATTTTATGCAAGACATTGAAACAATTTGGAAACAAGTTTTGGAAAAATTGGAACTTAGAATTTCCTCGGTCTCCTATATGCTTTGGATAAAGACCATAAAACCTCTTGAACTTGATGATAAGGATAATCTTATTTTGATTGCACAATCTGTGACGGCAAAAAATCAAATTTTAAGAAACTTTATCGACATCATTTCAGACTGCTGTTATGAAGTGACGAATAAGAATTTGAATATATCAGTGCTAGACCAAAACGAAGAGGTGGAATATCTTAAAAACAACAAAGTTAACGAAAAAAACACCACAAAACATGAAGAAAAATCGCCTTTTATGGAAAAATACACTTTTGATAACTTTGTTGTGGGTAAAAGCAATCAGTTTGTTTATGCTGCAGCGCGCACGGTTGCCGAACATCCTGGAAAGAAATATAATCCACTTTTCATCTACGGCGGTGTTGGCTTAGGAAAAACACACCTACTTCACGCAATAGGAAATTACATTCACGAATTTTTGCCAAATTTAAAAATTAAATACACCACTTGCGAGCAGTTCACAAACGACTATATAACTTCTCTTTATTCTCCAACAAAAAACAAGGCGATAATTGAATTTCGAGGAAAATACAGAAATTTAGATGTTCTTCTTGTGGATGATATTCAATTCATCTCCAACAAAAAAGAAACTCAGGAAGAATTTTTCCACACCTTTAATGATTTGATTTTGAATAACAAACAAGTCATCATTTGTTCCGACCGCCCTCCTAAAGACATTGAAACTTTGGAAGAAAGGCTTCGCTCTCGTTTTTCAAGTGGACTTATTCACGACATTCAAGCGCCAGATATTGAAACCAGAATTGCTATTCTTCATAAGAAAAGTCAACTGGAAAAATATTATGCTGAAGATTCTGCCATAAACTACATTGCCGAACACGTCAACTCCAACATTCGAGATTTGGAAGGAAAACTCTCAGAGGTGTATTTCCTTGCCACATTAAATGGCAAAAAAGTGGCAACACTTCAAGAGGCAAAAGAAATTTTTGACAACGCTCCAACAAAAACGGAATTTAAAGATGATTTAAGTCCTGAAAAAATTATGAATATCGTGTGCGACTATTTCAACATTTCCTACCAAGACATTGTGGGTAAAAAGAAAAATAAAGAAATTGTCGAGCCAAGAATGATTGCCATATATTTAATCAGCGAGCTCTTAAATCTTCCACTTGTCAACATTGGAAAGATTTTTGGAGGAAGAGATCACACAACAATTATGCACGCTCGCGATAAGATAACTGACCAAATGAAGTCCAATAAAAAAACACAATCTGTGGTGGAAGAATTGAAAAAATCACTTTAAAATCAAAAAAATGGCAAAAAATTGCCATTTTTTTTGATTTTTTTCGTTTTAAACCTTTAATTTTGCTTTTTTAAGCGTTATGTAAAAAGTTAATACATCATTAAAGAACTAAAAACAAAAACATAGATGATTATGCCAAACACAACGCCAACAATTAAAGCCGTGAAAAATGTCCAAAGCCAACCTTTCATAAACGTTTGACGCGCAACTGTTCCTTCAGGATAAAGACAAATGCCGATGATTAAACCGATTATTCCTAAAAATAATCCACATACAACGCCTATGCCAGTTTTACTTTCGTTATACTTTGAATTGTTGTTCTCGTCCATAGTTTTACCTCCATTTTTTAAGTTACTTCATTATACTTCCCCCCCCGCACTTGTCAAGTAAATTAATAAAATTTAATTTTTCACATTTAAAATTTTTAAAAAAGCCTTCTTAAACTGGTTTAAAAACTTGCAATTATATATAAATATAGGCTTATTTTATAGATATAAGAAATCGCTACACATTCGTATTTATCGATAGTTTAGGGTTTTCCACAAAGTTTTATATTATCCACAAAATTGTGGAAAAAATTTTTTAATTATACACAAAGTTATCCACATTATCCACACACAAGATGTTGTTTTTAATTTTCATTTTACGAAAAGTTTTAAACTAAATATGGAAATTTTTGAAAGTTATCCACAATTCTACAGCGCATTAGTATTAATATTATTATGCTATAAATTTAATTAATTTAAAAAATTTAGTTGCACGCGCGAGGAAAGTGTGCTATAATAGAGGCGATAAAAGGAGAGAGAAATGTTAGTTAGTTGTCATGGTGTGGAACTTTCAGATGCCTTTCTAAGTGTTAGCAAAGCCATCTCTAACAAAGTGACCAATCCAATTTTAGAGGGAATTAAAATCACAGCAGAGGATGACACTTTAACTTTAAGTGCCACCGACACTGATCTTTCAATTGAAAGGAAAATAAAAGCAAACATTAAAACTGAGGGTGAAGCAGTTGTTCCTGGAAAATTCATAACCGAGTTTATCAAGAAATTAACAAACGAGATGATCGAACTTGAGCTTAACGAAAAAAATCAAATGCTCATCCGTTATGACGACAGCCACAGCATCATTCAGTGCTATAATGTTTTGGAGTATCCAACTTTCACAAAGCTAGAGGGAGGCGACTTCTTCTCAATTTCCAAAAAAGATTTAAAAACAATAATCAATAAAACTCGTTTCAGTGTGGCGGTGGATGATTCAAGACCAATTTTAAAGGGCGTTTTGTTTGATATAGACAAAAATGTTTTAAATGCAGTTGCGCTTGATGGATATAGGCTGGCAAAGGTTAAGAAAAACATCAAATCAAATTTAACAAAAAGCATTGTCATTCCTGCAAGAAGTTTGGACGAAATTTCAAGATTATTGGACGAGTCTGATGATTTAATCAATGTCTATGTTGATAAGTCCACTTTGATGGTGGATTTTGGTGAAACAAAAGTGACCACAAGGCTGATTGAGGGCGACTTTGTTAACTACAAGCAGATTATTTCTGCTAACTATGAAACCATTTGTGTTATCAATAAATCTCAATTTGAAGATGCGTTAGAGAGAGCGTCACTTTTATCCAAAGTTGGCCAAGGAAATTGTGTTAAGTTTGAAATTAAAGAGAAAAACTTGTGCATAACTTCCAATTCCGAACTTGGAAATGTTAAAGAAAATGTGCCAGTGAATACCTCTGGTAAGGACTTACTTATTGCTTTTAACGCAAGATATTTCATCGAGTCGTTGCGCGCAAATCAAGACGAATTTGTGAAAATTTGTTTCAACTCGCCAGCAAATCCTTGCGTTATCGTGCCAGTTGAAGGGGATGAATTCTTATACCTCATCCTTCCTGTTCGCATGATTGGATAATCTTTTTATGCCTTAAATTTAAATTACAGAAAAATATTATATAAAATAAAAAGCACAAGGTTAGTGAGATTCTAAGCAAAAAGAGGCTATAAATTTTAGTCTCTTTTTTTGTTAAAGTTAAACGCTAAATTTTCTTATTTTAACATAACTTTATACACAGTAAAAATGTGGAAATGTGGATAACTTAAGTGGATAAAAATTTTAAAAAATGAAATTTTTAAGAGCATTATTAAGAGCATTATATTGTGGATAAGTATAACTTGATTTAAAATTTTTTTGGGTTAATTTTTATAACTAGATTGGCTGTGTTAACTTGTTAAACATGGAAAAATAAGCTTAAATTTTGCTGTATTCGAAACTTTGAAAACTTTTTCTTCGCCCTATTTCTCACTTTTTTTAAAAATATTGACGCTATCTAGTTGACAAAAAGCATTTTATAATTTATAATAACTTAGTCGCATTAAATTTAAGGAGAAGAAAATGAAAAGAACATACCAACCTAAGAAAAGACAAAAGCATAAAGTTCATGGCTTCCGCGAAAGAATGAGAACTAAGGGCGGAAGAAATGTTTTGAAACGACGCAGAAATCGTGGCAGAAAAAAGATTGCAGCATAACTATGCACAGGCTTAGAAAGAACAAAGAGTTTAATTATATCTACAAAAAGGGCGAAAGAGTAAGCACGAAGCACTTCACTCTTTTTGTGGTAAAAAGTAAGTTTGAAAATTATAAAATCGGTTTTTCTGTTAGTAAAAAACTTGGCAAGGCAAACAAAAGAAACAAGTTGAAGCGAAGGCTTAAGGAAATATGCAGGCGCTATGTCAAAATTCCACCATATCGCAACTATGTTTTGCTGGCGAGAAATGATGCACAGAATGTCGATTTTATTTTTTTAAAAGAGGAAGTTGTAAAACTGTTTGAAAAGTATGGAAAAAAGAAAATGGTATAAAACACTCTTCCTTTTGCCTGTTTTCTTTTTTAAATACGTGATTTCGCCCTGCCTTCCGCATAGTTGCATTTTTCGACCAACCTGTTCCAATTACTTTATTGGTTGTGTGGAAGAATTTGGCGTCTTTAAAGGCGGATATCTTGGTTTTAAAAGGCTTTTTCGCTGTGTGCCATGGCAGAAGAAAAGAGGTTATGATCCTGTGCCTATAAACATAAAAGGAGAGAATTTATGGATTCTTTAATGATTGTGTTAAATCAGCCCACTGGCATGTGGGAAAGCATTCTTGACGCTTTTAAAGGTGCCATGGGTTCATATATTTTAGCTGTCATTCTTCTTGCCGTGATTGTGAGAGTCATCTTTTCTCTTGTGGACATTGTGAACAAGCGCTTTACCATGAAGAATGCTCAAATAAACGAAAAGATGAAGCCAGAACTTGAAGCTGTTCAAAAGAAATATGGGCATGATAAACAACTTTTGCAACAAAAGCAATCGGAGATTTATAAGAAATATCAATTCAACATGATGGGTTCGTGCTTGCCAATGCTTGTTGCCATGATTTTGCAACTTGTGGTGTTCTTAACGCTTTGGACAGGGCTTCAAAATGTGTCGAACTATAACATTGCAAATTCCTATGAAAACACCAAACTTGTTTACTATAATGTGCTACTTCTAAACGAAAATAAAAACCTTAAAAATGAAGTGGAAACGCTTATAGACAGCGAAACACCATACACTTTAGATGTTAACATCGATTTTGATAACAGTGTGATGACAGTTTTGTTAAGTGCAAACGACGCTGAAGTTTACAGTGAAGATGTTGTGATGATTGCAAGAAGTGGGCAAGGATATATTAACGAGCAGATTTACAATGTCATAGAGATCTATGCCACAGAAGAGGTAAACGAGGAAACGGGCGAGGTTATAACGCCACTTTCCGCATACGAGCAGGCAATAAAGACCTTGGCAGAAGAGGAAACGGCGGATTTCTATCTTAACAACCTTGAAAGTTTCCTTTGGATAAAGAACATCTATAAGGCAGAGTCACCTCTCACAAGCCCAGTTTTCACAAAGGATGAAATCACAAACTATCTTAACGCATATTACAGCGAGGATGAGCGCGCACTTGAAGATGAGCATGACTATGAAGGTCAAATTTTTGACTATGTTGTTTCTGGCCTTAACAATCGCGATGTTGGCGTGAATGGCTATTTCATTTTGGTTATTTTGGCAGTGGCATCGTCGTTCTTATCTATCTTCCTATCCAACCGCCTTATGAAAGGAACACAAGCAGGTGGTGGAAAAATGATGTATTTCATCATGCCATTAATTCTTGGAATTTTCACTTTGATGTACACAAGTTTGTTTGCTATCTACATCATTGTTGGTCAACTTATCATGATTGCACTAAGTCCGTTAAATAACTTGATTGTTAAAAAATGGGCGGCAGCAAGTGATAAGAAAAAGGAAATAAAGAAACAAGAAGCGATTGATGTTGACTATCGTAGAAAAGATATTTAAAAAAACTTAAAAGTTTGCTTTTAAGTTTTTTATTTTTTATTTAAATAAAAATATTAAAATATAATTAATAAATTAAAAAATATTAATAAAAATTAAGTTTTTTATATATTTTTTCGCCTTAAAATATAGATTTTTTATGATTTTTATTATTTTTTATTTTTAAAATAAATTTTATTTAATTTTAAAATTAATTTTTAATTATTTATATTATCGGAAGTTGAGCCAAGCGCGACGAAGTCACATTTGAGCGAAACTGATGTTCATACAAACAGTGATGGCGAGCAAAGCGCGCAAATTCGATAGAATTAATTAAAATTTAACTTGCTTAAATTTTAACATCACATTGTTTATATTTTATTTTTTCTTAATAACTCTTCCAAGAGTGGTGTTGTCATAGGTGCGGTCTTGAAGTTCTTTAATTGGGCTTAACTTATCTTCCACGCGGTAATCTTTTCCAAAGCGTTCAATGTGGTCATTAATCACAAGGTGCGAAGCCATGTCTCTATCTTTCTTAATAACTCTCTTTTGATATTTATAAAAATCAGATTTTTCATCGAGTTTGCAAGTGTCGATGTAGCCTTCGCGAAGGGCAGTGTTAGTCACAGTGTCTTTCAAAATGTTTCTTATATAGTTTTTGTTAGACTTAAACGAGATAAGTTCTGGAAATGCGCCATTAGGAATGACCTCTTGCCACTCTTTCTTTTCATACTTTTTTAAGTTTTTCGCCGAAGCATGAAGATGTGCAATTTCTTGTTCCAAAAGCATTTCCCAAACCTTTTTCACATTTGGTTCACTTTCGTCGCAAAGCATGGAGTAGTAAAGATAACATTCGATATATTCATGCATGAGACACATTTCAAACCAACTTGCCGATGGGTCAATCAAACTTCCATAGTGCGTCACGTGTTGTTCTTCCACCATAGCAATTTCGGCGTAAATTTCGCGCCCTCTTTGAGTTTTATAGAACGCGCCCAGATTCATATAGTAGTTCATGGTCTGTTGTTCGGCAGCGGTGATGATGTTAACCGCACACTTATCAAACGGGTCGGCGTTTTTGTTCACGATATGATTTTTCACTGAGTCGTATGGATGGCGATGATGTGCAATGGTTGGGCGTGCTGGCATAATTTCGGTGTAGTCGCCAACATAATCTTCGGCGTGTGCACCCATGTCGCTCTCCAACATATTTGCATAGCGATAGAGATGGTCGAAGTCCTCTAAGAGTGCAAAGTCGAGTGCGTCTTTCACATTCTTATCCTTCACGTGTTGGGCCAAAAAAGCGGTTAAATCAACGGCAAGTTGCTCGTAGCCAATCGTTGTTTCCAGCAAGTTTTCGTCGATAGGTTTAAGCGAAGAAATCAGTTTTTGTTGTTGCTGTTCGTTGCGTCTAATAAGTGCCAAAGTGCGTTTTAAGTCGTTATCATCCACATGGCGATGAAAGTTGTGCCCGAACCACACCGATTCATACTCCGTGCCGTTCATAAGGATACATCTAACACGAGTGTAAGGGCTGGCTTCAAGTTTGTTATAACTTTTTCCCGCCATGGTTTTAAAATCCATTAAACAACTTTCCAAACTTTTTGGTTTTTCTTCAAATGGGTTAAATTTCATAAATACCTCCACATCTATTTTTAGCTCAAATGTGGAATTTATACTATTTATTTGAAATGATATGATAAAGAAGTTTGGAAATGGAAGGTTATTTCACTCTATAAATTGCACGAAGAAGCATTTTATAGTTTTCTTTTTCGGTTTGTTCATAAAATTCATTTGCCAAATCATCAATATCTTGTTCAGTTAAATCAAAAGTTTCACGAGGGCGAATAATAACAATTTCTTTGCCTTGTTTTTCTGCGTATTCTATTGTTTTTTGAGTTCCTCCATTTTTGCCATTAAAAAGTGCAATAACAAGAGAGGAAGCGTTTACCATATATCTGTTTCTCTCTTGCATACAATTTTGCGTGTAATGGTCATATATACAACGAATTTTATCTGCTTGATTTAAAATTCTTTTGTATCTTTCTTGTTGATGCTTATTCCATTTAGCGTCTTGATTTTTACATGGCACAGCACATATCAAACAGATATTTGGATATTTCTTCTTAAGTTCCAAAACGATTTCCGCGCACATCATATCAAACCCAAGAGCCATACCAGAAATAAATTGACTTTTCCCTTTCAAAATTGCTTTTTCAATTTCTTTTTTAACCTCAATTCTAGTCAACTTATATCTAACATCCTCTTCATTAAATCTCCAAGGCAACTTTTGACTTCTATGACCTGTGAAACAAACAGTATTCAAAGAAAGATTATTGTTTATTTTTTCACAATTAAATATTAGATCATTTAAAAAATTAGTCATATTTAACACCTCTCGTATGTTTTTACATACATTATAACATAAAAAAATTTAAATTCCTAATGTTTGAATGTTTATACGGCATATATTTTAAAAAATATGATGTTAAAATATACATAAGTAAAAACATACTATAAGGAGATGTATATGACATTAAATCAAGCAGTCACGAAAAGAGTAAGGGAAATTTTAAACGAAAAGAATATGACTCAGTATAGGTTAGAGCAAATATCAGGCTTAAACCATGGAACAATGACTTCATTTTTAAGTGGTAGATATAAAAGTTGTAATTTAACAACCTTAGTTTTAATCATTAGAGCATTTGGAATGACAGCAAAAGAATTTTTTGATAGTCCATTATTTGATTTTGAAAATTTAGAGATTGAGGAAAAGTAAAATGAAGTTTAAAAAGATAAACAACGAAGAAGAATTGAAAGAATTAATGACGGAAACTAATGACTTTCATGACGGCGTGATTAACTCAGTGAAATATAGGTCAGGTTCAACTGGTTATTGCGGAGGAACTTGCCCTTTTGATTCGCTTGCAAGAGCAGATGTTTTGATTGAGGGAATATGTGGCGGAATTGATGTTGTTTTAAGGTTTGATAAGGTTAAACGCATCAACATTGTTCCAATAAAGGAAGATTACTCAACAAACATCTTTGATGCCTTACTAATTATTAAAAACGGACTTTTCATTTTTAGCCCGTTTTGCGATGTTAAAGATGAAATGGACAATAATTCAACATACATAATAAGTGAAAAACTTTCATATATCATTAAAAAAAGTAAAAAAACTCGCTGAGGCGAGTTTTATCTTTCAATCATTTTGATAAGTTTTTTGAGTTTGTTTTTATCTTCTTTTTTGTAGGAGATATAGAAATTTACGGTGGCGTCGCGGTCAAGTATTGGCAGGCTTATTCTTTCTAGTTCTGTGCGAAGTGGAATTGTTATATTCGTGGAAAAGTTTGGTATGGTTGAGGCGTTGATAATCTCATAGAGGTTATCCATTGCCTGTGGAAAGAATTTAGATTTTGGAAGATTTTTGGCGATGATTTCATCCCAAATTCCCAAATTATTCGACACCAAAAACGATTGACCATCAATCTCGCTGAAAGTGACACCTCGTTTTAGCCCTGCCAAAAAGTGCGCTTTAGGAATGGTTATGTAAAGATTTTCGGTGTAAGCAAATTGCGAGATAAGGTCGTCGTCCTTCACTTCACAATCTGTGAATATGCAATCGTAAATGCCATTTTTAAGTTTTTCGATAAGCGTGTTTTTATCCTCAATTTTGCTGACAATGTTTTTGTTTGGAAAGGTGGAATAAAGAAGATTGCCATATTTTATCATAGGTCCTGGCGCCACCGCACCAATCGAAATGTTGGTGGACTTATTGTGAAAAGTTATCGTCCTTTCTTTCATCAATCTTTCCGCCTCAATCACAAGGTAGGCGTTTTTAATTAGTTCCTTGCCAGTTTCGTTAAGCGAAAGTTTGTTTTTTGTGCGCGTGAAAATTGGCACTCCAACATAGTCCTCCACCTTTTGCATGGCACGCGAAAGCGCCGACTGCGAAATATGCAAAGTTCGGCTTGCTTTTGATAAATTTTCACTTTCTGCGTAAACTATTAAATATTCCAAAAAGTCGATATTAATCATATTACCTCCACTATGCATTTTAATTATAGCACATTACCTAAATTGACAGCAAATTTATCCTTAAATATTTTACATTTTGTTTTGAACTATTTTAAAATTATAGTGTAGCGAAAACTATAAATCTTTAAAAGGAAAAGTAATGAAAACACGGCGGATTGGGTGCAATGTAAAATAAAAGGAGAAAAATTATGAAATATGTTAAATTAAATAATGGCGTTAAAATGCCAATTCTTGGATTTGGTGTTTACCAAATACCTCAATCTGAAACAAAGCAAGCGGTTTTGGATGCTATTAAAACAGGATATCGCCTTATCGACACAGCCCAAAGTTATTTCAACGAAAAGGAAGTGGGTGACGCGATTAAAGAATGTGGCGTGAAAAGAGAGGAACTTTTCATCACAAGCAAAGTTTGGATAGATAACTATGGCTATGAAAACTGCAGAAAATCGGTGGAAGAGTCGCTTAAAAAGTTGCAGACCGACTACATCGACCTCATGCTTCTTCATCAACCTTTTGCTGACTATTATGGAGCATATAGAGCGCTTGAAGATTTATACCACGAAGGAAAGATAAGAGCAATCGGCGTTTCCAATTTCTATCCAGACCGCCTTGCAGACATCTGCCTGTTTGGAAGAAAGGTTATTCCTGCCGTTAACCAAATTGAAACCAATCCAATTAATCAGCGTACTTATGACCAAGAGATTATGGAAAAATATGGCGTGAAACAAGAGGCTTGGGCACCATTCGGCGAGGGCAGAAACAATATGTTCACAAATCCAACCCTTGTGGAAATTGGAAAGAAATATAATAAATCGGCAGCACAAGTCATCCTTCGTTGGCTCATTCAAAGAGGTGTGATTGTGGTTTGCAAGTCCACTCACTTAGAACGTATTCAAGAAAACTTCAATGTTTTTGATTTCAAACTATCTAAAGATGATATGGACAAGATTAAAGCGCTCGACACAGGCGACAGCCTTTTCTTCAATCATCAAGATCCAAAAATGGTGGAATGGTTCGACCAAATTGTTATGGTTAGACGCAATAATCAAGACTCTTCAAAAGAAAAGAAATCTTGGTAAAAAACAAATAAAAAAATAAAGCGGAAAAGATGTTGTTTGATTAAAATGGACAACGAATAAAAAACGAGAACATATTGAAAATT
>CAKNGB010000004.1 GCA_930971385.1 uncultured Clostridia bacterium | reverse complement strand
TCTTAACCTTCCAGCACCGGGCAGGCGTCAGCCCCTATACTTCATCTTACGATTTAGCAGAGACCTGTGTTTTTGGTAAACAGTTGCTTGGGCCGTTTCACTGCGACCAACCAAAGCAAAGAAAACTTCACCTCGATTGGCACCCCTTCTCCCGAAGTTACGGGGTCATTTTGCCGAGTTCCTTAACAAGGGTTATTCCGTTCGTCTTATGATTCTCTCATCGTCCACCTGTGTCGGTTTGTGGTACGGGCACCCAAATGCTACTTAGCAGCTTTTCTCGCCAGTGTGAATTCGCAGATTTTCTTACTAAATTTCATATTCCATCATCACCTAGGGTGCGCTCTATATGGTACTTCACTCATTAGACCCCTCATGATTTAGACACGGCTGTCCATCACCGTGTACCTGCTATCCTACTGTGTCACTGCATCGCTCTTTATCGCATTTTGGTGGTACGGGAATATCTACCAGTTTGTCATCGACTACGCCTTTCGGCCTCGCCTTAGCTCCCGACTTACCCTGGGAGGACAAGCCTTCCCCAGGAAACCTTAGACTTTCGACGGAATGGTTTCTCACCATTCTTTCGCTACTCATGCCGGCATTCTCTCTTAACTGCAGTCCACCACCCCTCACGATATGGCTTCTGCCCGCAGTTATTGCTCCTCTACCAATTTGATAAATCAAATTCCCAAGCTTCGGTGTAAGTCTTTAGCCCCGTTGAATCTTCGGCGCACCATCTCTCGACCAGTGAGCTATTACGCACTCTTTTAATGAATGGCTGCTTCTAAGCCAACATCCTGGTTGTTTTAGAAATGACACATCCTTTTCCACTTAGACTTAACTTTGGGACCTTAGCTGTGGGTCTCGGCTGTTTCCGTTTTGACAATGAAACTTATCTCACACTGTCTGACTCCCTGTGAACAATTGATTGGTATTCGAAGTTTGATAGGGTTTGGTAACCCGCGAAGGCCCCTAGCCCATTCAGTGCTCTACCCCCAACAATCTTTAGACAGAGGCTAGCCCTAAAGCTATTTCGAGGAGAACCAGCTATAACCAGATTCGATTGGCGTTTCACCTCTAACCACAAGTCATCCCCGGACGTTTTAACGGACGTGGGTTCGGTCCTCCGCGGTGTGTTACCACCGTTTCAACCTGCTCATGGTTAGGTCATCTGGTTTCGGGTCTACGATATGCAACTCAATGCGCTCATTTCGAACTCGCTTTCGCTTCGGCTCCGTGCCTTAAGCACTTAACCTTGCTACATACCGTAACTCGCCGGCCCGTTCTACAAAAAGTACGAGATCAGACTATTGCCTCATGACAAGTCGTCCTTTCTCTGTTTGTAAGCATACAGTTTCAGGTTCTCTTTCACTCCCCTCCCGGGGTTCTTTTCACCGTTCCCTCACGGTACTATTCGCTATCGGTCAATAGGTCGTATTTAGCCTTACGAGATGGTCCTCGCATCTTCACACCGGATACTCGTGTCCTGTGCTACTCTGGTGCCTTTCAAGGAAACTTCAATTTCGGTTACGGGACTATTACCCTGTTTTGTGCAACTTTCCAGTCATCTTCACCTATCGTCATTTCCTTTGTATGAAAGGTCCTAAACCCCAAAGATATTTCTACCTTTGGTTTGGGCTCATGCAGTTTCGCTCGCCACTACTACCGCAATCGTTTGTTTACTTTCTTTTCCTCCGCTTACTTAGATGTTTCAGTTCAGCGGGTTCCCCTCATTACACTATGGATTCGTGTAATGATAACACCGTATTAATGGTGCTGTGTTTCCACATTCGGACATCGACGGGTCGCAGATTATGTGCATCTATCCGTCGCTTATCGCAGCTTATCACGTCCTTCATCGGCGCCTATTGCCAAGGCATTCCCTATATGCTCTTTGTAGCTTAATCATATTTTTGGATTCTTAGCATTTTCGCTTATTACTTTTTAAAAAGCAATTACTCGACTATTTTTGAGTATGCAAATATTCGTATTACGTTTAAAAAATTTAACTCGTATAAATATTTGACTATATCTTCTAATTATGTAGTTGTCAAAGAACTTTCGCTGACAGCCACATCAGTGGCCTTTCTCTGCGTCAGCAATCGTATTCTACCACATTGGAAAAACGTTTGTCAACACTTTTTCAAAAAAAATTTTAGTTTTTTTAAAAAAATTTTTTGATTTCTTGAAAATTCCTAACCGCCTCTCCGTGTGTTCGCAAAATCGCCCAAAAATACGCATTTTTTTCGTCAAAAAAAGTGAAAATTTTTTCTATGAAGAGAAAAATTTTTTAAGATTTTTGCCTTTTAAAGAAAAATTTTTGCTAAAAAATAGTTCGTCTTTAAAAAAATTTTTATGGAAATTTGCCTATTTAGACAAAAATTCTCGACCCATATATTAAGTTTATAAGGTTTTAAGATTAAATGTGATGGTTTATGCTGTGAGTGTGATTTTTTATTAATTGGTTTCAATTTAGTTTTGTTAAGATGTTAATATATATTATATAATTTTGTTTATATATAAATAATCATAAATATGTGGTTTGCAAGTGTCACAGTAAATTCTTCAATTTTTGCTATTGACAACTTGAAAGTTTTATATTACAATGAGCAAAAGGAGAAAATATGAGAGTTTATCCTACGCCTGAAGAAGTGAAGATGTATGTTGACTGGGCTGTCAACAAGTATTTGGAATTTATAAGTTGCACTGGCAAAACGATGAGTGTTGGCTATGTGAAATTTAAATATAACGAAGCAAAAAACAAACTGTTGAAAAGCAGTTTGAAAATGGCAAAAATCTATAACCAATCAAAGATTACTTCCTTTTTTAAGGCTTTGCCAAATTTGCACGCATACATCAAAAACGAGAAAATCTTAGAAGAATATCAACTTTTTGAGGGCTTAAACCTGATTTGCACAAGCAAAAATTTTTCCGTTAATAAGCTATTAAATGGCGAAGATTTTAAAGAGATTGACTATAAAAAAGTGTATAAACTTTTAAGCCCGCAAGGTTATGAGTCGCACTATTTTGGCGCAGAAATTTGCAATGAAAAAAATAAAATTTAGAATCAACTTAAAATAAAAAAGGATAATGTTAAATTTTTACATTATCTTTTTTTATTCGTTTTCCTTTTTTAAAAATCTTTTCCACCGCTTGTTTCTTTGCAGATATCCTTTCCATAAACACCACGAAGCCTACTTGTGAACTGATTGCACGCTTTCTTTGCTTGTTTAATCGCCTCAATTTCTTTATTATCTTTCACAGCGATATTCTCTTTCTCTTGCCAAATTTTGTTTTTCCCATTGTTATAGAGATATAAAATTGGAAGAAAAACGAATTCTTCGCTTGGTGCATACTTTTGTGGACGCCCAACCTTGTGCGGTTTGTCTGCTTTTTTAGGCTCTACCCTTTGCACAAGAATATGTTGACCATCCTCTGCAATAAGGTTGAAAGTTTCACCAACTGGATAACGCTTTTTCATTTTCACCTTAATTTCTCGGCAACGCGAAAAATCTGGATCAGAAATCAATTCGCATTGTTTAAAGATTGGTTTTGCGTTCAACATAAATTCTGTTACTGGATAACATTCGCGAGATATGTCGCCCTTAGCCAAAGATTTTCTTTCCGTGCCGTCTGGATTGTTATAAAGTCCGTCAAAGTCCACGATGATGCCGTCGTCACGCCTATCAGAAATGAGATAGAAAACACCTGCTGAATCGGAAGAGGCCTTGTAAAAAATTTCATCACTTCTTGCACCCTGCTTGAATAGGTCGCCACCGTGCATTTTAAAGATGTTGTCCTGTTTTCTTAAAAACATATTGGTTAAAGTTCCACTTTTTGGAATGTAATTTTTCCTTTCATTTTCGTCCATAATTTACCTCAATAAAAGAATTTTAACATAGTTAAAACACATTGTCAAGACAGATTATGAATTTTTATGAGATTTATCCACAAAACAAAAATGCTTGTTTTTAAGTTTTACCCAATAGCGCTTATGCTCGATAATTAAATTTCCGCGAAAGAAAATTTTCGCCGTTCGCACCTCTCCTTGCCCAACTTCGTAGTATTCAATGTCATAGAAGTTGTATCCCAAAAGATTTAAAAGAGGATTGATGTAATATAATGAATTATTTATGTAAACAATTCCAATAAAAACAAGCACCAAAATGAAAACGCAAAAATTGCTGACTTTGGATAAATCTAAAGGAATGGCGAAAAAGACGAATAAAGAAAAATAGCCCAAAAAATGTTTGTCGGTGATGTTCTCTTTTTTTAATATGACAATCTCTTTTGCCTCGTCACGATTAAATTTCACATTCCAAAAAAGCCCCGCTGTGCCCAGCCCAATCAAAAGAATAAGCAAAATAAAATTTATGGTGTTTAAAACATTGAAGGTTAAATTACCATTCAAAATTTCCACCACAAGTTTCACAAACACCAAAACATACATTGGTGTGAACGCGCTTAAATATAAGGAAAGATTTTTAAACATAATTTTATTTTATATAAAAAAATAAATTTTAATCATAATAAAAATAATTTAAAATTCAAAAAATCATTAAAAAATGTGAAAAAATGCATATTTTTTTGATTTTTTTATGTTTTTTAAGCGTTTTTTATTAATTTTTTAATTTTTATTAATTTTTTCATTTATTCTTCGCACAACATCGCGTCAAGAAATTTTTGTGAAAATGCCTCTAAATTTATTTGTGATGTATTATTTAATATATAATTATTTATAATAAATATTATCTATTTATTTTGAAATATTTTTCCTTTGTGGTAAAATGTTTATAAGTAGTGAGGTTAATATGAAAATTTTAAAATCTTTTCTTTTAACATTTTTCTCCCTTGGGCTGTTTTGCGTGGGTGCAATTTCTTTGTCGTTTAAAGGTGAAGAAACCTATGCAGAAACCATTTCGGTTCCAAGCCTTGAAAACGAACTTCCAGACTATGTTGGTGTGGAAGAACTTTTGCCAACTGATGACTCGGACGAGCCTCTTGGCGATGCCGTGGAAAACAGTTTGATTGATGACAACATTTTCCTTGTTTATCAAAACGGTGCTGGCAACAGCAATGGTGTCAGATTCAGTTTGAAGGCAAATGGCGCGGAAGTGAATCCAGACAGCACCGACCAATATCAATATGTTTACTATCCTAATCCAAATGACCTTTCCACTTTTTACTTCTATCAAGTGACTGGAGAAAGTTTAACTATTAATGGTCAAAGTGCAAACATCGACAGCAAGGTCTTTAGAAATGTCACCAACTCCTTTTTCAATAATGAGAGTGGAATTTACCTTGAAGAATATGAAGTGAACTTTGCTATAAATAGCCTTGCACAAGATGAAACCTCCAACACTATAAATCTTTTGGATGAAAACAATAACCTTGTTGAAGGGCGCTACACTTTCAGCGTGAACATAGTGCTTTGGACAGTGACCGATGGCACAAACGACGGAACAGAGGATGAAATTTCCTCATCCACTCACACAATAACTTTTTCCTTCATGGTTTTAAGCGAAGATGACTACATTTTAAACTCCAATCCAATCTTCACAGCAAATAACTACGACAGTGCCTCAACCGACATCTCGCCAACAATCGATTTATACTTTGGAAATTACTACTATTTCAATCATTCCGCATCCGACAATCAAATTATGAGTTTAAGTTATAATCAAGATAACTATGACCTCACCATAACGAAAAAATTAAATTCGGAAACTAAACAGCAGGTAATTGAATATGTGGAAGAAACAGATTCTTTCTCTTCAACTGGCGACGACCTTGTCACATACATAAAAACTGGCGACATGACAACTGTGTATTTCAGCAAAATAGGAAACTATGAGATAGATTTCAATGCTGTTGCCACTTTTCCATATCAAAACGAAACCACTTTTAATAAGTATGAACTAAGTGCTTTGAGTGATAGGCTTAAAGGTGTTAAGGTGTTTGTGTATGGCTATCAAGCAGTTTACATAGACTATGACAATAATCGTCAATACACAGAATTCAGCACTTATACCACTGCCTCTGGCTCGCTTAAATATGAAAAAAGCGCAGATATCACCTCCGCCTTTTTGAAAAGTAATTTAAGTTTTGGTCAAAACACCTCACTTGGCGATGACACTGGAACTCGAACATTTGGTATTTCAAACGTTCTTAATTATATAAATAACAATACAAATACAGTCAATCCAGTTAAAACCAATCAAACACCAGTCAGATTTGAAGTGAATGCAAGGCAATCGCAAACGGATGTAAAATCTTACATTTACTCCACCACAAAAGTCAATAATGCTTACACAGATTCTGGATACACACTTGGTGACGAAACGCTTTACTCTGCTCAATACACTGGTGGTTCAATTAGCGACAGAGGGAAGTTTATTTACATTATGGCATACACCTTTGAAAATTTCTATACCACAACTGGAAGCGTTGGCTCGACTATTGTTTTCTATCAAGTGTTCTTTTTTGAAATCACCGACAGCATACCAACAATAAATCTTCAAACTTCAGATGAAACAAACATTCTTTCAAATTCTTTCACCAATCAAGATGTTATCCTCATCAACAACAACTTAGATGAAGTGCATAATAAGGATGTCACCGTTCAAATTTACGCCTATGACTATGTGAACAAAAGCTATATGTCTAATTATGGTGGCGAAAATGGAATTAATATGCTTAATGCTCCAAATTATGCTGGTGAAGGCAACAGTTTAACCTTAAGTTCCAACGCAAAATACACAATTAGAATTTATTTCACCAACGAAATTGCCACTTCTTCCACAAGCATTTATAACGAAACAAACCGAATTAAAGCACAATACACTTTCACCATAGACAAAATTGATGTGGAAAATGTGCATGCAACAAATGTTTCGCTTATCTCAGGCACTTCAACATATGATGTTTTAAATTCCTTAACCTCGCTTAGCACCAACCAAAATATCGCTGTTTCTTGGGACACAAAGGCAAGCGGTGCGGAAACTTATGCATATTACAGGTATTTTCCAATCACACCATATGACCTATATTCTGAGGATGAAACCACAACTTCCAACATTTTGCAAACTTTCCTCACCTTGAACGCTGGTGTTTCATATATGCCTATAAACTACGCACTTGACTTCACAACTCAAAATAATGATTGGGTTCGATATGACAACGCTCCAACAACAAACACCACGATCAGCAGTAATTATGTGCTTTCCAATGCCGGCTTGTATGTTTTTGATGTCTATGACTCTGCAGGCAATCACACCATTGAATTCTTTATTGTTGACACCACCTCCCCTATCTTTGCTTTGGAAACCAACAATGTTTATTCCTTAATTCCAACAACACACTTTATTTCGGAATCATCAACTCTTTGGTGGGGCGAATATAAAGCCTTAACACTCACAAATTTTGAGACCTATGAGTTTAACAGCATCTTGTCGGAAGAAGACCTTGAAAATATCACGGCAAGCGATTTAAATAGATATGATGTTTATAAAGACTATAATGGCAACACCTCTGTTGATTTGTTTAAGGAATTTTATAACACCCTTTATGCCTCGCAATATGTGCAATACATAAACTGCTCCTTCCTTGACGCACCAACCGAGAAAAAATATTTAACAATCGGCATTGACGACATCTCTTGGCAGACTGCAAGTTTGACTTCTGATGACTATCAGCAAGTTTCAGGCACATATTCAGTGTATTTGGCTGTTCAAGGCGGTCAAGAATACACTTACCGCGTGCTTATCCGCGATTTGTCAAACACAGAATATGAAACTGGCGGAGAAAATGCACTTATCCAATACACCGCACATTACAGCGCTCGTCAAAACATAATTGTCAGCCATGACGACTCGGAATTTAGAATTTATTATGGCGAGGAAGCCCTTTCAAGCAACACCACTTCCACTGGAAATGTTGAAGATAACCCAGATTTAAGAACTTTAACCACATACCTTTCTCCTGTCAACTTCTCAAACGATGTTATCTATGTTTCTTATATTCCAACCGTGATTGAAGAAGGAACAGTGCAAGTTGATAAGGTGACAATGGACTATTACGCATATGAAATGAAAGAACAAGAGGTAAAGGGCGTCACTTACTATTACCGTGAACTTGCCAAGGAAATTACAAACTCCACCGAACTATATAACTATGAACGCGACGGAATTAACACAGAAACATTAACAAATAACCTGCGTGTCGATGAACTTGGTGTGACAAGTGAAGGCAAATATGTTATCACAAGAACCTATCGCACGGATGAAGGGTTTGAAATCAACGAGCATGATTATTATTCTCGTACCTTTGTGCTTATTGTGGACAGAAATGATGTTATCACAAGCCCTGTGACCATTGAAGATGACACTGGACACACTCATGTTGAAAGTTTGGTCGGTGGCGAAATTTTCGTTTCGATGTATGACAGTGGAACAGATGCCAGCCTTGTTGTCAATTTCCCAAATGCCTCCGAAGGCTCAACTGACAGCGTCACATTAAGCAACAGCACAAACAGCCTTAACTCCATTCTTTCCACAAACAAACTTCCTGTGAACATCTATGTGCCAAAATATAAATACACGCAATATGTTTTGCAAAATGAATTTAGACCTAGTGGATATGCAAATGAAGTTCACACTTCCGACGAACAAAACTTCTATGAAATGGGAACAGTTAACGGCATCGAGCAAGGAAAAGTTGGTTTTGAAATTGAAGAATATCTTTTGTATGCAGAAATCTATAAAGATTATCAAAACAGCACCTCCATCCCGCTTTATATCTCTTCAAAAGATTGGAACAACATTGACCCAAAAAATTCAGAAACAACAGAAGGCGGATATCTAATTTTCTATGATTCATCTGGAAATGTCATGCCAGCACTCACCGAGGAAGGCGTTTACACAGTTATCATCTATCAAGGCTATGGCGATGTTGGAATTAATAATGAAAGTTTCTATCAAAGCACAATGTTCACTTTCACAATCACAGGCTCTCTCCCAGATTTCACAGCAAGCACAACTGGCGGACGAGCATTGAACTCGCAAATGGTTGGAGGAATTGAAACCTACTACACCAACCAAAGAATTATCAACATCTCTTGGGCAAGAGCCAGAGATCAATACTCCGCAGAAATTGACCAAAACAACATTTTTATTTCCTATTCCATTGGTGGTCAAGGCTCAGTCTCTCAACAAACAAACGCTTCCACACTATTTAGCAGTGTTTCATCCAGCACAAGCACTTACACCGCAACTCTAGACTTCACCAACTCTGGTGCACTTGGAAACGATGCATACTCTTTCTATCAAAACGGAAGTTATATCGACATCACCATGCAATTTGAAAATCATAACAGCGAATACTACAGCACTGTGACCAAACGCATTTACATCGACACTGAAGCACCAGAAACAAACATTTCTAATCTTGTGAACGGCGTTATCAACAACACTTACTCTCCAGACCTTATCTCATATGAAGATTTAAGACTTCGCTATGATGTCACTCAAAACAACATCGTTTCCGAAGATGATCAAACTGCATATAACATTTCCAATATTTCTGGAACATTTAGATATTTCTCTTACAATGTGACAGAAGATTACATAAACACACTTATAAGAACCAATGCAAGCGAATCTTCTCAGATTTACTATCGCGAAGTGGAAGATAAATATAACCTTTCAAACAGCAGTTTTGAAACAAGCCCAGACAACTTCATTTCAACAAGATACACCCTTGTTTCTTCCTCCTCAACCTTTAATCCTAACACCTACTATGAAATTGTGGAAACCGACCTTGCTGGCAACTTAACCATCTACTCCGTGTTCGTGGTTGACTACACAGACACCAATGAAGAATCAGAAAATTTCAACCTTATAACCTACACCGTTCCAGCGGAAAATAACACAACTGAAACACTAAGTTTCACTAAGGCAGACTATAACACAGTTATAAGCACTCAAAACCATTCGCCTCGCCTAAACATCTACAGCGAGCCAGGTCTAATATTAACTGACCTTAACTATTTTGGAAACGAATGGGCAATCTTCTCAGTTTCGCGCGTTAGAGAAAGTGGAACAAACTTAAATTCTTACTATCTCATGACACCTTGGACAGATGAAGGGCTAATTTATCAAATTCAGGAAGGAAACTTGGTGGAAGTGGACCTTTCTTCGATAATCGACGGCAGTTTGAACACGGCATACAAAAATTCGATAACTTTCTACGACAGCAATTTAAACAGCACAAACACTTTCTATATCAACACCAGAAACACATTGCTAAGTTCCTCAACTTCCACCGTTTCAACACGAGAATATATTTCAATTTCTCAACCTACCACCACTCTTCTTGAAAGCACACAAACGGCAAGCACCTATGTTGAAAGCATGAGAATCTACACACCTGCAACAGTCGGCGTGCAAGGCTCAACAGAAACCGTTTACTATGAATCATCAAGCCCGCTTGGATATGTTGATGGATGGTCAAATAACTCCTACATCTCTGTGTCTGAAACAAATGGTAATGTTGTGTTTGAATTTAACAGCAATGTTGTTATTCAGCCAAACACAAGAATTATTTATGAGTTCTATGATAACTACGGCAATCTATATCGCGAAATACACCTCTATCAAGAAACCACAGACTATAATGAGATAGACACCTTGGGCAACACGCTATACTCCTTCTATCTCGACAACAACCTAACATACATCACAGCAAATGGTTTCGTTTACACCTACAACTCTAATAAATATCAGCTTAACATCTTTAGGTTCGAGGGCAACATTCTTGACGCAAATGAAAGAACAAACGATGCTTATTGGACTAATGCAGACACGAACGACTACACATTTATGGAAAACCTTCCAATAAGAGCATATATCTTTGAAAGAAGTGAAAATGACTACAATTATTTCTACCGCATAGACGTTTACGACACAAACATTGGAACAAATGGTCAACAACAATTCATCAAGTCTGTTTATTTCATCATAAATAACCAGCTTCCAATTGCAAACACATCTTCCACAAATAACACTTCTGGCACTTTCCATTTAGTTTCAAATGGCAGAAATGTCACAAACGATGTTTTAGGAATTGATAATGAGGCAGTAAACTACTACTCTCGCGTTAATCTTTACTACAATGTTTCAAACGCCACCTTCCTTCCAGTTAAAGTGTATTTAAGCACCGACAATCAAAACTGGGTGGAAGTGGCAAACGGAACACAAATTGAATGTCCTGACGGCACTGAACAAATAACCTATTATATCCGAATTTGGTATGATATGGAGGTTATCGCAGACCGTGGCTACTATAACCAACTTGCAGGCGCAGAATACATCTTTGGAACTATCCCAACAAATCAGACATACACCTTAACTTTATCCTCTAATTTAAGCACAGCGTATTATCTTGTTGTTTACGATGAAAATGGCGGTTCAAGAGTTGTGAATAAGTCTGGAAACACCTACACTGCTGAAACAGCAACAACTGGAACAACAGTTCAATATGCAAATCACTACACCGTCAACATTCACTACTCCGAACGAAATAACAACGAAATTTTCGATATCATCACAAACACCGAACTTCAAATCATTGCTGAGGAAGAAAATTATTATCTCGACAATCAAGACGGCTCGATAAGAACATATATCTACACAATCTCCAACACTCAAGCGTTTGACAATAACACTAACACTTCTTTGAACATTCCACGCTTCAGCACAACCATTGCCATCACTTTCATGGAGGCCACAAATCAATTTGTGGATGAATTCTACACTTATAACTCAGCAGGTGTTATCAATCGAAGCCAAAACCTTGTGAATATGACAAGTTTTGAATTCATCGCAAACGAAACTTCCACAGTAAACAGGCTTCAACTGCAATGGTCGAAATACTATGGAATTGAGCAAAACACCATTTCCATTCATGTCACAAAGAACGGAATTGCCTTAGAACCAACAGTTTACAGCAGAACAGATAATGGAACAGAATATTTCTACACATATTTAACACGCTCTGGGCAATATCGCATCACTTTCACAGACACCGCGGGAAATGTTCAGTCGTTCGGAAACGCTTTGCAAACCGATTCGTTAACTTTGACATTCCTTGTTGATATTCCATTCAGTTTAACTTACACAAATCCACTGACTCAACAACTTGAAACGACTGAGCCAATCGACAGAGCAACTTACAACAGCCAAGTCACCTTAACTCTTGACACAGCAGTTTCAAATGTATACTCGCCTGCTGGCGTAAGTTTAACAGCAACCTTAAATGGTGAAGCTTATGAAATATCTCCAATTGACGGAAATTATGTGTTCACAGACCCTGGATATTACACAGTCACCTTCCAAGCAACTTCCAGCCGAGATGGCGCACTCATCAAATATAAAACCTACTCTTTCACCATCGCCAGCCCTAATGAATACCGTTATTCTTACATCATGAGCAAATATTCAAATTACTACATTGAAAGAATTATTAAAGATAATGTTGATGTCACCGACACCTTTGTCAGCACTTTGGACCTAGCAACTATCGTTGTTGACCAAGAGGTTTACTTAACTGAACTCAACATCTCTAACTATGATGAAAGAACTGGCCCTGGAGTGTATTACATCACAGTTAACTCAAATGAGAAATTGTATTCCAGCGAAAACACACGCACAAGTTGGACTTTCAAAGTGATAATTCAAGTGGGAACGGAAAATTTAATCGCTTCATCAATTCCTGCAGGCTCTGGTTCAACCGATCCAATCACTATCACTTTCAATCCATCCAACATCTATGATGAATACGGCGAAAGCACCTTGCAAATCGTTTACTACAACAATAATGGTGAACTAACAACACAATACTCCTTTGATGTCAACGAAACAACAACAAATTCTGGCGTTCAAACATACACGCTCGACAGAACAAACACCTACCTTGTGCAAATTGTTTCCTCGCGTGGACTTATGTATAGTTTCAAAGTTGTTAAAGAAGAGCCATTCAACGCATCAACCATAATTGCCATTGTTGTTTCCGTTGTGGTTTTAGTTGTGGTTATAATCTTAATAATCAAACTTAGAAAGAGAATTAAGGTTAAATAAGAAATACTCATTTCATTCGTATTTCTTGCGTGCCTAAAGAATATACTCATTTCATTAGTATTATTCTTGCGTGCCTAAAGAAAAATCCACTAGTATAACTAGTGGTTTTTCATCTGAGGGTAAACCCCTCTGTTCTTTGCGACACGAAATCGTGTTTAAGTAGCCTGCCGGCACGGTCGCATCATCGCAAATTATTTTTTACTAAACGGATCTACCAATTCATACACCGTCATCTGTTCCATACGTTTATCTTCTGCTAACTGATTTGCGATGTAATCTTTGATTTTTTTAGTATTTTTACCTACACCGTCATCTGTTCCATACGTTTATCTTCTGCTAACTGATTTGCGATGTAATCTTTGATTTTTTTAGTATTTTTACCTACTGTATCCACGTAATATCCCCTACACCAAAATTCTCTATTCCTATATTTGAATTTCATGTTGGCGTATTTTGCACATATCAAAACGCTACTTTTGCCCTTTAAATATCCCATAAACCCAGCTACACTATATTTAGGCGGGATTGCCACAAGCATATGTATGTGATCTGGACACGCCTCTGCTTCTATGATTTGTTCATCGGTAAACCTCCACGGAACCACCAGACTATCTGGTGGTTTTTTCAAACAATAAAGAAAAAACCTCCTATGGTAATTATACCATAAGAGGTATTAAATTTAAAGTAATCCCTTTTTTATTTTTGTGGTGCAAAAATGGGGTTCATTTCACAAGTCCTATTTTTTTTAATTATTTTTTCAATTCTTTGTCGAGTTTAACTTTTGAAACAACAAAGTAAACAATAACACCAACAAGAACTAAAACAGAAATTACAATTAAGATGATTCCAACGATTTGGTAAACTGCATTAGGATCAGTTTCTTCATCGTGAATTGAGAATGTGAAATCTCTTGTGTCGATGTTGTTATGTTCGTCTTGAACTGTGATTGTGAAAGTGTATTCGCCAACTTCATTGATTTCATAAACAAGTTCATTATCGCTTTCAGAAATTGGGTCGATAACTCCATCATTATTATCTCCACTTGTTGTTCCGCTGTTTACAAGTTCGTATCTAACAATAACGCCTTCCTCTTCAATTTCAGCTGGAGTTTTTGCTCCGTTTCCATTGTCGATTCTGATTTTTGAAAGATCAATTCTGAACAAGTTATCATTGCTTTGAATTGAAGCTAAGGTATATCCTTCACTAACATTGATGAAATCATCTTCTTCGCCTTCAATTTCGATTGTTGGAGCAGTGATGTCGCCTGCTTGAATTGTGATTTCATCACCTTCTGTGGAGTTTCCAGCTTTATCAAACACGGTGTAGGTGATATAGATTGTGCCGTTTCTTCTAACTGTGATTTCCTTACCATTCATTTTCTCTTCAAGAGTTGATAAGTTTTCATAAGTTGAAGTTTGTGTTCCCTCATCGGTTCTATACTCAATTCTAACTTGAACGCTTGAAGATTCATAGTCAATTCCACTTCTGTCAGTTGCTTTAATGCCTTGAATTTTTAAAGTTGCGCCATCAGCAGAATTTACCTCTTCTGCTGAAAGAGAAACTGGGTAGTTGTAGGATGCAAGCACTGGAGCAGTTGTGTCTTCAACAATGATTGTGTAGTTTTGGCTTGTGAGATTATAATATCTTAAATCTGTGAAGAGGTTGTCTAAGTCAACAACACTGTCGAGATCTGTTGCAGTTGCCTCGCCGTCTGGTGTGACTGTTACATCACCATTTTCAGCAAGAGAAACAGTATAGGTGTTGCTGTTGTATTGAACTCTGTATGTGTTTTCATCAACAATAACAATTCTAACATTTTCGTTGCCAGCGAGTGTGTAGTAGTCAAGGCCAAATTCGCCACTTGGTGTTCCTGGTGTGTATGTGCCAGCATTATATTCTAAAACTGCTGGGTTATAAGCTGTGAAACGAACTTCATATTTAAATGTGTATTCGCCCACTCTTTCAGGTTTGAAAGAATTGATTTGTCCTTCGCCAACACTGTAATTTGTGGCATTTCCGTTTGCGTCAACTCCGCGAAGAACATAACTGAATTCGTCGTCACCTTCTGCGTAATTTCCATTGATATAACTGTCGTAGTCGATTGAATTTTCGATGGAATACTCAATCTTTGGAGTTGGAATGTTAATCACTGGGTTTTCGTCAAGTTCAACTGTTTGATTTGTGAGTGAAGTGCTGATTTGTGGTTCTTGAACGATTGGTCTAACTGACGTTTCATAGTTTGTGAACACAACAATTCTGTTGTTTCCGCTGTCTTTAAGTTCGATTGCCACGTTGTAAGTTCCAGCAAATGGAGCAGTGAATGTTCCGCCATTAACAGCATATGAATATCTGTTAGTGTTTCTTGATTGAGTGGAATCAGTTGGGCTTGTGATTGATGTTCTTGTGCCATTATCAACATGAGAAACGCTGATGTTGTAGGTCATATAGTTAACATAATCGTCTTGAACATTGATAGTTGGAAGAGTGATTGATGCGCCTTGTTGGAAAGATGTGTTTGTGTCGTCAACTTCAACGTTTACAAAAGTTGGCTTTGATTGGTCATTTACATTTGAAACTGCAAATTCGCGTCCGATAACGCCAACATTACCATAGTCGTCATATACAAAAGCGAAGATTTGAACTTTGTTGGCATTTGGTGCAAGTGACAAATCAATTGTGTAGGAATCTTCCTCTGTGTTTGTTACATCAAAATATCCATCGTTTCCGTCTGTGCGATATCCTGCATATTCAGTTGAGAATAATGCGCCGTTTTCGTTTCTGTTTGCTTGGTTTACAACATCTGCCCAAACGCCTTCATCATCAAGGTCTTTGTCGGATTTGTTTCCGTCAGCGTCGGTAAGATTTGTGATTGGAGTGTCACCATTCAAGAAACGATAATAAGTGTAAACTTTCATTCTTGAAGAAGAGTCAACTTCATCGGATGCAGTTGGATATGAGAAAGTCACTTCGTCTTCACCAAGATAGATATCTTGGAAAATTGTGGACATTGTTAGTGTTGGTGGAACAGTGTCCTCGGTTGTTGAGTTGAAACTCATGCTTCTTGAAATGTATGCGGAGTTGCCTGCTGAGTCTTCTGCATAATATCTAATTGTGTAAGAAGTTGTGTTGTATCCGCCGTTTGCTTGATTTGCGCCGAAGATGGAATCGCTGTCAACATAAGCAAATCCTGCGCCAATAAGTTTTTGCATATTTGCTTCATTCTTAGCAAAATTTAGGAAAGATGAAGCATCTGTGATTGAAGTGTCGATTGCGTTGATTTCAGTTGTGAAGTAGTTATAGATGTGTGTGTAGTTTGCGTTATCAACAACAATTAAGTATGCCTCTGTGCCTTTAAGCCATGTAAGCATTTCAGCGTCGCTTCCAATTGAAGTTTCGCCAAGTGCTTTTCTTATAAGGTAGTTGTTGTCGATAAAGTTTTGATATGCATTATGTTCAAAATCTTCAAGGTCGGATGATGCGCGATAGTTGAAAATTAAGTTGTATTCATCATAATTTTCAATTGTGAAAAGTCTTTCTGTGTCGCCAGTGTAAACTTCGCGTTTAAGGTTAACATCGCTGTCGTCCGATTTTGAAAGGTTATCGTCGATGCCAACTGCATAAACAATCACGCCGTTTGGTCTTGCTTGAGTTTTGAGTTTGTGATCTGCATTTTCATAGGTTGGAATATCGCCTTCACGAACAGAAGCATCATAGATCACTGGTGTTGGATCGGTGGTGTCTTCAATGTTTCTCCAAACATAAGTTCCTTCCTCACTTGCAACAACATTTCCATAGAAATCGGTTGCAGTGTAGATGAATGTGTAGGTTCCTTCTTGAAGTGGAGTGAATTTTGTTGGGTCAATCAAAGTTCCATCATCATTAAGCACCTTGTTTTCTGGATCAGCATTATATATGCTTTGGTCAAGGTCGGCATAACTTCCGCTACCACTTGCTCTATATCTAACCTTAACAGTGTAATGAACAGCAACTTCCTCGTCGCTGTGGTTAACATTGTTGTTTGTGGTCACAGTAACACCTGGAATGGTTTGTTCCACACCTGGTTGAGCAGAAGTTGTGAGCGTGGAAGAAGTGCGAAGAGTTAAGTTATTTTGATTATAATTTTCATAATAAGTGTCGCGAGTGCTGAAAGTTCTTGTTGTTGAGATGATGAATTGACCTTGGTGATAGTATGCATATTTAATGGTGTAGTTAGAGAATGATTCCTCAAAACTTGGGTCATTAAACACATCAGTGTCAATCACAACATCGTCGCCATTCATTCTTAAATATTTTGTTTCGCCAGCATTTAAGTCGCTTGCGTTAACACCACCTGTGACGCTGACAAGTAAATAGTCAGTTGGAGCGTCCTCAGTTGGCTCTTCAAGTAAGATTTCATAATTTTCAACTTCCTCGCCATCCTCGTCATAGATAGTTGGAAGTGGAAGAGGAATTTCTTCCTTAGTGAAAGTTCTAACACCATTTTCTGTGGTGCTTATAAGTGAAAGGTCGATAAGGTCTGGAAGAACATTAACGCTGTTGTTGTCAAGTTCCATTGACGCGCTTGTCACTGAACTTTCCACTTTCATATCATAGTAGTTAGTGTAGGTTTTAGCGTCATCACCAGAACCAACGGTGTAGGTATAAGAATAAGTGATGGTGTATGTTCCAATGTTATTTGCAACAAAAGTGCCGTAGCCTCCTTCACTATCTTCTGGTGTTTCAGTCACATCCACTTCAACACCATTAACATATTCCCCCTCAACAATTGTTGGAGAGCCGTATGTGACGGTGATTTTGGAAGAACGAATTGTCACATCGGTGCTGTTATCATTAAAACTTTCACCACTACCACCTTCTGCGATATTTCCTTCGCCGATTGAATAATTGGTATTTCCACCGATATATGCACGAGGAATGGTGTAGGTGTTTCCAGTGTAGATGGTGTTTTTAACCTCTCCCTCTTCCCCGATTGTGATGTAGGAATAATTAGTGTAGTTTTGTGCAATTAAAGCATAGGCATGGATTTGACCAACTGGCAAGAAAAGCACTGTGAAAAGAAGTGCGAATGTGATAGCCAAAGCTTTATAAATTGCTGTTCTTTTTTTAGTGTTCATAAATTTCTCCTAAACTTGGCAAGAATTGTTTGTCTGCCACAAATTTAACACAACTATTTTAATATAATTCGCCATACAAGTCAAATGAATTGGCATATTTGTATGAAAAATTCAAAATTATTTTGTGTTAGCCGACATTTTGTATGCGCGCATAAAAGCACTATTAATGTCGAAAAGTTTCATTTGAAAAACTGGATATTTTTAAAATTACTTATGTAAAACACATCTTTCAAAAATATGTGTTAAAAGCAAAGAGTGAGGAATTTGCGTTCCCCACTCTTTGCAAGGAACTTTACATAGAGTATGAAACTTTAACTCCTGGCCCCATTGATGAAGCAAGAGTGACATTTCTAATATATTGTCCCTTCGCTGCGGCAGGTTTTGCTTTAACAATCGCTTCCATGATTGTGTTAAAGTTTTCCAATAATTTTTCCTTACCAAAACTCTTCTTTCCAATAATTACATGGATGTTGTTTGTTTTGTCAAGTCTATATTCCACTTTACCTGCTTTAACATCTTTAATTGCCTTAGCAACATCGTTTGTGACGGTTCCGCTTTTTGGGTTTGGCATCAAGCCTTTAGGTCCAAGAATTCTTGCAATTCTTCCCACAACGCCCATCATATCTGGAGTTGTGATGCAGACATCAAAGTCTAACCAGCCACCGCTGATTTTTTGAACCATTTCTTCTGCGCCAACATAGTCAGCACCAGCCTGTGTTGCTTCGTTTGCCTTGTCACCGCGTGCGATAACAAGCACTTTAACAGTTTTACCTGTTCCATTTGGAAGAACAACAACACCACGAACTTGTTGGTCTGCATTTCTTCCGTCAACGCCAAGTTTAACATGAACTTCAATAGATTCGTCAAACTTAGCAGTTGCTGTGTTAATAACATTTTCAATAGCCTCGCTTACATCGTATGACTTAGATTTGTCATAACTTTTAAGGCTGTTAACATATCTTTTACCTCTATTCATTATGCTTCTCCTCTTAATCTACGACTTCAACGCCCATGCTTCTTGCAGTTCCCTTAACCATTCTCATTGCACTTTCAATGCTGGATGCGTTAAGGTCAGGCATCTTTGTTTCAGCGATTTTTCTAACTTGTTCCATAGTTAGTTTTCCGACTTTTTGTTTGTTTGGTTTTCCAGAACCAGTTTCCACATTGATTGCCTTTTTAATTAAAACAGCAACAGGTGGAGTTTTTAAGACAAAAGAAAAACTTCTATCTTCGTAGATTGTGATAACAACTGGGATCACATAACCCATTTGAGAAGCGGTCTTCTCGTTGAATTCCTTTGTGAAGCCTGCAATGTTAATTCCATGAGGACCAAGTGTGGAACCAACTGGTGGTCCAGGAGTGGCTTTGCCTGCTTCGAGTTGTAATTTTACAACTGCTTTAATTTTCTTTTCTGCCATTTTTCCCTCCTAATGTGGTGAATTGAACTTGGCAATAGTTCTCCCACAAAATTTTTCTGGAATAGTCGCCGATTACAAGCACTTGAAAACTTTGTTTTCTAACTATTTTATCGGTTTCTCTTCCCAATCCTCTTCTATTTATGTTATTTCAATTTCAGATTTTCTCTCAAAATTGAAAGTTTTGATTTGCCACAGAAGAGTATAGCAAATAATAGCGGTTTATTGTCATGCTAAGGACAATATTTTAAAGCCTACGCCTAAAATATCATTATATTAACAATTATATCTTCATAAATGTTAGTTTTATTTTTGCACTTTGTGAACCTGCTCGAATGTGAGTTCCACATTATTTTCTCTGCCGAACATTTCAACAGAAACGGTTAGTTGGTTGTTATCAGGATTAACTGCCACAACCTTGCCCACCATTTTGTCGAGTGGTCCTTCAATGATTTCCACAGTGTCACCTTCTTGAATGTCGGTTTCCACTTTGATTTTCTCTAGGCGAAGCCTCATAACCTCTTCATCAGGAAGTGCAAGTGGACGACCTTTTGGTCCAACAAAACCAGTGACGCCTCTTGTTCTTTTTGTGATGTTGTGCCATAGATCATCGCCATAAATCATTTTGATGAGAATGTAAGTTGGCATACTCTTTCTTGTGACAAGTTTTTTCTTGCCGTTTTTCTCTTCAATAACATCCTCTTCTGGAATGACGATGTCGAAAATTCTGTCTTGTAAGCCGAATTTTTCGATGACATTCTCCAAATTTTCCTTTGCCACATTTTCATATCCAGAATAAGTGTGAAGCACATACCATTTAGGCTCTTTTGAGTATTCGTATTCCATAATATCTCCTTAATAAGAAACTTTGAAAACAAGGCTAAACTAAGAGCGTGACAAGGTAGCCAAGCAAAGTGTCCACGCCAAAAACTAAAAGACCGAAGATGATAACAAAAGCAATAACAATTCCAGTTTTCTTAACAACCTCGCCGAAACTTGGCCAAGTCACTTTTTTAAGTTCGCTGGCTGTTGCTTTAGTTTTCTTAATTAAACCGTCTTTCTTGTCTTTTTTATCTTTTTTCTTATCTTTCTTAGCGTCTTTTTTACTTTCTTTTTTATCGTCTTTTGCTTTTTTCTTGCTGTCTTTTGTCGTTTCCACCACGCCACTTTCCACTGCTTTTGTGTTCTCTGTTTCTTCAACTACCACAGTTTCTTGCGCGTTATCGACTTTTTTCTTCTTAGACATAGCCCCTCCAAACAAATAAATTACTTTGTTTCTTTATGTTTTGTTCTCTTATTGCAAAATGGACAAAACTTCATAATCTCAATTCTTTCAGCATTGGCAGATGTGTTTTTTTCAGTTGAATAGTTTCTATTCTTACATTCTGTGCATTCCAATGTGATTATCTTGCGTTTTGGTGCTGCCATAATATCATCTCCTAACAAAAAAACTAACACCTCGAAGAGTGTCAGTCTTAATATATCACACCTAAAGTTTAAAGTCAAGTGTTTTATTAAAGTTAATTAAAATTATTTTACAAGTTCTTTTTTCTTTCTTGCCTTTCTGCTTCCGTCAACTACCACTCTGCCTCTTTCCACTTTGGCGTTTAATTGTTGTAAGTAATCCTCACGAGTGAAATCTGTGTTTTTCACTTTTGTGTCTTTCACTTTATAAAGCACAACATCAAGCACGGAAACCTCTTTTTCGCCGTTCACTTTATAGAATAGGTTTGGATTTCTTATTTCAAACGAGTCGAAACTTGCCATAAATTTTTTAATTTCCTTAACAACTTCACGGTCAAACTCGCCTTTTATGCTGAAAACTTGACTATCTTTTTTAACGCCGTATTCCTTGCAAACTTTTTTATACATTTCCTTTTTAATCGACTCGTAAAGCGCTTTCATGATGTCTTTATAACTGTCTGTTGCATACAAAATTCCGTTTTCCGTTTCCTTCATTTGTGGCCTTATGCGAATCACGCTGATTTTGCCATTTTCGTTAAGCACTGGTTCAACCATGAAATTGGAAATTTTTTCAATTGCTTCGTTTCCGTCCTCATCCTTTTCATTTAACATTTTATACATAATCATGAACTTATCATCATTCATATCCACTTCTTGAAAATGATAATAAGCATAAGGTTTGCCAAGCCTAACCATTGCCTTTTTGCTTTTTGTGGTGCGAATTATTGGTGTTTTCTTACTGAGTTCTTCAAAAATTGTGCCTTCAACCATTTCTGAACCAAAAATTTCTTCTAATGTTGCCATTTTTTCCTCCGTTTACCTAATTTTACAACACAATTATCCGTTTGTCAAGATGGAAAAATAAAAAAAGCAGAAGTTTATTCTGCTTCCACATATGCATCAACATACATAACCATTTCGTTTGGTTTGCACTTTTCGATGAGTTTTTCAATCGCGGTTGGCTTGTTATACTCCACCTCATACTTTAAAGCATAGTTAAAATAGACGCGAAGTAGGTCTTTAGCATAAAGGTATGCCTCCGATGAGTTTTGACCGTCGGTGTAAAGGTCAAGGTCTGGGAACATAACCTGATATGAGCCGTCCTCTTCTTTAATAAAAACGGCAGGATAAAGGAAACGATACTTTTTCATACTGACTCCAT
Organism: uncultured Clostridia bacterium; assembly: GCA_930971385.1. GTDB lineage: Bacteria > Bacillota > Clostridia > Christensenellales > UBA1242 > Caccovivens. The sequence goes on along the minus strand of CAKNGB010000004.1, from coordinate 71,632 downwards.
TATAAGATTATATACTTATATAATATCACATTTCCTTTTAAAAACAAAACGAATTTCAAAAAAATATTGCCAAATTAGCAATATTTTTAAAATTTGTCACAAAAATTATCTATCACGCTCTTGCGTTTTCGTTCTTCCAACTTCAAATGATTTAATTTTGTTTCCAACTTCGTGTGGAGCAACCACAACTTCATCTCTTCTTCTTGCACAATATTTAAATTCCATATATTTTACCTCCATGGTTAATTTTTCTTACACGACAATAATATAGCACATTTTTTTGAATTTGTAAATACCTTTTTAAAAAATTTTTATAATTTTTTTGATATTTTTTTTGAATTTATTTCATGCATTTTTTCTTTCGTAAATTAAAGAGGTTTACATTTTTTCAACAACATCAATTCCAAGCACATTTAATGCATTTGACAAAGCCTTTTTAACAAGCGTGCAAATGGCAAGTAAACTTTTCTTTTTTTCAAGGTTTTTCTCGGTTAAAATCTTGTGATTATTATAAAGTGTTGAGAAACTTTTTGCAAGGTCGAATGTTGAAGAGCAAAGATTGTTTAAGGAATAATCATTATAGGAAATTTGATAGGAAGAGTTGAGTTTTTGAAGGTTCATGATAATTTCTCGCTCCTCTTCTGTTTCCACTTTGATTTCTCCGCCTTCCTCGCCCGCCTTATTCAAAATGGAAATTATGCGGGCAATCGTGTATTGAATGTATGGGCCAGTTTTTCCGTCGAAGGAAAGGAATTTGTCGAGGTCGAAAACATAGTTTTTGGAAATGATGTTGGATAAATCTCCAAACTTCATTGCACCAACACCAATTTTTCTGGCAAGCTCCCTGTCGTTTTCAATGCCGTTTTCTTTAAGTTTAACGCTCGCTTTTTCAATAAGCAGGTTGACAATATCTTTAAGCCTAATTGTTTCGCCACTTCTTGTTTTAAACGGTTTGCCGTCTTTTCCGTTCATAGTGCCAAAAGAAATGTGGGTGAGTTTTTGATTTTCTGGCGAAATTCCAGCAAGTTTAGCGCACCTAAACGCCTGTTCAAAATGCTTGTCTTGGCGATTGTCGGTAAGGTATATAATTTCGTCATATTTATCCATTTCATTGCGCATCATAAGTGTGGCAATCTCGGTGGTTAGATATAAAACTCCGCCGTTATATTTTTTCAAAATGGCAGGTGGCATCGGGTTTTTATACCTTTGCACTTCGTCTGGCGATTTTTTTGGAATTGGAATATGCTCGCCCTCTTTTGCAATCTCCACAATAAGCGCCCCATCGCTTTCCTTTGCCAAACCCTTTTTAACGAATAGGTCGATAACCTTGTTTATATATGGTTCAGCGTCGCTTTCGCCATACCAAAAATCGAAATAGGCGTTAAGACTGGAGTAGTTTTTCTTGATTTCTTCCACAGAAAGCGCGCGAATTTGTTGATAAATCGAATAGTACGGCTCTTCCTTTTTCTGCATTTTAAGTGTGATTTCATCTGCTTCTTTTTTGAAGTTTTCATCCACATCCTTACGCTTGCTTGCCTTTGGATATTCTTCATTCAAAGTGTCAAGAGTGATGTTCTCAAGTTTTGCTTTTTTATAGTCTTTCTGAAAGAATTGGTCAAGATAGCCATCCTCTTTAAGTTGCAAAATGGTAAGCCCCATTTGAATCCCCCAGTCGCCTAGGTGTGTGTCAGAAACAACGCTGTCGCCCATAAAAATGTGAAGCCTTTTAAGTGCCTCGCCGATGATTGGCGAACGAAGATGCCCAACATGAAGTTCTTTGGCAACATTTGCTCCGCCATAGTCAATTAAGATGTTCCTTGCCTTTTCCACCTTTTTAACGCCCAGCATTTCATCGTAGTTTACAATATTTGCAAACTTAGACAAAAGTTCGTTTGAAACTTTGATGTTGATAAAGCCAGGCATTGCAACAGAAAACTGAAGCCCGTCAAGATGACAATCGCGGATAAATTCCTCAGCGAATTCAAAAGGTTTTTTATTTAATTTTTTTGCCATAAGAAAGGCAAAGTTGGTTTGAAAATCCACCCCTTCCTTATCAGAAAAGGAAATGGAAAGGTTTTCAAGGTCAAATTTTCCGTTTAATTTTTCTTTAATTAAGTTTGTGATTTCTTCGCGTAAATCCATTTTTTTCTCCAAGAGAATAATAACAAAAAAGTTTGGTTTTTGTCAAGTGATATATTATTAAGTAAAATAAAAAAACGCGAAGTGCGTTTTTAAATTTGTTTTTCTTTAAACTCTCGAGCGGTGTTTGCTCGAAGTTGCTCAAGGTAGGTTCGTGTGTCTTTATTTGATGCCATAATAAGCCTTTCAGAGCCAAAGTAGTTTTCCATGAAACTAACTTGCCAAGGATAGCACTTCACTTTTAAATTCTCGCAACCCTCGCAAGCGCCATATTCAATTCGAGTGAGTGCTGGCATATCCAAAAGTTTTAAGTTTTTGCAATTCTTGAAAGCCCCACTGCAAAGATGAATAACTCTTGGCATATCCACTTCTTCCAGATTTTCACAGTTTTTAAAAGCGTTTTCGCCAACAACAGTCACAAATTCGCCTTTAACTTTTTTTAATGTTGGTATATTGGAAAAACTTCCTCTTCCAAAATCGGCGTGACCAGATATTTCCAATTTCTTCAAAGTTTTGTTGCCTTTCAGCGCGCTTTCAAAATATAAAACGCTTTCTGGCACTTTTAAACTTTCAAGGCTCGTTTCTTTAAACGGGTCGCCAACAATCGTGTTCACATTTCCCCAAAAATATTCTGGGTCACGCGCAAGAAGCATTAAATATAACTCTCTATGCGACTTTTCCACCGATTTTAAAATTCGTTTTTCCATTTATCCTCCTTAAATTTCCTGCCTTTGCTCTAAGGCTTTTTCAAGCGTCACTTCGTCGGCAAATTCGATGTCGCTTCCCATGCTTATCCCTTGCGCCAGCCTTGTCACCTTAACGCCAAGCGGTTTTAAAAGTTTCGAGATATACATCGCCGTGGCGTCGCCCTCAACATCAGGGTTTGTTGCCATGATAACTTCTTTGACGCCATCTTTTGAAACTCTCGCAAGAAGTTCTTTAATTTTGATGTCGTTTGGGCCTCGGTTTTCAAGAGGACTTATCGTGCCAAAAAGCACATGATACACACCCTCAAAAGTTTTTACCTTTTCCATGGCAATGATGTCTTTCGGCTCTTGCACCACGCACACAATTTGCCTGTTGCGTTTCTGGCAAATTGGGCAAACCTCACTTGTGGAGTAGTTTCCGCAAACAGAGCAAAGTTTCACTTTTTCTTTAACTTCCATGATTGCCTTGGCAAAATTATCCGCCTTTTCCTTGCTGTTTTCAATGATGTAAAAGGCATAGCGCTGTGCCGTTTTTTTGCCGACGCTTGGAAGTTGACGGAAATACTCAATCAGCCTTTCAATAGGTTCGTCGAACTCTGCCATATCACATTCCTATGTTTGGAAGTTGCTCGCTTTCCATTTTTGCGATTTGCCTTAAACAATCGTTGGTGGCAGAAAGAATTAAATCTTCCAGCATCTCAACATCGTCAGGGTCAACAACCTCTCTTTTAATTTTCACGCTTTTCATGGTTTTGTTTCCAAGCATTTTAACTTCCACCATGCCACCACCCACTTGCGAGGTGAACTCGGTGTTATCAATCTCCTCACGCTTTTTCTTCATGTCCTCTTGCATCTTTTGTGCTTGGCGCATAAGTTGTTGCATATTGCCAAAACCACCTCCGCCAAATCCGCCATAGTTATATCCCATATTTCTCTCCTTAATTACTTACAAACTTATCTCCAAACAAGCGGATAAGTTTTAATATGTCTTTTTCCTGTTTTTGTTTCAAACTTTCAAATTTAACAATCACAAGTTTTAAGTCCAGCCCTTGCCAGCGAAGAGCATTTTCAATGTCGCGCCTGCCGTCCTCCAAAACGCCCACCAAAAAGTCGTCGGAACTTCGGATAATCAAACTGTCGTTTTCAATTTTCACATCCACAATGTCGCCACACGCAACATACAGGGCAACTTTTTTATTCTCTTTTAAATATAACACCACCTTTCCCCACACATTTTTCGGCGATAGTTTGGTTTTATCCACCTCAATATTCAGTTTTTTTTTACTTCCAAATTAAGCATAGCCGTAAGGCAAGTGGTTTCAAGAAGAAGGCGAACAGAAAGTGTGTATCTAAGTTCGTTTTCCGCCGACGAGAACACTTGCATATATCTAATAAGTTCTTTCTCGTCAAAAATTTCTGCTTGCTCTTTAAATTTTGCCATAACATCTTCTGGCAAATTCAAAATGCTGTCTGCGTCCTTGCAAGTTTTAACGATAAGTAGGTTCCTGGCGTGCTTACTTAAATCTTTGGCAAACACAGCAAGGTTTTTTCCTTCCTTTTCAATCTTGTCGATAAGCGCCAAGATGTTTCCAACTTCCTTTTCTTTAAGTTCCTTGAAAAAGGAAAGGATAAGTTCATAGTCGGTTGTGCCAAGGATGTTTAAAGTTTCCTCTTTTGTGATTTTACCTTGGCAATATGACGCAATCGAGTCGGCAATTGAAAGGGTGTCGCGCACACTGCCTTCGCCAGCAACTGCAATAAGTTTCAAACTTTCTTCATCATAGGTTATTTTTTCCTTGTCGAAAATTTTTGCAAGATGCTTCATAAGCGTTTCAACAGACACTAAATGAAAATCAAAGCGAACACAACGAGATAGAATCGTTTGTGGAAGTTTGTGCGCCTCGGTGGTTGCCAAGATGAAAATGATATGCTCTGGTGGCTCCTCCAAAGTTTTCAAAAGTGCGTTGAAAGCCGAATCTGTTAACATATGCACTTCGTCGATGATGTATACCTTATATTTTGCGCCAACTGGCAAAAATTTCACTTTATCTCTTATCTCGCGCACATCGTCCACCTTGTTATTAGATGCCGCGTCGATTTCGATGATGTTGATGTCGTTTTCTTTCTCTAACCTCAAACAATTTTCGCATTTACCACAAGGCGAACCATGCACTGGCGATAAGCAGTTGACCGCTTTTGCAAAAATTTTGGCAATACTGGTCTTTCCCGTGCCACGCGTTCCTGTGAAAAGGTAGGCATGACCGATGTGGTTATTCATGATTTGGTTTTGAAGTGTTTTTGTGATGTGGTCTTGCCCAATTACCTCCTCAAAGGTCTTTGGTCGATATTTCCTATACAGTGATATATGCTCCATTTTCTCCCCTATTAGTAATTTTCTTTCGAGATGACTGTGAAGTTGTCAACATTCAAACTTGCTCCACCAATTAACGCTCCATTCAAACATGGAAGTGAGATGATTTTTTTATAGTTATTTATGTCGATGCTTCCGCCATAGACGATGTTAATCTTCTCGCCTGCCTTATCGGTGTAAAGATATGAAATTTCCTTTCTTAGTAGTTCCACCATTTTTTGAATATCTTTTATGGTGGCAGTTTTTCCAGTGCCGATCGCCCAAATAGGTTCATAGGCAATGATTAAACTTTCAAGTTCGTTTTCGTAAATTCCTTTAAGTGCATCGTCAAGTTGTTTTTTAACAAAATTCCCTGCCTCTTTAGCCTCACGCGTTGCCAAATTTTCGCCGATACAAAGAATAACTTTAAGCCCATTTGCAAGGGCGGTTTTAATTTTTTTGTTTATAAGTTTATCGGTTTCTTTAAACCTGCTTCTTCTTTCCGAATGACCAACAATCACATATTCCACTTTCGAATCTTTAAGCATGGAAGCGGAAATTTCGCCAGTGTAAGTTCCACTTTCAGCATCCGAAACATTTTGTGCGCCAAGTGAGATTTTTGAGCCTTCAAAAAACTGATTGGCAACTGCAAAATGTGTGAAAGGCGGGCAAATTATTATCTTGTTTTTTGAGCCTTTCGTTTTGGTGGCAAGCGTCATGGCATAGTTTTTCATTTCGCTTGGCGTTGTGTTCATTTTAAAATTGGATATGATTATTTTTTTCATACATCTCCTTTATAATGTGTCGATAACCTCAACCGCTGGCAAAACTTTTCCTTCCATAAGTTTCAAACTTGCGCCTCCGCCAGTTGAGAGGTGGTCGATTTTGTCGGCATAGCCAAGAGTGTTTATGGCGCCCACGCTGTCGCCTCCACCCACAATGGAATATGCCGAACTTTTTGCCACGGCTTTGGCAATTTGCATTGTGCCGTTTCTGAATCTTTTGTCCTCATATTTTCCAACAGGGCCATTCCAAATTATCTGCCCTGCGTTTAATATTTCTTCTGTAAACATTTGAATGGTTTTCTTTCCGATGTCAAGCCCAACCATATCTTGCTCTAGTTCGCTTGTTTTCACAACCTTTTCGCCAAGAAGTGCCACATGGTCAACTGGAAGCACAATTTTTGTGCCATTAACCTTGGCGTTTTTAAGAATTTCGCGGGCGTCATCCACAAGGTCAAGGTCCACAATTGACTTACCAATCTTTATGCCCTCGGCAAGAAGAAATGTGTATGCCATTCCTCCGCCCACAAGCACGGTGTCTGCCTTGCCAATAACATTGTTTATAAGCGTCAACTTATCCTTAACTTTCGCACCGCCCAAAATGGCAACAAAAGGCTTTTTTGGATTTTCAAACGCCTTGTAAAAAACGTTTAATTCCTTTTCAATCAAAAAGCCAATAGCATTTGGAAGTTTAAGCGCCACGCCGTAGTTGGAAGCATGTTTTCTGTGTGCCACGCCGAAAGCGTCGTCAACATAGATGTCGGCAAGTGAGGCAAGTTCCTTAACAAAGGTTGGGTCGTTTTCTTCCTCGCGCGAGTCAAAGCGCAAATTCTCTAAAAGAAGAATATCTCCCCCTTTCATGTTGGCAACCATGTTTTCCACTTCTTTTCCTGTCACTTTGGAAGAAAACTTAACCTTATTTGGAAAGTATTTCATAAGCGAAACGGCAACAGGGAAAAGAGAAAGGAACTTATCATACCCCTTAGGTCTGCCAAGATGAGAGCAGATGATAAGTTTGCACTTTTGGTCGTTAAGATATTTTATTGTTGGAAGAGAACTGACAATTCTGGTGTCGTCGATGATGTCACCATAGTTATCAAGAGGAACATTAAAATCACATCTCAAAAGGACGCGTTTATTTTCAATGTTTTTTAAATCTCTAATCGTTCTTTTCATAAAATATCCCCCACGCTATTAACTATAATACACTTTTTGGAAAGATTTTCAAAACAAAATTAGATATTTTTAGAAAAACATTTTTTAATAATCTCTAAGCACTCGTCGATATTTTGGCAAGTGGCAAGGGTCATGCGGATGGCGTTTGCCATTGGAATGTCTTTAACATACCAAAGAAGGTGCTTTCTTATGTAAAGCGAAAGCCACTTTTCGTTATAGTATTTTCTAAGTGTTGTGATGTGGTCTAAAACAACTTGATATTTATCCACATCAACATCCTCTTTGCCTTCTTTAAGTTGTTTAAATATCCATGGTTTGCCAAGCGCACCACGGCCAATCATCACGCCGTCAACACCTGTCGACAACATTCTTTCATAGGACGCTAAATCCACAACATCGCCGTTGCCAATCACTGGAATTTTCACTTTTGCCTTAACTTCGGCAATCGCGTCATAGTCTGCTTCCCCGCTATACCCCTGTTCCACAGTGCGAGCGTGGAAAGTGATAAAGTCAGCACCACTATCTTCACACATCTTGGCAAAGTCGAGGTAATTTTCCTCAGAATAGCCCTTTCTGAATTTCACGGAAAGTGGCTTTTTGGTCATCTCTCTGCAACTTTCAATGATATGGCCTGCAAGATGTATGCTGTCCATAAGCGCACCGCCGTCGCCATTTCTTATGATTTTTGGCGCAGGGCAACCCATGTTGATGTCGATTGCAGGAAATTTATCGAGCATTTCATTTTCAAGCGCCTTCACCAAATATTCACTTTCATGCCCAAAAATCTGAGCAACTGTCAGCCTTTCAAGTGGGCTTGTGATGGTCATCAAATCCGTCTTTTTAGGATTGTGTGCCATAGCGCGTGCAGATAACATTTCGGTGTATGTGACATCTGCACCAAATTTAACCGCTTCCTCGCGGAAACCAACATCGCTTACGCCAGCCATAGGCGCAAGGAAAAGTGGTTTTTCTCCAAAGTTAACATTTCTTATTTTCATATCCTTATTTTACCACACCAAACTCAATTTTTCAAGTGGTATATTAAAATATTATGGAAATTTTTGTCTTGTGCGAAAAAAAGAAAAAAGATGCAAGTTTTTGCATCTTTTATCCATTTCAATTTTCAAAAGCATATTTAAAATTCTTATAACTTTTAAAGGCAATCATCTTTTTAGGCTTGGAAACATAGTAGCGCTTGGTTTGAGGATTGATAAATTTTCTCTCCTTTGTTTCTTGCAGTTTAAACCTGCCAAAATTGCGGATGTTTACCTCTTCGCCCTTTCCGCAAACTTCAAGTATTACCTTCTTAAATTCGTCAATCACTTTTTCACATTTCTCTTTTGAAAGATTGGTCTTTTTGGCAAGGGTTGCCATCATTTCTTGCTTATTCATATTCCCTCCTAAAAGGATGTTTGGCTTCTTTTACCATTTTTAAACCCTTTTTTTCACTTTCTTTTTATAAAACAGTTTCAAGAAGAAGGAAATTGTGATAACAAAGTAGATAAGCATACCAAGAAAAACGGCAATGGTAACATTAACAAGCGGGCCGTAGTAAGAACTTTCCACAAAGGTGTAAACACCAAGATACATAAGTAGTGTGCCAAAAAGAAGAAGGCAAACCTCACCCAAGTTAAGCGAAAATTGCACGAGATTTTTAAGTTTAATAAGCCCAAGAAGGCAAACGATTGTTGACATGGCGATGTTGCCAATTAAAACCGCATAGATGTTTATGGACGAAAGGGCAGAAAGCGTAAACGACAGCACCGCTTTAACCGCTCCACCAATAACTGTTATCACCAAAATGTAATTAAACTGACCATTCGCCTGCAAAAGCATGATGATGTATTGCATAAGGGCTGTGAAAATGGTGGAAAAAGCGCCATAGAACATAAGATTAAAAGCAATGCCAATGAGCGCCTCTGTCATGTTAACATAAAAAACGGTAAGAATTGGTTTTATGATTGCCACAATGCCAAAAGTTGTGGGCAAAAGAAAGTATAGAAGAATTTTAAGCCCTTTTTCAATCATAAGTTTTCCGCCATTGCCTTTAGAGATATTGTAAGAAAGATTTGGCAAGAGCGATGTGGTGACAGCAAACGAAATTATGAGTGGAAAGTGAAGAATGGCGCCCACAACGCCTGCTTGAAGCCCATATAGTTCTGTTGCCACAGAGGATGTGAAGCCTGCACTAATCAGCCTTGGCACAATGATTAACCCCTCAAATGCATTTACAAGTGGAAGAATGGAAGCGGATAAAAGTAGTGGAAAATTGGCATGGTTAAACTCCTTTCTGACCAATCTTTTAAAATCTTTGCTGTAAATCTCTTTTTTTCTATCTTTGTTTTTGGCAACATAGTAGATGAGAAGATATAAAACCGAAACCACCTCGCTTATCGTCACGCCCAAAAATGCACCAAACACGCCTTGCGCTAATCCGATTTTGGAAAAATAATAGGCAAACAAAAGCCCAAAAGCAAACTTAAAGACCTGCTCAATCACTTGGCTAATCGCAGTTGGAAGCATATTTTCATAGCCTTGGAAGAAGCCTCTAAGCGTGGCAAGAAGGGCACCTAGTGGCAGAAGAAGAATAAATAGGGAATAACTTAAACTGGACGAAATCTGCTGAAATAGTGCAATATATCTTCCAAAAACAAGGAAAATTAAGCCTATCCCAAGTCCAATTCCCACCGAAATTAAAAGGGCTTGTTTAAGGTATAATGAAATCTTTTCCACTCTGCCGTTTGCACGCGCCGAACTTATGAGTTTGGAAAGCGAGTTTGCCACGCCTCCACTTGTCAGCACCAGCGCAAATGAATAAAGCGACATCACAAGCTGGAAAACGCCAATTCCCTCAATTCCAATCATATTTGTGAGTGGCAAGCGGAAAAACGCACCCAATAGCTTGCAGATTATTCCACTAATTAAAAGCACAATCGCGCCACTTGAAAATTTAGAAACCATAAAAACACCCACTTTCATTATTGACCAAAAGATTATTCCTTAATCTTCGTTTAAAATGTGGGAAAAAATAATTTTTATGCAAAATTTTTAAAAAGACTATTTACAATCGCGAAAAAATATGTTATACTAGGCTTAGAAAATAACAAAAGGAGAAAAAGATATGGCAGAGGTTGTGCACAGCAAATTCACACTTGAAATAAATAAAGATACAGCAAATAAATATGATGTTTTTCGCGATCAAAGTTCACTCCTTAGGACTTATGTTGCCACAAATGGAGAAAACGCAGAGAACTATCAAAAGGTTTTGAACTTCATTCATGATTTTGTAAACACGAAAGAAATCAACTATCGCACTTATTTAGACGAAAATCTCGTTGATGAATATGTTAAAAATTTTAATGAAAAAGTGACAAAAAAAATACTTGACCTTGATGCTCCAATTTACGTTCCTGATGCAGAGGCAATTCATGAAGAACTGCAAAAAATCACACAAATGGCTCCAAGCGCCGAAAAAGCAAGAAAAGCGCGTGACTTCGCTGTGGAATTTTATAATTGTTTCTATGAATGCGACAGAAAAAATGAGAAAAATGCAAAAAATATTGGTCTTGATTACTACACAAAATCTAATGGCTCATTTCAGAATTGGAAAGAGAAGGAAAAATAAATTAAAGCCGTGCAGAAGCACGGCTTTTTACATGGTATATTCTTTACCTTGATTCTTTTTTCTTTGATTTTCTTTTGCTTTTTGTCCTTGCATATCTCTTGTGTCAATATCTTTTTGATTAGGAATCACATCCACAATTTCCATGTCTCTTCGAGAATTATCCACGGTTTTGACTTCTATATTTTCCGCCTTTTTAACCTCTTTTTCAGGATATTTTGTTTCCGTTTTTGGTGGAGATGGGATTTTGGCAATAACAACTCCGCCAGATTGCACTTTGCCCGCCTTTAAAGGCTTTGCGCCTGGATAAGACTTACTCTTTCCACCGCCACCGCCTTTCGATTTACCACCGCCTCCGCCAGCGGATTTTGCTTTATCTTCTTTTTTGTCAAGCGACTTTTTAACATCATCCAAATTTTCCAGTTTCTTGGCTTTTGGAGGCGCAATTGTGACCTCTTTATCCTCCATTGTGAAAATGCGCTCCATAGGTTTATAGTATTTCCTATAAATCTCAGCGACCTCTTTTTCCGCCAAGGTTTTAAGGTCGGCAGAAATATTTTTATCCTTAATAATCTTATCAAGAATAATTTTAAGTTTGGCATAGTTTTTCAAAACCGATGGTTTTTTAACGCCATAATCACGCATCACGCGGTTAAATTCATCCAAAACCCCTTGCCCTTTTTCGCCAAGCTTGTTTAACAACGCCGTCATCCTTAAAACATAGATTTGCGAAAGAAGTTCAAGTAAGTCCTTATTAAATGCGTAGTCGGTTTTAACTTTAAGAAGAATGGCGTCCAAAGTGGAAAGTTCTTTGCCCGTATTTCCGCTGTCATCGCCTTCCGCATTAACAAACCAGCCCTTCAAAACCGATTCAATAAATTTTTTGTCGCTTGGTCCCACCGTGCTTTCAAGAAGAGTTTTAATTTCCTTTTTCTCGTCAACATAGTCAAGTTCTTCAACAAGATATATTTTTGCGGTGGAAAAAGTTGGCATTTCCTCCACCTTAATCACAAATTTAAAGGTAAAATCTTTATAGTTTGAATGGCAAACCAAACCTTTATCTGACTTAAAGTCAACCACTTTATTAAGTTTCAAAAGTTCCGCTTTGACCTTATCTTCAATAACATACTCGCCATTAATATATTTACCAAGAAGATTACTTCTAAGCGCAACCTCCATGGAACTATATTTATCAAACTTTTCAACGACTACCGAAAAATCTTCCTTAACAGAAGTTTCCTCCTGTTTAACCTCTTGCTTTTCCTCCGCTTTAACCTCTTCGGTTTTGTTTTGCGTTTCGGAGGACTCCATTAAATATTGATATATTTCAAACGCTTTATCCTTTTCCATATTAAAATTATACCATAAATGGAAATAAAATCAAGAGATTTAAAAAAGATTTATCAGAAATTAACACAACTATTTTCTTAAAAATGTGATGCAATACGGTTTGTTTTTAAGGTCGTTAAGCGTTATGCCGTTGGCTTGGCAGTCGCCGTTCTTGTTAAAAAGGCAATGCGCATTACATTCAATTTTAATCGTTTTAGAGTCGCGCTGAGGAGCGTATGACGGTGTGCGAGAAAACATATTCTTTGTTTTATCCACCACAAAATCTTCTCCCTTTTCAAACTTTCTGCAAGTGCAGGCGCGCGTGATGTCAATCGCCTTAGCCTTACAGGTATAACGGTCGTTATAAACACAACTTGTTTTTCTGCATCTAATATCCATATCTTCCCCTTCTCAAAAATTATTTCCCAAACCTTGACAATTAAACCGTTAATATATTAAAATTAGTTAAAAGGAGAAAAAAATGAAAGTTGTTTTACTTAAAGATGTGAAAGGCACAGGCAAAAAGGGAGAAATCAAAGAAGTTGCTGACGGATTTGCCACAAACTTTCTTTTTAAAAACAATATGGCAAAACGCGCCGACAACAACGCCATAAACGAGAACAATATGCAAAAAAGCGCGCAAAATTTTCATAAGCAAGAGGAGATTAAAGAGGCAAAAGCACTTGCCAAACAAATTGAAGGCAAACTTATCACTCTTAAAATTAAGTGCGGAGCAAATGGAAAAATGTTTGGCTCAGTGACAAGCAAGGAAATTGCCGACGCGCTTATTAAAGAAAACATCAAACTCGACAAGAAAAAAATCGACCTTAAAGAGCCAATTAAAAGTGTTGGTGTATATAAAGTTGTGGCTAAAATCTATCCTGAAATCTCCGCCACTTTTTCCGTTGATGTTCTTCCACTTTTAGATTAAAATTTAAAAAATCACGAAAAAATCATTAAAAAATGCGAAAAAATCGCAAAAAACCACATTTCTTGATAAATTTTTCCGTCTTTTATATATTTCAATAAAATTTGCCGGTAAAAAGAATTTCAAGTTTTTGTTTAAAAAAATATACAGAAAATTATCAAAATATTGAATGATAATCTCAAAACATTTTTAATATCATAATCAAAAAAATAACGAGTGTATCGTTATTTTTATTATCGCTTTATTGAAATTTAGAATATAAAAAAATATGGAAAAAGAGGATTTGATTTTGCTTGCAACTTACATTGCCATGGAACTAAGTCGCGATAAAGATTTCGATGACATTATTTTAATGCGCGATTTATGCAATCAAATTTGTTGTTCGCTATCGAACCTTTTAAACTGCAAAAAGAAAGGTTAATTTTCAAGTTTTTTAAACGCTTCCACAAATTCTTCTATGGATATACTTTCCGCTCTTTTCTTTAAAAAATCATCGCCAAATGTTTGTTTCAATTTTTCTTTTGAGTATAGTGTGGAAAGATTGTTAAGCAAGGTTTTTCTGCGCATGGAAAAAGACGCTTTCACAAACTTAGAAAACCTATCTTTGTCGACATCAAATCTTGTTTTCTTGTCAATTCTCACAACAGCCGAGTCAACATTCGGTGCTGGATAAAACATATCGCGCTTCACAATTCTTGTGATTTTTGCCTCGCCATAGAAGGCAATCATAACAGTTAAAATGCCGTAATCTTTTCCACCTGCCTTTGCCACAATTCGCTCTGCCACCTCTTTTTGCACCATAATGGTTAAAGATGTTAAAGCCTCACTCTCTTCCAAAAGTTTAAAAATGATTGGAGTTGTGATGTAGTATGGAAGGTTTGCCACAACTTTAAAAGAGGATAAGTTTTTCTCCACTTTTTTCATATCTTCTTTCATAAAATCGGTAAACACGAATTGCACATTTTCTAAATTTAAATTTTCCAGCGTTTCCCTTAAGTCTAAGTCTATTTCATAGGAAACAACTTTTTTTGCGCGCGTGGATAATTCCTTTGTTAAAGCGCCAGCCCCTGCGCCAATTTCCAAAACAACATCATCTTGTGTTATGCCAGCATCCGTCACGATTGCCGACAGCAAATTTTTGTCGGATAGAAAATTTTGACCAAATTTTTTCTTAAAATTAAACATTTTTCACCTTTTTTATCAAATTTTAAACAATTTTTTTGCATTTTGAGTGGTAATTTTCTCCACTTCGTCAATTTTAATGTTTTTAATATTCGCAATTTTTTCGGCTATGAATGGCACAAACTTAGGTTCGTTTCTCTCGCCTCGATGTGGCTCAGGAGTCATGTATGGGCAATCGGTTTCCAGCATAATTTTCTCTATTGGAATTTCCTCCACCGTTTTTAAAACATTCTTTGCATTCTTAAAAGTTGTCACTCCGCCAAACGAAAAGGAAAAGGAAAGTTTCATAAATTCTCTTGCCATCTCCACGCTTCCAGAAAAACAGTGCATAAGTCCGCCAAACTCCGCCCTATGCTTTTTCAAAATTTCAAGTGTGTCACCCATAGCGTCACGGCTATGCACAACAATAGGAAGTTTAAAATGGTTGGCAAGGTCTATCTGCTCAACAAAAACTTTTTTCTGCAACTCTTTGTTGTCACATCTAAAATGATAGTCCAAACCAATTTCGCCAACTGCCACCACTTTCTTATTCTTTAAGAGCGTTTCAAGTTTTTCAAGATAGTCATTTTCTAAATCTTCCACATTTTCTGGATGCACGCCAACAGTGGCAAAAACATTTTCAAATCTGTTTGCAATTTCCACATCTTTAAACGAAGATTTTAAGTCGTATCCAGCCGTGATGATTTTTTCCACCTTGCTTAATTTCGCATTTTTCACAACCATATCTAAATCTTCATCAAATCTCACATTATCTAAATGCGCATGAACATCAATAAACATAATTTTTTCCTTTTAAATTAGTATAAATCATTTCTTTTTATCTGTCAACAATACACATAAAAATGTGGAAAAGTGGATAAATATTGTTGAAAAAATATCTTAATTTTCAATTTTTATCATATTTTTTCGGTTTTTTTGCGAATTTTTCATTATTTTTTTTATGATTTTTGAATTAATAAAATTTTTAGTGAATTTTCAATTTTAATAATAAAACAATTTCATGGCGAAAATGTGATTTTATATTATGCGAAAAATGTCTTTTTTTAAGCGTTAAAGCATAAAAATAAATATGAATATTTTTTGGCTTATGATGATGCTGTCTTCCATACTTGTCTTACTTATCACCAACCCTTCCGCCATGCTTTCAGAGATGATTGGTGCATCCACTGGCGCACTGGAACTTTGCTTTGAACTTGTGGCGGTCTATGTTGTGTGGTTAGGCTTTATTGAACTCATCGACGCCAGCGGTCTTTCAGATAAACTTGCCAAACTTTTAAGACCACTAATTAAAAAAATCTTCAAAGTGGATAATGAGGAAATTCAAAAGATAATCGCCCTCAATGTGTCTGCAAATATGCTGGGAGTTGGAAATGCCGCAACACCGATGGGTATTCGCGCCATGCAAGCACTGGACGATGGAAGTGGAAAGGCAAATTTTGCCATGATTATGCTTGTGGTTATCAACGCCACTTCCATTCAACTTTTGCCAACCACGGTTATTGGACTTAGGTCAAGTGCTGGAAGCGAAAACCCTGCCGACATCATTTTGCCAACGCTTATTGTAACGATAACCACAACGGTTTTAGGAATTCTTCTTGTGCATGGCGTGGAGAAACTTAGAAATAAAATAAAACGGAGGAAGAAAAAATGAGTGCATATATTCTTCCTATTCTTTTCCTCCTTTTGATTATCTATTGCATCTATAAACGCATAAACACCTATGACCACTTTGTGAAAGGTGCAAAAGGCGCAATCAAACTTGTGGTTGACATCTTTCCGTTTATCGCCTCCATTATGATTGCCGTCGCACTTCTTCGCGTTTCAGGAATTACAACTTGGCTGACAAGTTTGCTCACACCCGTTTTTAATTTTTTAGGTATTCCGCCAGAACTTACTGAACTTGTTTTACTTCGCCCTTTCACTGGAAGTGGAAGTTATGCACTTCTTGAAAATGTGCTGACAACTTATGGTGCGGACAGTTATATTTCGCGTTGCGCCTGCGTCATCATGGGCTGTTCGGAAACTATTTTTTATGTTGCCACCGTCTATTTCTCGCAAACAAGAGTAAAAAAACTTCTCTATGCCATTCCTGTTGCCTTAGTTTGCTCACTTGTTGGCACAATTCTCGCCTGCCTTATTTGCAAAGTGATGTAATTTTTTTTAAAATACTTGACTTACCCCCCCCCGCATGATATAATGCGAGAAAGGGGAGAAATATGAATAATAAATATTACACAAAATATCCAAATTTAAAACGAATTTTCTTAACTAGTGAACAAGAAGAGAAATTTAACAGCGACATGACATTGCTATATCACACACTTGACTTCTATTGGTATGGTGGCAGTATAGACGAGGATATTTTTTCTGATGAAATCGCCGAAGATATTTTCGACGAAAGAAACTTTTATGGTGACCACAAAAAATTTGAAATTTGGGACAGGAATTACGCTCAAAAACAGATTGATAAAGCGATAAATTCAAATATAAAAGATACCACTGAATTTGCTGGTTATTTACTTGATTTTAATTATTATCCACTTGACCAACAATATCTATCTAGACCTATGGAGGAATATTTCAATTTTTTCTTAAGCACAGGTCGCTTTAACGCACCTTTTACCTATCAAGTTTTCGCCACCGCATTTGATGATATGACTTATAATAAAGATAAAGATTTGTCGCGAAACAATCAAATGAAAGCAGTTGACACTTTCACACGAGCAGTGGAGAATGGATTAAACATTGAAAATGTAAAACTAACTTTGGCAAAAATTTTAAACACTCAAACTGAAAATTTGAAAGAAGGCTACGATGTTAAACACGAACTTATGAGAACCAACAACCTTTTAACACACGCCGAAGAAATTTGCAAAGAGTTTTCGCCTTATGAACAACTTTTCAATCTTGGCGAAGAAATTGGAAAACTTAAAAAGGAACAAACTCGCTTAGAAAAACAAAATCCTCAAGATGAAAAAATAGAAAAAATTGAAATCCAAATTTTAGATAAACAAGATGAACTTAAAAAGGAAATTAAACAATTTGATGTTGCGCTTCTTGAAGATGTTGTGAACGACAGGAAGAAATATTACATGGAAACTTCTAAGAATATGGCAATGGTTAGAAATCAAAATTTTGATATTTATACAGCAAAAAACAGCGCTGAATATGCTGGCATACTTGAAGTTGGAAAATGTGTTGGCTTTGAAAAAACAAACAACAAAGCGATGTAAATAAAAATTAAAAATGATTTAATAATTATAAAAATAATTAAATAATTTAAAAATCTTGAAAAATCGGTGTTAAAAAGCAAAAAAATCAATAAAAAACTGCATTTTTTGCAGTTTTTTTGTTATTTTTATTTAATATTTTATCTTATTTTTTATAATTAAAATTTATTTTTTATTTTCTAAAAATTTTCTTGTTTTAAGTTCTTCCAAAAATTCGCCGTTCTGATTATTTGTTGTAAGCATAGGCAAAACCAAAACTCCTTCCTTTCCACCTTTCACGCCTTCCACAAGAATGAGGGTTATTTTGCCTTTGCCGTTGTCGGTGAAAAACATCTTTTTTATGGCAATATTAAATTTGTGACAAGTTGAAATTAATTCACAAGCGCGCTCGGAAGGATATGAACAATAAAATCTGCCTCCAAACTTCAGCATTTTACTTGCCACTTCAACAAAACTGTTAAGCGTCAGTTTAACTTCTTGCTTTGCTGTTTTTTTGACAATGTTTTCTTTTGTTTCGCTCACTTTATGGTATGGAGGATTGGAAAAAACAACATCCACATTTTTATCGATATATTTTTTAAAATTCAAAACATCATCTGGAATAAGTTCCAATTTTTCTTGCAAGTTGTTTAAGTTGATGTTTTTTTGACACAAAGCCTGCATCTCTTTTTGAATTTCAAAAATCTTTATTTTTTTGAACTTGTTTTTGGCGCTGGCAAGAATGGAAACAACCCCACACCCTCCGCCAATTTCCACAGCTGTTTCATTTTTCTTTATCTTCAAAAAGTTGGCAAGAATAACAGAGTCAGAAGTGAAGCAATAAAGGTTTTTGTTTTGGATGATTTTAAGGTTGTTGCACTCAAGATCTTCCAGCCTCTCGCCTTCGCCCAAAAGGCTATTCATCTCTTCTAAATTTGATTTTGTCAAGTTCATAGGTCTTAACCTCCACATCGTCGCCATTTGTGAACTTCACATCAACAAGGCGCTTCAAAAGGTCGTTATATATAACAATTCCCTTGCCATCTTCGGTTTTAACTTCACTGCCAAGTTTTGGCATGATTTTTATTGCCTCAAGATATACAGGATTTTCGTAGGCAAGGCAACACATAAGTTTTCCACAAAGTCCGCTTATGGAATTTGGATTAAGCGAAAGATTTTGATTTTTTGCCATTTTCATGGAAACATGGTCGAACTCACCAAAGTTCTGCACACAGCAACAAATTTTGCCACAAGGTCCAAAACCGCCCATCATTCTAACTTCATCGCGACTGCCAATTTGCCTAAGTTCCACACGCGTTTTGAAGGTTTCGGCAAGTTTCTTAACAAGTTCGCGAAAGTCCACTCTGTTTTCCGCCGTGAAGTTTATGATGATTTTGCTGTTATCGAAACTCGCCTCCACTTTAACAACTTTCATTTCAAGATTGAATGACTTTATGATCTCTTTAATTTTTGGAGCAAGTTTTTCTGCCTCTTTGTCGAATTCTTCAGCGCGCTTAACCTGCTCTTTCGTTGCAACTTTCACCACATTTTTAAGTGGCGAAACAAGCTCGCCTGCGTCAATCATTTCGTTTGTTTTAACAACCACACCCAAGTCTTTTCCTTTCTCCGTTTCCACAATCACATAGTCGCCTTTTTTTATCATTTGATTGTTTGGCGAAAAACTGTATATATGGTTGCTGTTTTTAAATTTCACACCCACAACTTCTATTTGCATATATATTTAACCTCCAAAATTTTTAGTAATAAATTGTCGATTGCCACTGGCAAATTGGCATTAAATTCCAATTTTTTTCTGAAAAATGTGATTAAATTAAGAATTTCACAAATTGCTTGCACCGAAAACTCGCTTTCGACCGACTCGATTTTTGGCAAAAACATCTTCATTAAGCAGTAATCCTTAATTTCAGTTTTAATTTTGAGCATATCTTCAAGACAAAAAGAATAGATTTTCAAAATCAAATCAATATCTCCTTTAAATTCTTGAAAGCGCTTGGAAAATCTTAAAACCTGCGAACTGTTTTTTAAATCGCAAACAAGGCTGACAGCAAAATCAACAATTTCGTTTAAATTGGAATTTTTGCTGAGTTCCTCCGCCTTGCCAATATACCCCTCACACAACATACAAGCAAGTGGATTTTTACAAACCTTTTCAATCTCGCTGAGCGGAAGTTTTTCGATTGTGATTTTGTCGCACCTAGATTTTATGGTTGGAAGCACACGGTCGGCTTGTTTTGCGCTTATTAAAAAGTAAACATTCTTTGGCGGTTCTTCCAAAACCTTCAAAAGTTTGTTTTGTGCCTCTGTGGTGGATAAGTCAATATTTTCAATTAAGAACACTTTGTTTTCCTTATTTGTTGGCTTAATGAAAACTTCGTCCACAATTTCGTTGGAATCGGAAACAAGAAGTTTCTCTTTGTTTTTTGGATAGATTTTAATGTCTAGGTCAGCGCCGTTTAACACTCGCTTATATTCCGCGCTGTTTTCATTCATAAGAGCATAGGTCTTATAGTTCAACATGAGCGCTGTTAAAATCAAGGTCACTTCGCTTGTTTTGTCATCCTCGCAATAAAAAAGAAGAGAATTTGAAAGAGGTTTCTCTTCCAATTTTTTAAAGAAATTTTGGTTTTTAATTATCTCGGCAATTTCCATGAATATATTTTATCACACTTTTAAGGAAATGTAAATTGTTTTAAAAAAATAAAGATGTTTACACATTTTTTGAAACATCCTTATTAAAATTTTTTACTTTTAGGAAATTTTTATTGCTTTTTTCCGATTTTTCTTGATTTTTAAAGTGTTTTTATTCTCTTTTTTCAAATTTATTTTGCGTTCAACAACTTTATATATTTCACCAATAAAGATAATTGAAATTGATAAAAGAAGAACGATTATCCAACAAGACGCATCAAGCGAGGAAAGTTTTAGTAAGTCTTTAAAGCCAGTTGTTGCAATGAGAACTAGAAGCCCAAGCCCAGCACCAAGTGCAAGAGAGAAAAATTTGTTTTTAAATGGATTAGATTTAAAGCAACACTCTTTTGTGCGTGCGGTGAACATATAGAATAGTTGTATGAGGTTTAAAGTGTAGAACGCCATGGTCATTGCCACACTTTCGTTATACATAAACAAGCCAAAAATGTAGGCGCCAAGAGTGAGCAAGGTTTGAATCATGCCAAGCACAACTATGCTGACACCCACGCCGTTTGAAAACAAGCCACTTTTTTGACTTCGCGGTTTTTCCTTCATCACACCGCTTTCCACTTTCTCAACGCCAAGCGCTATGGCTGGAAGCGAGTCGGTGATGAGATTTATAAACAGTATTTGCACTGGCAAAAGAAAGGTGTGGTTTGGAAAGAGGATGGTTATGAAAAAGAGAGCAAGAATTTCCGCCATATTGGCAGAGAAAAGAAATTTGACGGTTTTTTGAATGTTGCTGTATATCTTTCTGCCCTGCTCCACAGCCACAACAATAGTGGCAAAATTGTCGTCAGTGATGATTAAATCTGCCACTTCTTTTGTGACATCGGTGCCACTTTTGCCCATGCCAATGCCTATGCTTGCTTTTTTCATGCTTGGAGCATCGTTGACGCCGTCGCCAGTCATTGCCACATTATGTCCATTCTTTTTAAGCGCTTCCACAATTCTAACTTTGTGTGCTGGCGAAACACGAGCAAAAACGCTTATCCTTTCCACAACTTTAGAAAATTCCTCATCAGAACATTTATCAATCTCTTCACCAGACATAACTTCGCTTTCATTTTTAACAATTCCAATTTGCTTTGCAATGGCAAAAGCGGTGTCTTTATAGTCGCCGGTTATCATCACAGCACGCATTCCAGCACCACGGCACTTTTCCACCGCCAACGTGATTTCTGGACGAGGGGGGTCTTGCATTCCACAAATGCCAAGAAAAGTTAAATTTTCTTCCTCGGTGCTTTCGCCTTCCTTATAGGCAAACGCCAAAACGCGTAAGGCATTTTTGCACATATCTGCGTTCATTTTCATTATCTTTTTTCGTTCAACCTCTGTTATTGGCACAACTTGGTCACAAGTGGCAATTGTTGAACATCTGCCTAACACCCTGTCAAGCGCGCCTTTAACAAAAAGCACTTTTTTTCCATTAAAAATGTTTTGCGTGGACATCATCTTTCTGTCGGAGGTGAAAGGATTTTCATAAATGCGTGGAAAATCTAACTTCTCCATTTTCACGCCTCTAAGTTTGGCGTAGTTTAAAAGCGCGACCTCGGTGGATTCGCCAATATAGCCCTCCTTCCCCATTTGCCCATTGTTGCAAAGCGCCATATCGTGAAGAAGCAAGTTGAAAAATTCCGAGTTTTCCTCAAAATTTGCATAAATTTCTTTAACTGTCATCTTGTTTTGTGTGATTGTTCCAGTCTTGTCGGAGCAAATAACATCGCAACACCCAAGCGTTTCCACCGCGTGCATTTTCTTCACAATTGCTTTCTGCTTGCTAAGTTGCGCGATTCCTAAACTCATGATGATTGTGATAACGGCTGGCATACTTTCTGGAATGGCAGCAACCGAAATTGCCACCGCGGTTAAAAAGGCGTTTAAAATTTCATTTGGTCTTGCAATAACCTCTAATATGAAAGTGACTGTGGCAATTAAAAGAATAAGGTATGTGAGAATTTTACCAACCGATTGAATGTTTTTTTGAAGAGGCGTCAGTTCTTTCTTAGTTTCCTTTAAACTTTCCGCAATTTTACCGAACTCGCTTTCTTTTCCTATCGCCACCACCAAGCCCTTCGCGTGTCCATTTTCCACCACACTTCCGCAATACGCCATGTTTTTTCTGTCGGCAATCGCCTTATTTTCGTGATAGACAACCTCTGCACTTTTGGAAACCGCGTTACTTTCGCCCGTAAGGGTTGATTCATTAACTTTTAAATTTGTGCTTTCCAAAATTCTGACATCAGCAGGCACAATTGCTCCTGCTTCCAAAACAACAATATCGCCATGCACCAACTGGCTACTTGGAATTTTTTCCACCTTGCCATCTCGAAGGACCAGCGTTTCGGCTTCCGTCATTTTCTTTAAACTTTCAATTGCCTTTTCTGTTTTATGTTCCTGCACCACGCCGAAAATGGCATTCATAACAACAATGCCAAGAATGATAACTCCGTCCACAATTTCACTGGAAGAGCCTTCAATCGCGCCAATGATTATGGAAATGAGCGAAGAAAAAAGAAGAATAAGCACCATAAGTTCTTTGAGTTGAGCCAAAAATTTAAGGAAAAGATTGCTTTTTTTCTGCTTGGAAATTAAAAGGCTTTGGCTGTCTTTAAGCCTTACTTGAACCTCGTTGTTTGAAAGTCCAAACATACTGGACGAGAACTTT
The DNA here is from genome assembly GCA_930971385.1 of uncultured Clostridia bacterium. Classification (GTDB taxonomy): domain Bacteria; phylum Bacillota; class Clostridia; order Christensenellales; family UBA1242; genus Caccovivens. The sequence goes on along the minus strand of CAKNGB010000004.1, from coordinate 48,831 downwards.
TTTAAACACTCATCAGCCGAAAATTTATAGAACTCCATTTTTCTCCCTTTTTAACAATATATCGTTGTCCAAAAAAATTTATGCACGCATTTCAAGAAAGACTTAAATTAAAAAGAAAGTGGCAATGCCTAAACAAAGAAGATAAATGGAAAACCACTTCAGTCCACCTTTTTCGGTCAGTTTCATCATGAATTTTATGGCAAAAATACCACTTAAAAAAGCAACAACAAAGGCTATTATTATGGCAAAAACAGGATAATTTATGGTTATCGCGCCTGTGCAAACTTCATAAATTTCCATAATAAGCGAAAGCAAAATGATTGGCACACTCATCAAAAAGGAAAACTTGGCACTTTCTTTTTTATCTGCACCTGCAAGAAGCCCTGCACAAATGGTGGAACCTGAGCGCGAGATGCCTGGAAAAACAGCAAAACCCTGTGCAATTCCCATGATGAGCGCTTGCTTATACCCAACGCCTTCCGTTTGCTTGTTTTTTGTTAAAAGTTCTGTCGCAAACAAAAGAACAGCAGTTATTAAAAAACAATATGGCAAAAATGCTCCGCCAAACGACGATTTAACAATAGGCATTAAAAACAGCACAATTATGCAAGTTGGAATGGTGGCAACAACAAGTTTCATGGCTTTTTCTGAAAGTGGATGTTTAACAAGTTCCCAAATATCCTTCCAAAAAACAACCACAATGGAAAGAAGTGTGGCAACATGAAGAAGAATGCTTATAAATAAACTTTCTTCCACGCCAAAGATTTCCGACAGAAGCACCAAATGTCCGCTGGACGAAACTGGCAAAAATTCGGTCAAGCCTTGCACCAGCCCCATTAAAAATAAAACAAGGAAAATTTTCATGTTTTCTCCTTGTTTTATTATATTTAGAATGTTTGAGAATTATTATATTTCTTTCACTTTGTCACAAGTTCCTCTCGTTTTTCTTTCTTCTTTTTGTTGTAAACAAGAAGAATGATGAGAAGAATGATAAGCACAATGACGATTGCAATGATAACAAAGATATACCAATAATTTTGAACATTCAAAATGATATTCACATCATTTCCAATCACTCCAAACAATCCGCTATAGTATGTTGGATTATAAGGCACTGCATGATAGATGTTTAAAACTGAATGTCCGTTAAAGTTGAAGGTTCCGTTGAATGGATTTTCCTCTGTTCCAATTGGCGTCCAGAACTTATCCACAAGGTCGATGTCGGCAGTTAAGATATAACTTGCGTGAGCATAATTTAAGCCCTGTGCGTTTTGCTCGCCATTATTGATTTTTTCCATGTAATAGGTCAAAGCTTCAACGCTGTTAATTTCATATGGACTTTCATTTGTGCCGTTGCCAATTTCTTCCATGAGTGAGGCTGTGTGATAGAGTCTTTCAAACTCAACCGTCATCATAAGCGAGCCTGCAAGGTCATTTTCACTTAAAAATCCCCTTGTAAAACTTAGGATGTTGCTGTCATAGTTGTAATTTTCCGTCACATCAATTGTGCCTTCTCTTGTGAGGATTAAAATTCTGTATACATCATAGCGACTATACGAAATAATGCTTATTGAAATATCAGAATTCAAGCCGCTTTCAACCACATTTGTTTGCAAGCCGTTGTAAACTGTGTAGCCAGCAAAAGTTGCGTTGTTAGTGTCGTTTGCGTTATAGATTATGTCTTTATCTGCAAATTCAAGTGAAACATAGAATGCCACACTGTTGCCACTAAAGGTTGGAATAACCTGTATGCGTGAATTTGCCATATCCTGCGTGATTTCCATTTCAAAGTAATAGTAGTTGGTGGTTATGTTTGTTAATGTGACGTTTTCAATGTTCCAATCCACAACATAACCATAGTCGATTTCCATCATGAAAGTCACTCTGTCGCCAACAGCCACATTTGTTGTGTTTAAAAGTTTAACAAAACTGTCGTTAACATAGGCGCCAAGCGTTCGCATTTCCTGCGTTCCTGTTGGAGAGTTGATTTGCATCATCATGATTCTGCCGTTTGTGGCGTCATATTCATTAAACATGAGTGTGACTTGTTGCCCTTGAACATACAAGAGGAAAGTTGTGCGTGCAATTATCTGCGTGGTTATGGAAGAAACACTTGTGTATCTTTCGCCAGTGGAAAGGTTCTGCCAATATCTAATTGTGTAGCCATCATAGTTTTGAGCAGAAAGTGTGAAATTCATGGTGGTGTCAACAAAGCCTTCTGCATTCAAACTTTGCGCTCTTGCGTCTTGAACATCTTGCGAGATTGCCACTTCCACATTACCGCCGTAGATTTGAACATCCACGCGAGCAAAGTAGTATATTTGAATGTTCATGCTGATGATTCTGTCGTATGCATTTGTTGACCAAGGCACGCTTTCAGAGAAACTTTCCACATCTGTCAAGGCGTTGTTGTTAACATCGCGTTGTTGTATGACAAACTTATAGAATCTATAGCCTGAAATTTCTGGCGCAACAATGGTTATGTCTGTGTCGAAAGCAACTTCAATGTAAAGTGGCATATCCTCGTTGAACCAAGAGTTATAATCATCAACGCCTTCAATCATATCTTGTGCGGTGGCGTTAATTTGAACATCAGGTATAATTTCAAAGGTTATCTGTGTTTTAAGATATACCCAATATAAGTAAAGCGAAATCACAATGTTGCCGTTTTCTTCTTCGTAAGCATTTTCGCTCATAATGTAAGTGCCAGTCTTTTCATCGAAAATGTAGCCTGTTTCCAGGAAGTTGACAAGTGCGTTTCCTTCGGAGTTGATGTATTGATAGCCTCTGCCGTTGTCGTAGGTGTAGTAACCGCCAAAGTAATAGTCTTGTTTAGCTTGAACAACATTTAATTGTGTTGCATTAAATTCAAGCACATCGGTGTGAATGTTGTTGGCGTTTGCAATCGTTAAGTCGATTGGTGTGTGATATCGAACATTATCTATTCTTGCAATAATCTCGCCATTTAAATCTTCATCCACAAGAAGAACGGAATAGGTCTGTGAGGTTAGATTTATGGAAAGCGTTGTGCTTGCCGTGATCACCTCAACATCAAAATGGATAACATAACGATAGCCTGAATCTGTGAAGTCAAGTCTTGCCACTTCAATATTGGAAATGGTCAACACATCTTCGTCATATGTGAGCGACAAATTATATTCGTCAAGCATGAAACCAAGTTTAACATATGCCGTGATTGAGAAGTAGGAATCGGCAAAACTTGTCACTTTCATCTCCGAGAAGTTCGAGCCGTCGCTCCAAACTTTTCTTATCATCTCATCACTCTTATTAAGGAAGAAGTCGCCTCCGTCAACCTTAGTGCCATTTTCGTTATTAAAGGTTAAATCAAGAATGTATTTATTTGGCTTGAACAGCACATCAATGTTAACATCTGCGCCATAGCCGATGATGTTGAAAAGATGATAGATATAGTAAGTTCCGCCATTTTCTGTCACTTCGCTCACTCTGACCACGCTGACATTTGTGCTGTCAATCACAAGACTGCTGAAATAATATCCACTCTTTTCAGCCATGATTTTAAGATAAACATCGTGACCAGTGTATGAAATCACTGTGAAATCTCTCACACTGTTAGCTTGCCCTGTTGTTTGGTCAAAAGAGTTTGCATCATAGTGAACTCTTGTTCCACCAACATAGCCAAATTGGTTAACCGTCTCGCCATTTTCGCCCACCAAAGTGATGTTGCCAACCTCAGTGTCTAATTCATGATAGCCGTCAAAGTCTATATACGAAGTGATGTTGATGTTCACTTCATTTGAAGTTAATGCCACAAACATTGTTTGAAGAATGCTTGAAGCATCAAAATCTGCTGAAGAAACTTCAATCTCAATCATCTGTTCGGTGGAATTATCACGCAAAATGTAGTTATATGAGCCGTCACGATTGATAAAGCCGAAGCCTGAATAGGTGTAACCATCTGGCACTCTTAAATAGATTGTGGTTGACGCGCCATAGAAGAGTGTCATGCTGGTAATTGGTGTTAAGGTGTCGTCAAGATAGAACTCTGCAGAGGTGATTGGCTGATAAATTTCCTCTACGCCTGTGCCGTCGTTCAAAGTGTAAACATCATATGCCACCAAATTAATGGTAAATTCGCGAGTTGAGAACACAGCGTAAATTGTTTCATTGCTCATAACAACATAGTTATGAGGATTTTCATTTGAGAAAATGTTTTGTCCGTCTCTCGACCAGCCTGCAAAACTATAATCGCCTTGCGTGCCTGCTGTTGCCGAAAGAGTGACAGAAGTGTTAAACAATGCACTTGCCGACGCACTTCCGTTAACGGTTGCAGTGTTGTCGGTGCCCGTGACAATTTCCATGTTTTCGTCATAGACAATTGTTTCCACTGTTATTGTGTAAGACTCTCGTGTTGAGGACACAACAACTTCGCCGTCGGTGGCGATGCTGGAAACTTGAATGTGGAAATATCCAAAGTATGCATTGTTTCCGTCAGAAACCGCTTCAAATGAGGTTGTGAATTCTGCAGAATCTGCGTTATCCATTCGATAGCCTGCTATATAAAGCACATAGACATCAAGCGTTTCACCAGTTCTTATTTGTGTGGAATAATTTTCTGTTTCCACGCCAGAGATAACAACCGTGTCGATAACTTCATTGTCGTCAAAGATGATGGAGACTGTGTTCAGCCTTGCTTCGCTTTGCACAGTGAAGGTGACATCGCTTGTGATTCCTGAAATTTCCACTGTGACAGCGCCATTATTTTCGTTGTAAGTGAAACTAATGTCAGAGGTCGATGTTAGGTTAATAAAGTTATAGCCTGTTTCCATGGTAATCTCAACCACAACATCCACATCAGAAGCAACATCGAAACTGTTTTCTGTGACAGTTATCTCTTCACCATTGGCAGTTTCGGCAGAAACTTGGAAATGTTCGCCACTAAAGGTGATTGTGTTTGAAAGTGGCGCGCTTGTTGCTGTGATGAACACTGCAGGTGGTGCTGGAACGGAATAGGAAACAGAAACTGTTTGACCATTTTCGCCGTATGCAACATCGCCATTTTCATTTTCAGTGCGATAGGAAATTGTGTCGATTTCATAGCCATCACTTAAAGTCAATTCAAATTCCAAATTTTCGCCAAAGGTTAAGCTTTCAAAGATGTATGTGCCGTTATCTTCGCGATAAGTGAAGTTGGAATTTGCAAATGTTATATGCTCATCAAGCGTTAAGGAAACCGTGTTTCTTTGAATTGTCCACTCAGCAACAAGTGTTAAGGTTTCGGTGGTGTTCAAAACAGTTACACCTTCATACCTCACGCCGTCTGAGAACCATCCAGCAAAGTCATAGCCTGCACGGATTGGAGTTTCTTCCCAATCGTGTGACGAGTCAAGTGTGCTTTGATATCTCACCAAAATCTCTTTATTTTGTGCTTCGTCGTGGTTATAGTCCAAAATAACCGTCACTTCTTCTCCGATGAATTCTGGAGTTATCAAAATTTCATAAGCGCCAGTGATATCATTTCTTAAAATGTAGTTGGAAAGAAGTGTTGTGTCAAAATCTATGCTTGAAACTTGGTCGGCATTATTGAATGTAAACGCACTAACTTCAAAGCCCAGATATTCAATAACATCAAGTCCGCTTGCCGTCATTGCGCTGATTTGGTCGTAAGTGGTGTTCCAAACATAGAGGTTGTTTGTGGTTTCAATGAAGTCGCCAGAAACTGTGATGTCGCCAGTGTAATCAGTTAAATCAAGAGTTATGGAAACATCATCATACGAAAATTTGATTGCAAGATATAAGTGGTCTTGTAAACTGTTTATCACAAAAGTTGCCGTGTCTTCGCCGATCTCAATTTGAACATTGTTTTCTTCATCGCCATTGAAATATTCCTCGCCTGTTGTGCTGTTGAAAAATCCTATGATGTTTGCGTAGTCATTCAAGGAAACGGTTATTTCCACTCTCGCGCCATAATCTCTTGTGGAGGTATAGGATGCTGTGGTCATGTTGTCGTCATCCACTTGAACGGAAGCAAAACTTGTGGAATAAGTGCCATTTTCATCTTGAAGTTGCACGTTAATGTTGTAGGTATCGCCCGTCCAGTTGGCAACAAATTCGATGTTGATGCCATCGGCATTTTCAGGAGAAGCATAGTAATAGCCAAGATAGTTGTTTGTGTCGTTTTCAAATAGATATGTTAAGAATGAAACTGTTTTTGAATCGTTGCCCACAGTCACTTCGTAAACACCAGCATTGTAGGATGCATTCATGTTTGCCGAGGTGATTGCACTTTGCAAGAAGTTGTATTCATCTGTGCCGTCTGTCACGGAGAAGTTCATTGACCAATGGCTGAATGTGCTTCCCTCTCTGCCAGAAAGTGAAATTGGGAAGTTGTTTGTTGTGCTTGTGAGTGCATCTTGCGAGTTGGAAGTTAAATTTCTTGAAGATGTGAATGGATAGTTGAGAGTGGAGATAAGTTCACGCCCCGCAAGTTCCACATCGGAAACGATTGTTTCGCCATCGCGCTCGCCGTAGTCGAATGTCAAATTCACCGTGACAGCCAAGATTGTGCCATAGCGATAAGGTGTGACAACATAGTTAAGTGCATCATCTCCGCCCAAAACAAAGTTGACATTTTTGCCTGTTCCAATCATTGCGTCTTCAAAACTTGCACTGGAAACTTCCACATTGTCGCCCGCAACAAGATTGCTTAGCCCAAACATAACTTGAGAGCCGTCTGTGATTTCAATATCCACATTTCCGTCATAGGCCTTTGTGAAGATTTCATTTAAAGAAGTGTCGGTTTGAGCAATTGAGAGTGTGCGTGCGGTTATCGTTAGTGTGGCAAGAAGTTGTGCGTTTGCTGTGCCGTCTGAAATAAAGGAGTTGATTTCGAAATCGTTGGAAGTAAACTCATAATTAAGCATATATTCGCCAACTTCCAAATGTCCGCTTGTGGAGTTGTTAGGACTGGCAACGCTGAGTGAGAAGGAAATTCGAGAAGTGTCATAGTCGGTTATCTCGCCAAGGTCGAAATAGAAAGTGTTTAAATTGTAGGAATTTCCATAAATTGCAGACACGCTTTCAACATAAACATCAAGTGGCGCTTTTGTGATTTGACCAACAACTTGAGTGCCAAGGCTTGTGGTTAAGTTGATGTGATAGTTAGAGTTGTTGCCAACAGCTTCAATTCTATAATTGTCGCCTGCATAGATTGCCACATTGTCTTCTTCGTCATAGAAAGTGATTGTGAGAGACATCTCGTCGCCAACAAGTATGCCGTTTAAAACATCGCTGGCATTAACATAACTTAAAATTGCCTCTTTATTGTCGAACACTTTGCTGATTGTGGTTGAACCAAAATATAACTCTATTGGATTCACTCTTGCAACAAATGGTGAAACAGTGTTATTTTTACCGAACACGATGTCGAAGTTGTCGCAGTTATACGAATCAACATAAAGCATATAATCGCCGACATTCAATGCTCCGCTCATGTTTTCAAACCTAAACTGAGCGGTGATTGAAGAATCGTATATGCCAAGTTTTTGATAAGATAGAGACGTTTCATCATAGCCATAGATGTTCACTGCAAACTCTCGACTTGCACCCAAGTTCTGCGAAGAGGTTAAACGAAGAAGGTAAGTTTCCTCTTCTTGATTATTGACAAATTCAATTTGGTCGTAGGTTATGCCGTCATAGGTCATTGACAAAATTCTTCCTTCATCCAAATTGCTTGAAGTGATTTCGTCAAGTTCGCTGGCAAGAAGATATAATCTTCCAGTGGATGCCACAATGCGATATGCGCCGTTAGGGCTTGTGTCGGAAACTGAAGAAACCGTGTAGTTTCTGTTATCGACAACCTCGCCATCAGTTATGTGATAATAGCCAACAATTGAGCCAACTTCTCTTGTGTAGCGCATCATAATGGTGTCGCCAAAAGGCGTGCCATAATTTCTTTCAAATTGATTTAACCTGCTTTCATCTGAACTGTATGTGGTCATATAAAGCCCATCTGTTGTGAAAAGGAAGTCAAGTTTATAAGGAATTATGTTAAGTTCAAGAGTGTCGCCGTTGGCAATTGTGATGTTATAGTTTGTGCTTTCCACTTGAAGAGAAACTTGATATGTGTTAACATTCAAATTGTTGGAAGTGGAATAGCTTGCATTTGAAATTTGAACATTTGAAACTGTGTATTGCGTTGAAGAAACAGTGATTCCGTTTTCTGCCGTCACCACAAACTCAAGTTCGCTGTTGGCATTTATGTAGCCATATTGATAACTTGTTTCGGAAAGAGCGATTGTGGCATCTGCCTGCAAGATTGAGCCCGTGAAAGTGTCGTTTACAAGCACATAGTTAATGGCATCTTGTCCGCTTAGATAGAACGTGATGTTGAGATTTTCATTTGCATTAACACCCGCAAAAACACCAATAAGTTCCACATCATCACCTGAAACCTTGCCGTCAAATTCGGTGATTGTTAAGGTGTTTGTGCCGTCATAAACTTTGGTGAAGGTCATGCCTTGTAGGTCTATTCCCTTAGGATTAATTGTGAAGTAATAGTTATCTGCAAGTGTGATTGTTGGATAGTTTTCACTCTGTGAGGAAAGTGAGAGTTTGTAAGCGCCTGCATTTTCAAAACTTGTTTGGTTTTCACTATAGAAAATGTTAAGTGAAGTGATGTCAGAAAGCGCACTTTCTTCTAAATAAACCTTCGTGTTTTCACCACTCACACTGAAGAAACGAATTTCGCTGGAAAGTTGATTTTCGCCTGCTTCAATTTGCAAAGTGAAATCTTCAAGCGTCACTTGCAAAGAGTAAGCGCTTCCAGTATATTTTTGCGTTAAAATTAAAGTGTCTTGAATTTCAAGATAGATGGCATTTGTTTCACGGCTGATTTCAAAACCATTATTATCTTCATTAATATTAACAGTGATGTTGCCGTTTGCATAAGTTGTGCTGTTAAGCGTAAGGTCATATAGCCCTCGCACGCCTTGCACTGCACCAACTGGAACATATTGCACTTCAAAAGTGTCGCCCGTTTCGGTGTAGGTTCTCGTTTCTGGATAATATGAAGCAACTTCGTCTAAAACGCTTATCACAATGTAACTTTCTGGAATTTGAATATTGTATTCATAAGGTGTTATTGTGAAAGATGGAAGATTGACCGCTGTGAAATTGAAATCATCGAAGGTGGAGGAGCCAATCGAAAGCGTGTAGTTTGCTTCGCTTGCATAGAAGTAGCCCTGAGGGTTCATATTCACGCCGTTAGCATTTGTTAAACCTAGCACCAAATTATATGAAGAAATTTCAAATATGCTTGTCAAATTCTCATCGCTGTCTGTCACCGAAATTCCAAATGTGTCACCACTTAAATTGACATTTGAAAGCATAGAAGAGTTAAGTTCGCCATAAGTGTAAGTTGAATCCATGGTGAATGTTAAAGTTGCGTCACGCTTTAAAATCGAGCCTGTTGTCAAACTTTCAGAAAGAGCATAGTTGCCATAATTGTTTCCCTCTGTTGCCGAAAGCATGAGGCGAACGGTCATGTTGTTTCTTGCATGATAGTCGCTGTAAGTTGCTGTGATGTAAACACCACTGTAAGTTTCAAGGTCCTCAATTCGATTTCCCAATGTGTCGAGATATAAAACATCCGTTCCGTCATACACCTTATCGAAATTAAATGTGGAAACATCAATTTCTTGCCCAACAATCTGCATAGAGTAGTCGGTGGCAAATGCGACATCAGTGTAGTAGTTATTGATTTCGTTATTTTCGCTTGTTGCAAGAAAAGTGTAAAGCGCGCTGTTTATGGCAGTGGAAATTGGCTCTGAGTTATAGAAGGAAATTTGAATTGCACTTAATAGTGGTCTTATAATATTCAAAATTTCCTCGCGAGTTATCTCGCTTCCTTCGCTGACATCATAAAGCGAAAGAGCAATTGTTTTTGCAGTTTCAGCGCCTGCCAAAATCACCAAGTTGCCATTGCTGTCAAGGTGTGCTGTGTAGCCATTCACGTCATATTCCACTTCAAGATTTTGTGGATTTTCTTCTGTCGCCGTCCAACTTAGCCTTAAAACATCACTTGCGGTGATTGTGAAAGAGCCAACAACTGTTGAGGTTAAGTTTTCTTCAAAATCTGTTTCGCCGTCGTAAAGCATAACATCGTCAAAGGAAACTGTGAAGTTGTTGTTATTTAAACTTGTGAAGCTTGTTAGGAATAAATCATACTCACCAATATCTTCGCCTTGTTCTCTATTTAAATTAAGTGTGATTTGCTCCACAGCGTAAAGGTTGAAAGTTAAATTGCCATCTTGGGCGTTAAATTTCTTACTTAAAGCAATTTCGTAGGCACTTAAATCAAGGTTATATTTATCAATCACATATTCAAAAGTTAAATTTGTGCCATTGTTTTCATAGAAGTTTTCGTCTATCGCAAAAACAATTTCATATGTGCCTGCATTTATTAGCGATGTGACAGGAAGAGAGTTGTTTGTGATTTGAATTTCAAAACCGCCTGTTTGACCGTAGCCATAGAGGTTTGTTTGTGTTTCATATTCGCCTGTTTCGCTGTTATAGATTTCATAGGTTAAGTTGACGCCGATTTCTAAGATATGGTCAGCACCGTCATAGGTTATTGGCGTTTCTCCCTCAAGAGTGGCACCAATAATTCTTATTGGCTTTAGGTCAACAACGAAACTTATCTCCTCGTTTGTTATGCTTGTTCCACTTCCCTCGTCTAAGATGCCAGCATATTCATCTTTAATCTTCACGGTTATTCTTATGGTGTATGTTCCATTATCCAAAAGCGAACCGCCATTTTCAAGTTCAAGAACTAAGGTATAGAAACTGTCGCTTCTTGCCACAACACCATTGTTGAAAATTATTTCATAACTATAGGTGAACATTTCATTTTCGTCGTCGTAAAGTTGACCTACCTCTGTGGCATAAACCTCGTTGAGTGCGCCAACCGATTCGGTGAAAGTTAACCCAAGATTATTGACGCTTATCTCGCCAATTCTCCAATATGCCTTAAACATGATTGGTGCGAAGATGTTTGAAGTGTAGCCAACATATTCTCCATTTGAGCCTGTGAAAATTTGCTCGTAAGAAATTTCATTTCCAGAGCTTTCCACAAACATGAGCCTGGAAAGTTCCAAATAGTCCGCCGTCACCATAAGCACATCATCCGCTGTGTCAACGCCAAGTTGAAGATAGGAATAAACTCTGCCGTCATCAATTGGTAAATTCATGTCATATTCCACATAAACAAGGTCGGAATAGGTTGCATAGAATGTGAGTTCTGTTAAAACGCCTTCTTCATATTCAAGTTCCTCAGTGTTAATCACAAAGTCGCTTCCAACAGTGCCTTCGCCAGTGAATTCATAAATCTCCTCTTGCCCAAAGCCAATGATTCTCGTGTATTCATTTAAATATGCACTGGAAACTGAGATGTTGATACCTGTCACCGCGCCACCGCTGTATATCACTGGATTTGCGCTGTTATTGTTTTCCAAGATGAGAAGAAGTGTGCCACCGTCTTCAGAGAAATATCTTCCGTTATCAAGTCCGTTTTCGTTGGATATGGTTAAGGTGGAGGCGCCGTCAAGAGAATATGTTATGCCTGTCACCACGAAAAGTTCTTCAGTTAGTTCTTCTGGTAAATCTAAATTCATAATAAAGCCATCTTCATCCTTAGTTAAGAAACTGGAGTCTAAGGAAATTCTGCTTGTGTCGTTTATGTTATAGATTGTGAAGTTGAAACTTTCGTCAAGAATAACATTATAGTTTGCTGAAACGCTGTATGGAATTGCCGTTCGGTTGATTACACGAGCGTTGTTAACAATGAGATAGTTATCACTGTCATAGAAATTGAACAGTGTGTCCACATCGGCGTTGCCAGTGTTTGAAGTTGTGATTTCAAGATGAACATATAGGTTCGAGTCGGTTTGATAGTAGTAGTAATCAAGATAGTCACTGAAAATATACTCCTCTTCGTCTGGTGCAGTCCAGTCAACAGAAACGGTTTCTGCGTTAACATTGAAGAAAGTGGAGTCGACACCTGAACGGTTGGAGATTTTCAAAACATCCACAAGCATATATGCGTAGCCAAGTGTTATGTAGTTTCTTCCGCTTGTGTCAACCAAAATGGAATAGTTGTTAAGAATTCCTGAAGTGTTGCCTTCAATGTAAGCACGCACTTCATAGCTGTTGTTTGGCGTCATATTATATGGTGCAATTGTGGCAATCGAAGAAATTGAAACATCGCTATTCACCGTTTGAGAAGTGGTTGAACTCATTTCAAACTGAGCTGGAGAATAAACATAAGTTCCGCCTTCACTTGAAAATAGAGTGTATTCTGATGTTTGATTTAAAATGTCGTAACTAAACAGCATAAGAGAGTTTGCCATTACCTCTTTTCTCTCTTGGCGAACACCTTCTAGATCCTCAACATTTTCGTCTTGCCCATAGTAAGTGGTGTTATCAAAATATGTTAAATAATCTTCATAATTCCAATTTCTAATTTCATTAAATTCGCCCGCTGTGGAATTTAAAAGAAGGAAGTATTTCATGAATTGATATTCATAAATTTGGTCATATGTTAAATCTATGGTGCTTTCATCATTTGCTTTAACACTGTTTGCAAGCGCTTCAAAGGTGCCAAAGGACTGATAGCTTGCCACCGTTTCGCTGTTTTCAATTTCTCCAACAAGATATTTTATGTTGGCAAGTTGCAAACTATAATCGTCGCGAGGAGCTAAGGATAAATCTGCCACTGTGATTTCAAAATTCAAAGTGAAATACAACACTTGAAGCCTGCCGTTTGAATATCTTTCCGAGGAATCGGTTAAAGTGATTGTTCCGTTGATGGAGTAGTTTCCAACATTGATATTTTGTAAAATGAAATTGTTATTAGAATAGGAAACATCATCGTTATTTGCAAATTCCATGGAAACTTCCACATCGTCATAGATGCAAGTTAATTCTTCACCAATTGTGATGTTTGTGCCTTGGAAATTGAAATAGGATAGAGGCACATTTGTTTGAACGCCTGTGTAGCTTGTGGTGAAAGAATTTTCCACACTAACATCCGCTTCGCCGTCATAGATCCAAGTTGCATAAAGCGTGATTGCGCCCATAGACGCCATTTCTTCTTCGGTGTAGTCGCCAGTTGTGTAGTCAACAAAGCCAGAGATACCCGTGTTTAAAATTGCGCCGTCGCTGACTCTGAAATATTCCAATTTAACGTCGTTATCTGCTGGAAGGAAATAGCCGTCGAAGATGAAACCATTTCTTTCTGGCACAATGTCGCTAAGCCCAGTGATTGCTGTGTTATAGGTTATTCCAGAAATGATGTGTTCCTCTTCGCCTTGATAAGTTCCAGAGTTAAACACCAGCCTTATGTTATATTCTTTTGCCTCCCAAATGGCATAAAGTGTGATTTCATCATCTCCCTCTTCGCCAGTTCTTAAATTTGAAACATCTTCGTTTGGTTGATAGGAATCTCCTTCGCCGTCAATTTGAGTGTTCCATTCCACAAAGGAATATCCCGTGATTGCAAAGCCATTTTCTGGCAAAATTACGCCTATGCCATAAGTTGCCACAACGCTTTCTGTTCTTCCAGTTGCCACGCCATAAACAGAACTTCCTGTTTCGCCTTGGTCTGCGCTGTTGAAGTTGATGGTGTAGGTATTTGCCGTCCATGTGCGTGAAATTGTGATTTCATAATCATATTGTCCGAAGTTTTCGCTGTCCTCGGAAACCGCAAAATCGGAAGTGAAATATGTTCTGTCAATTCTGTGATATGTTAATGCGATTGGAGTTGTGTCGTTCACAATCCAGCCATTTGCATAATAGCCGATAACATCATAGAAATGTTCATTCAAAACCACGCTGTCCATGTCGCTAACAAGATAATACCTATTATACTCTGCTTGTGGAGCGGTGGTTTGTTTCAAATATTCAGCATTAAATTCAAGGTTGGTTTGTTCGTTATAGTAGAATTTAAGTTGAACGGTTTCATCTGCTGGAATTTGATTTCCGTCAATATCTGCCACATCTAAATCTATGCCAGAAGTGATGTTAACCAAAAGAGTTTTTTGTTCGATGATTGGAACAAGATATATCGTTTGATTTTCAAGTTCAACAATATCATTATAGAAAATTTCTTTTAACGCCTCAGCATTAAATGTCATAACATCGTTGCCGTCTAAATCTTGTGCAATGGTGACAGCACCGTTATCTTCAGCATAGAACGTTTGATAGAAAATTTCAGCGCCCTTGTTGCCTTGTGTGCCATAATAGTTTTCTCTTGTCATAAGAGCAACACCAACAAAGCGATAGTATCTTGAAAAACCATTTGCTTGCATTTCAAAAACAAAGTTGTTGCCTTCCACCAAATCGTCTATAAGTCCACTTGCATTTGTTGGATTATTGCTATAATAATAAATTCCTTCCACCAAACTGCCTTCGGCAAGCGAATTTGAAAGAGCCTCGGTTCTATAGTAATATCTATAATCAGGATTTCCTTCTTCCTCCCAGCCGTTATAATGGTCGATGGCGTATCTATCCATGGTTGCAATATAACTTACATCCTTACTTGTGTATATCGATTGAATACGGAACATATACCTATCAGCGTCAGCATCAAAATACATAAAACCATCGGTTTTTGTTGCGCTTGACAAATTATATTCGCCGTCGTCAAGATATCCGCCATATTCTCTGGCAAGGTCGGCAATTGTGTCGCTTCCAGTGTCAAACTCAGTGCCACCTAAAGTTAGATATGTGTATGTGTCAAATTCTTCGTCGTAAAGCCTAAAACCATAGAAGTTATAGCCTTGATATGCGTTTGGATTTTCTAAATTAGTGATTGCACTTGTGCTTAAACTGAAACCATTGTCGGAATGAAGTTTAATGCTTGTTCCTTGCGAGCTTTCATCATCAACTTTAAGTTCGCTTGTGTGGGTGTCGTCGTCATATAGTGGAGAGGTTGGAGTGTCCTCTTGCCTAAACTTTGTTTCCACCATCACACCATATTCCACTTCTTTAACAACGAAAGTTATCATAAAGTCGAAACTTGGAAGTGCGAAGGCTTGACCATAATAGTTATAATACAAATAGAAAGAATATGCCGTTTTGTTTTGTCTGTCATTTCCTCCAGTTTGAGCACTTATCACCTCAAAATAACTGTGAACTGGCTCGATTCCTTCTTCTCTTTCTGGATATTGGTCTAAAGCGCCGTCGTCATCAGTGCTTATGATGTTGATATACATATTAACACCAGGTTCCAAAGTTTCTGAAAGTTCGTTAAACAAAATTTCATCACCAATATTTCCTCTAAACGCCCATTGATAATCGTAGGTGTTGACAATGGTAAATTCAATGAAATCGTTTTGAGCGTAAGTGTTAACTCTGACAGGATTTGAAATTGCGTCAACAAGCACATTGTTTGAATTTGTTATATACACGCTTGGAAGCTCTCTGTCGGTTAAAAGCTGATTGCCATTTTCATCCACAAGTTGAACATAGAATCTTGCAGTTGTGTTGGCAGTGGAAACGTTTATGTAATTGGAATCATCTCCTGCTGCAGAACCGATATATGCATCCAAAGAATAGAAGTTATTGCCACCCGCCTTTGCACGAGAAAAATCGTAATAGATTTTCTGGTAAGCATCGTCAACATCTTCAGCATGAACTAAAACTTCAAATTCGCCATCGCCATTTTCGTCGATTGGCTCTCCGCCGTAGTCGGTTAAAATCACATCTTCTGCTTCTGTGGAGAAAACAAGCCCAAACTCAGCATTTGTTAAGAAGTTTATGTTGTAATAAGATTGTGTGTCAGAAGTCTGTTCGTCTGAATCGTATGAAATTGACGCCAATCGGTCGATAAATTCAAAGGTATAATTTCCATAGGATATGGATTGCTCCAACGCGTAAGCAGAAAGTCCGCCTGAGCTTTCTGTGCCTTCCACAAGATAAAGCGACATCGTGGAAACATTGGTTGCCTCATCAAAACTAAGTTCATATGCGTAATAGGATGAAGTGGAAACATCACGAACTATGAAATATTCATTTTCATTGATTGTTAAATACAGACTTTCGCCACCAACTCTTTCAAGAGCCGTCACATCGCCAAAGCCAAAGTTGTTGTTTGTCACAATCATATAGTTGTCGAACATATTAAGACCAAAATAAAGGCTGTTGTTGCTGAACGCCGCACCAATTGCCTGATTGTATGTGCCAACGCTAACAAAACCTTCGCTGGTTAAAACTTCAAGATAATTTGGATTTTCTGGTTTTGTTGGCATGGTTAAAACAAATTTAACCTCTTTATCCACAGTCAAGTCGAAGTCGTTTCCCGTTCTTCTAACGCAAAGTTCAAATTCGCCTTCGCCAACAAATTGCGACAAAGTGTAAACCACATAATATTGCCCAAAATCATTTGTAAGTTGAACAGCACGATTCTTTCTCATCTGACCATAACTTCCAATGTAGTTAATATCTCCACCGTCTTCATTTACAAACCCATTTGCTGTTAAGTCGTCTAGATATGTGTCAAACATAAAGCCGTTTCTTAATGTGATTGTGATGTAAATTTCTTCGCCGTATTTGTCAACATCGCCAGCGTTATAGGAAAAATTGTAAACGCCATCGCTATTCAAATTTCCGTCATTTCTTGAATATCTGGTGGTCGCCCTTGTTGTTCCAGAAACCACAACGCTTTCAACCGCCTCTTCCCAAGTGAAACGGTCAAGATAATCAATGTCATTTTTTGTTGCTGCATCCAAAAGCGTAAATGTGATGTTGTAATTTTCCACGCCTTCCCATTCAATAAAGTAGTTATCACTGCTGTTTAAGAAGAAACCAGTGGTACTTCCGCCTGACTCATAAATGTTTTCGCCACCATATTCAAAAGTTGGACTATTTGGATCCAAGGAATTTGTTGTGATTTCCTCCCAAATTCCAACAACCTCATAGCCTTCTCTTGAAAGTTCACCTTCGCCAATTTCATCCGTCAGAGTTCTATTAAACTCAGCCACACTCCAAAAAGTGTTATAAGCGCCCTCAATGGAGATATACTTATCTTCCTCATTGCCTCCGTTTTGACCAGTGACACCAGAATAATAAGAGGAATTAACACTGTTATAGAATCTTTCATAGGGGTTATAGTAAATCTTATACTCAACATCTGGCATTTCTTGCCACTGTGCGATTATTCCGTTCGACACAAGGTTATATAAATAAGAAGTGCAAAGAGTTTGCTCTGTGAAACTTACGCCAGTTCCAGAAATCAAGAATCCATTAATTCGATATCCCTCTTTCACAATTGTGTTTGAAGTGATTTGCTCTGATTGGTCGCTTAATGTGTCGGTTGGAAGGTCGATGATGTAATTTGGATCAAGCGCTCCAATTTCTTCAAACATAGTGCCATAAACAGTGCTTCCAGTGATGATAAACTCTGGCACGCCTTTGTGAACAGAATAAACTCCGCCAGCGCCACAAACATCATAGTAAGCACCGCCATCGGTGTTGATGCTGACAAGATAACCTCTGCTTGTGGAGTTCCCGCTTGTGATGTTGGCTCTAACATTTGTGCCTGAAAGGTTGTTCTTTCCATATATAATGTAAGAATTTGTGCTACTGTAGATAGAATATTCACCAGTGTCAGAAAAATCTGCACAGTTGATAACATAGGAATCGTTCATTTCGCCAACCAGGGTGGCAAGGTCAGGACTTGTGGAGCTTTGACCGATGTATCTAAATTCGCCGACGATTACATCGCGAATAATTGCGTTGTCAATCGAACCAAAAAGACCAACCGCTTCGCCATATTCCACTTGAAGCGAGCAGTTTATGCCAGTGATTGTGAAATTGTTACCGTCGAAAACTGCGTTCTCAAAATCATATCCGTTTATGCCGATTGGGTCCCACGCCTTGCTGGAAAGGTCGAGGCTGTTTTGAAGGGAAAAATAGGTTATACCGTTGGTGTCTTTGGAAAGCGCGCCTGAAATTTTCCCGTTATACCTGTCGGCAACGCGGGCTAAATCTTCCGCTGTGTAGATAAGATATGGATTGTCCTGCGTTCCACCGCCAAGCCACAAACTTGAAGAAGTTGTGTTGTTGTCGCCGTTTGCAAGACCTATATCAATAGTGTTAATTAAATATGGATATGCGTCATTAAATTCGTTGTTAATTGCCCAGATTGATGAAGAAAAGTTAAGAGTGTTCACAACAAAATCTATGTTTGTTGCTTTGCCGTCTAGGTGAGCGGTTCTTATGGCATAGTTATAGTCCTCACCGTCATAGCCACCCTCCACCAAAATGGCGTCATAGTCGTAATAAACATTTTCTAATGAGCATTGAGAAGAGGAATAATTGATAATTTCGCTGAAAATGTAATATTCATTTGCTCCTTGAGCAACATTTCCCACATTAAAAGCGTTTTCAATTAAGCCATTTGTGATTGTTGTGCCTGTTGGGTTTGCACCAAAGCCAACAATTCCACCCACATACACATTTGGTGAGGTTGAGCCAGAGGAAAGCGAAGTTAGATTGAAGTCGCCTTTATTATAAACACTTTGAAGTTTAAAATAGTTCCTGTTGGAAGTGGTGGAAGCGTAGCCCAAAATTCCACCTGCATTGGTGTTTATCGACCTAACCACAACACTTCCTGCGTTATAGGAGTTTGTGATGTTAAGGTAAGAAGACGTTGTAAGCGAACTTTCGCTTCCCACAAGTCCACCCACATTGATGTTTTGAGTGCCTGATGACTGGCTGTAGGAGGACGAAATTGTGCCTTCGTTAAAACTTTCACTTATTGAAACATTGTTGTTTGTGCTTCCCACAAGTCCGCCAACATTAATCCCGCCAACAACGCTTGCATGGTTAACAGAATTTGAAATGGTTGCTCCTATTGCGCTTCCCACAAGTCCGCCGACATTTGTGGCAGAAGTTGCTTGCACATTTCCGCGAACAGAACAGTTTGTTATTCTTCCGCCGTTTGCAAGTTGCCCAACAAGCGCACCAACACTTGTGCAATTATTGGCAGAAATGTTAACACTTGACAAGTGCAAGTTGTTAATCGTTCCGCTGACAGAGGAAAATAGACCTGCGCTTCCACTTCCAGAAGTTATGCTAAGCCCAAAAATTGTGTGACCTTGCCCGTTGAACGTTCCCCTAAATTCAATGGCAGAGGATGAGGTGGTTGAACTTTTGCCGATAGGCGTCCAAGCTCTGCCACCAAGATTGATGTCGGTGGTTAAATATATTGTGGCATTTCCATAATTTGTGCCATTTCGAACTGTGTAGGCAAAATATGAAAAGCCATCCGCCGAGTGTATGTAGTAATTCGTGCCAGAACGATAGAAATCGTTGTCGGAGGCTGATGAGTCGTAGTTGCCATCCCAAACGCTAGCATCCTCAGTTGCCGCGTCTGTTAAAAAAACTGGCGCTTGAACTAATAGCGAACCAAACACACCTCCCAAAAGAATGATAAACGAAAAAATAAGACTTTTAACTTTCATGTGCACACCTCATATTACACAAGATTAACAACCTTAAATTGTTAAATATATTATACTAAATATTGTAATCAAAAGCAAACATTTTAACCAAAATATGAGAACATGCATATTAAAAAAATTTTAAGCAATCTAAAACTATTTTAAAAAAATTCTTTAAAAACTTGAAAAAATAAAAGAAAAAAATAGGATAAAAATAAAAAAATATTAAAAAAATCATTAAAATTAACAAAAAATGCACATTTTTTACGATTTTTTTATGATTTTTTACCTATTTTTTTGAGTTTTTTGAAATTAAAAAATTTTTAGTTATTTCATGTGATTTTAAATGATGAAAAATACACAAAAAAAATAAGCAAAAATTATTTGCCTATTTTTTTTAAAAATTATTAAACTTTTTAGTTTTTTAAACAATCAAAGAAATTCTTTCGCGAACTTTGTCTTCACCTAAAATGGTCATAATCTCATATAGGTCTGGCGAATCTTTATGCCCTGTGATTGCCACACGAATAAATTCGCAAACCTTTGCCACATTACCTTTATACGCATTTGGGTTTTGCTTATAAAGTTTGTTGTCGGTGGCATAACCTAAAACACCTGCCATTTCTTTAATCTTATCAAACCAAACCGTTTTATCGGATAAGTCCAGATATTTTTTATATGCTCTAAGCACCTCTTCAAACTTTCTTCTTTCGATTTCGTCGATTTGATATTTCTTTGGCGCACTGAACATATAGTCGAAGGTATCGAAAACCATGCTCCACTTGTAAACATCCTTTCTTGGCTTTGGTTTTTCGCGGTCGATGTTTAAAACTTTCACAACATATTCTTTATCTTTCTTTAAATAGTCAACATTTTCCTCGGAAAACTCTTCTGCCCAAGCAAGCAGTTTTTGATAGCAAGCTTCGGCTGTGTATTTAGAAATAATGTCTTTGGAAATGTCATTTAATTTTAAAATGTCAAACACTGGGCGATTTGCTGTGATGTTAAAGCCGTCGAATGGAAATTCATCTATGCTTTTATCTGGATTTTCCTTTCGCCAACCTTCAAACTTGGAGTTGGCAAGATTGGTTAAATATTCAATAAGTGCTTCTGGTTCATAGCCCTCTCTTGCAAAGAAACGCATATCAGCCTCTGCATCAATACGCTTTGAAATCTTGGTTTTTCCACCGTTTTCACGAATTTTGTTGATAAGTGGCGTGTGGATATATTTTGGAAGAGGAAAACCTAATGCCTCATGAATTTCAATGTGAAGTGGGTAGGAAGGAATCCACTCCTCACCTCTCACAACTGTGGTTGTGCCCATAAGAAAATCGTCCACCGCATGAGCAAAGGCATAAGTTGGCATGAAATCGCTTTTAAGTAAAACGGCATCTTCGCCATTTTCCTGAATTTCAAGTTCACCTTTCAAAACATCATGCACTTTAATTTTGTTCTGCCCATTTCCCTTAGATTTAAGTTTAATGGCAAAAGTTTTGCCGTCTTTTAAATACTCTTCAATCTGCTCGATTGTGAGGTTTCGGCAAACATCCTTATCTTCTGTTATACCAAGAGAGAACATCTTTTCTCTTTTCTCTTTCACATCGTTAAGCCCTTCGGTCTTTCGGCAAAAACATGGAAAAGCCTTGCCTTCTGCCACAAGTTTTTTGGCATATGCCTTATAAATTTCCTCTCTTTCACTTTGGAAATATGGGCCGTAATTTCCCACAACTTTCACGCCTTTTTCTTCATATTCGTCTGGCAAATAGCCATAGCGTTTTAAAGTTTCAAGAATTATGGTGCTTGCGCCGATAAGTTCACGCTTTTTGTCGGTGTCTTCAATTCTAAGATAGAAAACTCCACCGCTTCGCTTGGCAATGTTGCGGTCGATAACGCACTGAAAAAAGCCCCCAATATGCATAAAGCCTGTTGGGCTTGGTGCGAATCTTGTTACCTCAGCGCAGTTTTTCAACTTGCGTTTAGGATATTTCTTCTCGATTTCTTCCACTGTGAATTTGTTGTTTGGAAATAATAACTCACTAAGTTTTTTATAGTCCATTTTTCTCTCCTTTTATCTCGTTACTGCACTTTCAAGATAATCTAAAAACTCTGACAAAGTCACTTCAACAAACTGCTCAACTTTTTGTAGGTATATTTCCGCTCTGTCGTTAACCGCCATATATGCCTCTAAGTCATTGTCGTGGTTAACAGAAAGAGTTCTAATGTCTAGGCCGTCAAGCGCTTCAAGATAGTCGTTAAGTTCCACATAGAAAATGTTTGCTTCTTCTCTTATCGCACTGATTTCTTCGGTTGTCACTGTGTCGCTTAATTGTGCGTCAGATAGTTGCATGATGTTAACATACTTTGTTAAATCATTTTTCAAATTTTCAATTACATTCTCAATTCTTGTGCGAGTTGTTGTTTGGTCTGTGTCATAGAAATTGAAAGAACCAATCTCGTTGACATATAAGTTGTGAAACGCTGGCAAAAGTTTGTTTAAAATTGTGTTTTTCACAAGTTCAACATTGGCAATTTCCAATTCTTCAAGAGAATCTAACATTCCAACCGAATCAACAGCACTGGAAAGACGCTGAGAGAGTTGCACACTTTTATCCACAAAGGTGACATATTCACGCTTAAACTCTCTTAACCTTGCAAGTTTAACCTCGCTTGTTGGAGCAAGATTTTGAAAACTTGAATTTGAAAAATCGGATGCCAAACTATTTCGTGCTTCAACAAAGGTTTGTATGCTGTTTGTGAAATCAACAATTTTGTTGTTTAAATCCTCTAATTGCCCGCGAGTGTCGCTGTTAAGTTCCTCGTCGGTCAAATTTGTGATAACGCCATAGTTTTCTTCAATATAACTCATGGAAAGAGAGAAAACTGTGTTATAGAAATTTTCTAGATCTGTGTAGTTTGTTGTGCCTGACGAAATGTAGCCATCAATAACACTGCCATAGGAAATGGAAAAATAATTTACATCATTTATGTTGCTTTCTGTTTTATTAAAAACATCGTCATGTTCGCTTAGCGCCGTGTTCATCGCTTCAATGTTTTCCAAAATTGTTGATGTGGATGGTTCATTACATCCCGCAAAAGTGAAAACACACAAAAGGCAAACCGCAATCATGATGACTGAAAGAAAGGTTTTCGTTTTTGTCATACTTCCTCCTTATAAAGTTCCATTAATAAGTTGGCTATAGTAAGAACTACCCTCGCCAAGTTCCAAAATGTTTTCAACATGAGATTGAAGGGTTGGGCTATATCTATATGCCATGATTTGATTGTAGTGATTTGTTAAATAGCTATTTGCCATTGTGAAAGCGGTGTTCACGCTTGTTGTGTTACCGCCCCAATTTTCGTTAGCTTCGTTAAGATAGAAGTTGATTGTGGAAAGAATTAAAGCGGAAAAGTCGTTGCTAACCACTTTCGAATCAACACACGAAACAAAAATTGGTTGAAGAGCGGAAAATGCCAAGTTGTTATAGTTAAGAAAATCTTTCACCATAGGTTCAACATCATCCCAAGTGCGTGCTTGCCAATAGTCACTTCCAGCAACCAATTCGCTGTTAGCGTCAAGGTAGGAAACAATTTCGCCTGCCTTGCTGTTTGCAGAATTTAGGTTGTCAATCGCCTGATTTCTGTTTTTTGCATAAACATCATTATAACTTGAAAAGAGGATTTGTTTATTGTAAAATTCGCCAATAATAATATAAGTTTCATAAAGTTTTTGTGCATTTGAAATTTCATTTTCATCACTTGTTGTAAGACTTGCTTGACTTAGCATCACATCAAAATATTCGTCAATTTTAAGATACGTGTCGCCGTCATCTTTCAAATAGCCTGTTTGCACATTCGTTTTAACTGCATTTGATAAATCTTCCGTGTCACGCTCGCTGAAAAGATTGATAAACACAATGGTTAAAACCACTGCAATGATAAGAAGAATTATTGTTATGATTATCCACTTTTTCTTCACTCTTCACCTCCGCTTCGTTTTGGAATACTTGTGTAGGTTGTGTATTCCTTTATCCATTTAAGTTTTATTTCACCAGTGCGTCCACTTCTGTGCTTGGAAACAAGAAGATAAACCGTTCCTGGATCGTCCTTACTAATCACATCGTTATACATTTCTGGATTATACAAAAACATAACAATGTCGGCATCCTGCTCGATGGAGCCAGAATCACGAAGGTCAGACATGATTGGCTTGTGGTCACCTTGCCTTTGGTCTGGCAAACGCGAAAGTTGAGAAAGCAAGAGAATTGGCACTTTAAGTTCTTTGGCGGTTGTTTTTAGTATTCTTGTCATCTTGGTCACTTCTTGAGTGATGTTTTCCGCGCTTTTTCCGCCCATGGTCATAAGTTGAAGATAGTCGATAACAATAAGGTCCAACCCTTCCTTTACTTTAAGTTTTCGGCACTTCGACAAGATGTCAAGCGGTGTCACCTGAGTGGATTCGCTTAAATATACCGAACTTTGTGCCAACTTTTTCTCTGCCGTCCAAATTCTCTTCCACTCTTCTTGGTCCATAGACCCATTCAAGATGTGAGAGGCGTCCACACGAGCAAGTGACGCAAGCGCCCTTTGCATAAGTTCTTCCCTGCTCATTTCAAGTGCAAAAATCGCCACTTTTTTGCCTTCTTCCACTGCGGCGTGGAGTGCAATGTTCATGGCAAACGAGGTTTTCCCAACACCCGGGCGCGCTGCAAGCACCACAAGCGTGCCTTTTTGAAGCCCGTTTGTCAGTTCATCAAGTTCCTCAAAACCTGTTGGAACGCCTCTAAGTTTTCCGTGATTTTCGGCGATTTCGCTTATCTCTTTTAACACATTTGTTAAAACCCCACCAGGTTTTCCAATAAGTTCAAGGTCGGAGGAGTTTTTGGTTTGAGCCATGTCAAATATGATTTTTTCCGCTTTCTGCATTGCCTCTTCTTCGTCGTTTAAATTGAAAGCGTTTTCAATTATGTTTTGCCCGCCTTTAATTAAACTTCGGCGTAATGAGTTGGAATAAACAATGTCGTAGTAGTGCTTATAGTTCGCAGCGGATGGAACGACATTTGTTAAAAAAGTTATGTAGTCAATTCCGCCCACTTTTTCAAGTTCTTTCTCCACTTCAAGTTCGCTTGTTAATGTGACGAAATCGACAGGAATATTCTTTGCAAAGATGTTTTGCATAGCTTTGAAGATTTTGCGATGAGCCTCGGAATAAAAATCGTCGGCATCCAAAGTGGTTAAAAGGTCCACTTGCGCGTCTTGGTCGATGAGAACACAACCAAGCACCGCCTGTTCCGACTCTAAATTGTTAGGTAAAACTTTATACTCAGCCATAAATTCTCCTTACTGCTCTGAAAATGGGTCTTTCTTACCACTCTCTTTCAGCCTTTTTTCCTTGCGTTTTTCAAGGATGGAACAAACATACATAAAAACGCAAAAAAGCGCCAAAAGCATAACCACAAGCACCAGCATATTTGCCCATTCAGGCACGCCAACGCTAAATAAAACCACAGCAACAACAAGCACAGGGATAAACACAATCAGGCAAAACAAGCCCAATTTTTTCAGCCTATCTTTAAGTATCATGCGGTCGGACATTTTCATATTCTCTTTTAGTATATCAATTTATTTTTTATTTGTCAAATTTTCTTTAAAAATATGTTAGGAAGAAAGAAAGTTTAAGAAAAAATCTGCCAAAGCAGATTAAATCTCTCCGCGGAGCATTTTTCCGCGTTCTCTTAAACGCATATTGTGGTCTAAGATTATCTTTCTTATTCTGATTGATTTTGGTGTCACTTCCAAATATTCATCATCGCCCAAAAATTCGATGCAATCTTCCAAACTCATAATTCTTGGTGGAGTTAAACGAAGCGCCTCGTCACTTCCTGAAGCACGCATATTGGAAAGATGTTTGCGTTTGCAAACGTTAACCACAATGTCGTCGCCCTTAGGATTTATTCCCACAACCATGCCAGCATAAACAGGTGTGCCAGGACCTATGAAAAGTTCTCCGCGTTCTTGTGCATTATATAATCCATAAACAATTGCCTCGCCTTCCTCGTGAGCAATCAGTGCGCCAAAATCACGGCGGTTGATTTCCCCCTTATATGGTTCATAGTCATGGAAAATTGAATTGATGATTCCTTCGCCACGCGTGTCTGTTAAAAACTCGCTTTTAAAACCAAAAAGTCCGCGAGATGGAATTAAAAATTCCATTTTCATTCTGCTTCCGTGTGGCGTCATGCCTTGAAGTTCACCTTTTCTTACACCCATCTTGTTCATAACCGTTCCAACAGAGTCCTCAGGAACATCAAGATAAAGCCTGTCGATAGGTTCACACTTCACGCCATCGATTGTTTTAAACAAAACTTTTGGTTGAGAAACTTGAAATTCATAGCCGTCACGGCGCATATTTTCAATTAAAATGGAAAGGTGCATTTCACCACGACCACTCACTTTAAATTTGTCGGCTGTGTCGCCGTCCTCCACACGAAGAGAAAGGTCTTTCACCGCTTCTTTATAAAGTCTGTCGCGTAAGTGCCTTGATGTCACAAACTTTCCTTCGCGTCCAGCAAAAGGGCTGTCGTTTACCATGAAAGTCATTTCCACCGATGGCTCTGCAATCTTCACAAATTCCACTGGTTCAACATCAAATTCGTCGCAAATTGTGTCGCCAATCGTCACATTGTCAAGCCCTGCCACACAAACGATTTCGCCAACAGGTGCTTTTTCCACATTGACGCGCTTTAAGCCTTCGTAAACAAAGAGGGAAACAATTTTCGACTTTACCTTTTTTGTTTCGTCGTGATAGTTGCAAACAACCACGCTTTGACCAACGCGAATTTCTCCTCTTTCCACTTTTCCCACTGCAAGTTTTCCAACATAATCGTTGTGCTCTGCAGAAGAAACAAGCATTTTAAGCCCTGCTTTCTCATCGCCCTCTGGCGCTGGAACATGGTTTATTATTGTTTCAAAAAGCGGTTTTAAATCTTCGCCCATTTTGTTCATATCAGTGGACGCAACACCCAGTCTTGCAGAAGCAAAAACAAATGGAGAGTTAAGTTGTTCTTCGTCCGCATCAAGTTCTAAGAATAGTTCCAAAACCTCGTCCACAACTTCTTTGATTCGCGCATCTGGTCTATCGATTTTATTCACCACAACAACAACTTTAAGTTTAAGAGCAAGTGCCTTTTCAAGCACAAAGCGCGTTTGAGGCATTGGGCCTTCAAAAGCGTCCACCACCAAAAGCACACCATCCACCATTTTAAGCACGCGTTCCACTTCACCGCCAAAGTCTGCGTGACCTGGGGTGTCGACCACATTGATTTTCACGCCATTATAAAAGCAAGAGGTGTTCTTGGAAAGAATTGTGATACCTCTTTCTCTTTCAAGTGCATTAGAGTCCATAACCCTGTCTTCCACCACTTGATTATCTCTGAAAACGCCACCTTGTTTAAGCATGACATTAACAAGTGAAGTTTTACCATGGTCAACATGGGCGATGATTGCAACATTTCTTATTCCTGTGTTCTTCATATTTTCCCTCTCGTAAAAAGTTTTCCGACTATTTATTATAGCACTAAAAGCCGAAATTTACAAGATATATTTTAATTTTTTTAATAATTAATGGAAAATATTATGAAATATCGCAGAAAAATGCGCGAAAATTATGTTTTTTACTTAATTTTTTCTCGCTTTTTAACAACAATTAAAAGCACCGCCACCACAATAATCGTGACAACAAGCGCCGTTAAATACCACCAGCCACGATTAACCGTTTGAATGTGATATTCAATCTTTTCCGCACTTGAAATTTGGTCATATGTCTTTTCAAAGATGTTGAAATACAGCCCATCATTTTCAAAGAAATTTTCACTTCGCAAAGTTTTTGAGTTTGAAACCATGGCATAGGTGAAAGTGGAATTTTCAAAGGTTTGCGATAGGTAATCTTGCTTTTGAACATCAATATTAAATGTTTCATAAAAAAGGTTCAAAGCATTTGTGGAAATTGCACGGAAAGCATCGGCAGAATTTTTTGAAAATGGAAAGGAAGTTTGATAGTATGCTTTTGAAATGAACAAGCCACTTGTTTTGTATGGCTCGCTGTTTGTGCCATGCCCGAAAAACGCATGAAAAGCGTCTAGTGTGGTGAATTTAAGCTCAAAGCCAACAGCGTCATAATTAGAGTAGTATTGCACCTCGCTGGTCATGGCATTTTCAATGCCCTCGACTTCTGATAAGTAAGCATCACGCAAAACTCCCACGCTTCCCTTAAGAAAAAACCTATAAGCAACAAGCAAAGTGCTGTCAATTTGAATATCACTAAAGGCGGAAGAATTCACTGGAAAAAGATAGTAAAAGGAATTATTTTGCCCGTAGGAGAGCCTTAAAAGTTGATAGGAATTGGAATTTATTTCCACCTCTTCCTCTTTCACACACCCAAAAAGAAAGAATGGACAAAGACATATTAAAAATAAAAGAAAGGCTTTTTTCATAGTGTATTACTATTCAAAAGCCCTCTCTTTTATTACTTTAAACTGGAATGAATGTGTCTTGCGCGGTCAAATTTCCCTCTTGGAAATTTACGCCTTGCACACAAGAAGTTGCTGTGTTTCCATTTGTTGTTCCGCGAGCGTAGCAAGAGATTCCCGCAATGTAACCAACATGGCCATTCATTTCAGGGCAACTTATGGTGAGCTGGCACCCTTCTGCCACCGAGTTATCACGCACACTGCCTCGCACTGTGGAAGCCACGGTGATTCCTGCAAGTTGATGAGTCGCCTGACTTGTGGAAGAAAGGTTTAAAGTTATGTTGGCGTTAACACGCGAATTGGAAATTGTGCTGTAGTTTGTGAACACAAGCCCGCCAATGAAGAAGTTTTGTGTGTAGGTTGTGCCACTTGAAGAATCGGAAAGAGTGATGTCGGAAATCACAGCACAATTTGCCACCGTTCCTCTGTTCATGGCAGTTATTCCAGCATAGGCGCCAATTAAGCGAGAGTTTGCTTCATAAACAACAAGTGTGGAATTAAAGCCTGAAATGTTGACGTTGGAAATTGAGCCAGAACTGTCTATCGCAATTCCGCCCACTAACAAGTTTGCTTCCACTGCCTCCACACCAACAAAGTTTGCCTCCACTGTTAAGTCGGAAATTGATGCGGTGCTTGTTGCGGTGCTTGTTAAAATTTCAAAAAGACCTGCTCCATAACTATATGTTGTTGTGCTTGTTCCACTTGTTAAACTTGGAATTCTGTTTTCTCCACTTCCTATGGAAAGAGTGGAAGTTAATGCCTCCACACCAGTTGCGGTGTAGGAAATTGTGTGTTGATTTCCAGCAATCACACCAGTGAAACTGCCACTAACCAAAAGACCTTCAAATTCAATGCCAGAAATGTTTTGTTGAATGGAGAAGTGATAGATTTCTTCCTCTGTTTCATAAGTGCCACCATTTGTGTAGTAAGATATGACATCTGAACTTTTAACCGCACGATATTGAATGTTTTCAAACTGCTCTGCAGTTTCAATTAGATATGGGTTTTCGCTTGTTCCATCGCCACCTGCAAAAAGGTTGAACTCAACAAAATCTTGCATATCTTCTTCGTTTGTGTAGGTCAAACTTTCTGATTGCAAACCGCCATTTTCATTTCTAACCGTCAAAGTGAATCTAACATTTGAAATTATGGTTGGCGTAAATTCATGTGCGGAGGTTTCATAGCGCCTTGTGACAGAATCTATGCCTGTTGAATAGGTGACATCCAAAATGTAGGTAAGCCCTGTGGTGTCGGAAAGATGATTAGACCATGAGAATGTTTGAGTTTCTTCATTCCATTCAATTAAATAGTCGTTAACAGGGCGCTTTAAGGTGGTTTCATAAACATCGGAACTAACCACATTAGGATTTTCTTCTTCGTTACCGTTATATGCAAAAACTGAAATATCCAAATTATCCTCGATTATTATGATGCTTGCAAAATTATTGACAATTTCTGCCACTTCACTATAGGACTGCATCAGCGTTCGTAAGGTTTGATATTCTTGCATATTTCTTAAAATGATTATCTGCGACATATCTCTTGAAAGTTCCACACTAACTTGCTGTGCGGTTTCGCTCTGATATGTTAAGCGAAGTCGAACATCAATAGACGCGTTATTTTTGTTGTTGAAGTAGTTTGCAAAATCCAAGGTTTCAAAATTGAACTCTTGAGTTTCAAAGTTTTCGGTGATAACTTCAAAGCTGTCAGGGTTTATTGAATAATCTTCCGCTTCGATTGGGCTAAGTTTAAATATGTCAAGTGTTCTTGCCCTAGACTTAATTAGATTAGCGCCCGACTTAATTGCATAAACATTGATGGTGTGTTCGCCGTTAAGTTCGCCGTTATCCTCTGTGAAAGTGTAGGTGTTGCCGTCGCGATAGATTTCACCAACAATCATATTCCCCTCTTCATCTTCCACAATAAATGTTGCTGTTTCGGTGGAGGACAGTGAGTAAGTCCAAGTGATTCTTCCGTCAATCACTGAAAGATTTTCCACACTTGGCGAGAATTCAATTCCCATAGCTGTGTTTCCATTGGAACGCAAAATGTGATATATCCTTCTTTCGCCATCAACTTCATAATAGCACTCGCAATTTGCGCCGTAGGCATAGCCACCTTCCACAAGGCTGACAGAATTTCCGCTTGGTAATGTGTCGGAAAGGAAAAGACTTAAAGCCTGAATGGTTATTTGTGCTTTATAGTCCTTGCCCACAATTTCCTCTGGGAAAAATTCTTCAATATCAGAAAAATCAAAGAAGGTGTTTTGTGTGTAGCGCACAATTTCACTTCCAACATTGGAGTTGGCGGTTCCTGTTGAGGTATAGGTTTCTTCATAGAACTGAACGGCAACTTTATAGATAACAGTTTGACCGTCTGCGATTAAATCTCCATAAACTGCGTCGCCATTCCAATTCACAATGCCTTCGCTTATTGCAATGTCGCTGACAGGTTGAAGCATACGCGCGTCTATTGTTTGAACATTAGATTTCAAACTGATGTTTCTTCCGCCTGCACCTTGGTCGCTGACAAGCAAAGTGTAGGTGTTGCGGTTTGCCACACTTGTGTTTAGAACTGCACTAAATGAAGCAGTGCTTCCCAAACTTGAGAAGTTGTAAGAGGTGGCGTGTTCCTCTGTTGATTTGTAGTCATAAGCAGTGTCAGAACTCACATATCCAGTTGTTCCAGCTTCATATGTCGAGCGAGTGGAATCAGTTTGGAAACGATAGGATAAAGTTGCTGAGTTATTATTCGAAACCTCGTATTTCATAAAGCCATCAGCGCTATAAGTTGAGCCATAATTTTGTGCATTTGCCGAATCATTGATCACAAAATTGTTAAGGTCACTTGTTAAGGAAGGATTGGAAAGTTTATAGACATTAGTTAGAATATAAACTTCACTATCCACCCTGATTTCGTTGCCTTCAATTCCACCGAAAACAACAAACTTCAAATAGTCATATCGCCCTGCGCTCAAATTTTCCAAACTGAACATTGCCGTGGATTCACTGATTGCTGAAACATTAACATAACTTGAATTTGTGCTTTCACTGTGCTTGTATATTACGCGTGTTGGTGTGTTTTGATATGCCGTCCACGAGAACACGCCGTCGGTCACTGCAAAGTTTTGGCAAGCGCTTAAAAAGACAAGACTGAAATTGGTGGACTTACTTGAAATGGAAAAATCATTTCCTTGTGCGAAAATCTCAAAGCGATAGTCGTTTTTAGGTAAAATTTCGCCATAACGACCTAGCAAAGAATTTCCGCCGTTCATGTTGAGATACAGTTTCAAATAGTCATACACGCCGTCGGCATCCTCATCCACACTTTGAACACTGAAAGATGTTGCTCCGTCTTGATTAAGAAGAATGGCATTCCAAGAATTTCCATCTGTTGTGCTTATCTCAACACCATATTTTAAGCCCTCATCTCCAGCAGAAACAATCTGCATGAAATAGCGTGTTGCTGGTGTTGTTGAGCCGTCCTCAGTGTAGATATTTGCTCGATTAATAAGAAGATAATAAGCATTTGTTGCGCCGTCTGGGTCACTTGTGTCGCTCTCTCTGCCTGCCGTCACGGTAACAGATTGGTTGACATAGAAATCTTCCACTTCTTCGCCTATATCGTTTTCTTTTGTAAGTTTATACCAGCGTGATGTTAAGGTTGAAGTGCCACCCACAAGGCAATATTCAATTTCATAGCGTCCTGCTTGAACAGCCTCAAACGCGAAATCGAAAATGTTGATATAGTTTCCAACGCCACCAACTTCGCTTTCTAAGATGTTAAAGAAATTGTTCACAGTTCGGTCGTCCTCTCCGCTTGTTAAACTGTCTGTTAAAGCCTGCCTAACAGCGTCAAAGTCCACGCCGTCAATCTCTAAGTTTTGAAGAAGATATATGGCATTTATTTGCACCGTTCGCTGAAAAGCGATTTCCGTTTTGTCTATGTCGCGATAGGACGTGAATTTCAACTGAACTAAAATGCGGTTGTTAACAAGGTCAGTGATGTTCATGGTGAATGGAAATTCAAAGGTGCTATTAACAAATTGATTTGCAGTTGTGGAGTTGATTGCTTGTAAATCACCAAACATGGTTAAAAGTTTGTAGATATCATTTTCCTCTGTGCTTTCTGCGCTGTTGCTGTTCCAATCAATTGAAAGCTCACCATTCGAGTTAAGCGTGAGAAGCGAATTAAACTTGTTTCTCACAACCTCTTGCAATTCGCCACTTGCCGTTTCCACATATTTAGGATTGGAAGCGATTATCCATGGGTCACTGTTAACAAGCACAATGGAAATGTAGTAGGCACTGTTGTCACCACCTATATATGAAGCGTCAAGCGAGCGAGAAGTGTTATCTTCTGTTTGATAGATGTTGTAAAGGTTTTCGTCATCAACATTTGTGGCGTAAATATAGAATTTTTCCACCATTTCAGTGTGTTCTTCAGTTTCGTTAACTTCCCAATAGATGTTTCCTCCACTGAGATATAGCCTTTCCGCCTCCAAGATTTTGGTAAATTCAAGTTCGCGGTCGTTAAAATCTGTTATGTAGTTACTGAAATATATATTTTCGCCTTCCGCTTTAATCACTGAAATGTAAAGTTTGTAAACGCCATAACTATGGTCAACACTTTCGCGTCTTAAAATGTCGGTGAGATTGAAACTTATTTCATTAGCCTCTTCGTTAATTATGCATTCATCTGAATTTAACGCCACCTTACTAACATAAGTTTCATCGCCGTTTGAGAATTCAATTTTAAGATTGAAACCAACAATTTGGCGTGGAGAAGTTTGGTCAAAAACTATATAGGTTTTAGTTAAATCGGCATCGTCGCCCTCGGTTATCTTTCTAACTTCTTTAATTGCTGACGAATTATCAATCAAAAATTCAAATTCGTAAGGTTTGCTTATGATGTAGTTATGCTCTTCGCTTGTTTGAAGCACATAGAAATATAGAGGGCCAGTTTCTGCAATATCATAGTTATCAAAAATTGTGGAAGTGTCAACATTGAAAACATAGTATGCGCCGTCAACTTGATAGTTCGTTTGGTCGATGTTTAAGTTAACAAAATTTCCAAGTGAGAACGAGTTTTCCGTGTTAACATAGAGTTTTGAGTTTTCGCTTTCAAGTGAAACAGTGAATTTGCTGTTATCTTCCACATTTATGCCCACGGAATGAACAGGTGGAGAAATGCGGAATGTGCGTTCGCTGGAAACATAGGCAGAGTCTAATATGAGTTCAATGCTGTCGTCGTTATAGCTAATTCCATCTGTTGTGGCATTTCCAAGCATAACAACTTGCAAACGGAAAAGTTCTTGCGTGGTTATCTCGTCCACATTAGACAGTTCCACAACATAATAACTTCCATAGCCTTCCACCTCTTGCCAAGCGGTCAGCGCGTTGCCAGCGGTTGAGAGAATTCTATATAAATATCTTTCGCCGATTGCGGTGGCAAAATAAAGTTGACCGTCAGGTGAAACCATGAAATCTTCACCACTTTCTGCTGGGCTTAATGTGTTTGCCAAAAATGTTGCCGAAACATAGCGAATGGAAGAATTGGTGTAGGTCGGATTATCCGAACAGCTGACAATTTCAAATCTCATATTCGCGCCAAGCGTTATATAAGAGGATAGAGACGCATAGTTATCTCCAAAAATTTCATTCATGGAAACATCTGTGTCTGTGACAGTTACTTCGCCCACAAAAACTTCCTCTTCGCCAGTGACATATGCTCTTATGCGATAGGAAGAAGCGTTGTTAACAACATCCCAAGAAAGAGTTAAAAGAGAATTATCTAACTCGTCTCGGCTTAAAACAACATTTTGAACGCGACTAAGTCTACTCATAGAAACTTCAAGAACGCTTGGAACGGAAGAGATGTATCCATTTTCCACTGCAGTTATCGTCAGCGTATATTCCATTCCCGTTGCCCAAACATCTGGATATTCAAAGAAATAGTTTTGTGCGCTTCCAATTGTAATACTTCCCGCGCCAGTTTCATCGGTGTAGGAAATGATGTATTCAGTGTTCGTGGTGTTGATGGTGTTTCCAATTGTTATTCCGCCATTTCCAATTGCGATGTTATCATTGAAATTTGGGCTTGTTAGAATTTGATATTGCGCGCTGTAAACCATTTCTGAAGAAAGACAATATTTGCCGTCAGCACTGAAATTGTTGATAAACGCTGAATAGTTGATGATTCCGCCCATTTCCATGTTTTCAGCAAAGAATGAGGTTAAATCATAGGTTATTGTGCCATCGTCAAGATAGTTTGAAGAAGGAATTTGATAGAAAATTTCTCGCACACCTTCATCATTTGGCGTGTAGGTGATTTTCAAAATCACACCACCAGTGGCATATTGTAAATCGTCAGGGCTTGCAAAGGAAATTGTGATTAAATTGTTGAATTTTTCCTCATCCGCATTTTGTGAAATGGATAGAAGTGGTGAATTTCTGTGAACGGTGACATAACTTGACGAAGATGGCAAGTTCACTGTGCTTGTGCCGTAAACTATGACGTTTGTGCCCTCGCCCACTGCAAGATAGTCGCTGTAAGTTTCAAAAGGTATGGTGATTGTGTAAGTTCCACTGTTGTCGCACTCTTCTTGAGCCACATAACTTTCATGATCACCAAAATAGACGAGTAAGGTTTCGTTTTCGGAATAAGATGCCGTCACTGTGATTTGCATATCTGGTCTTAACATTGCGTCGCTTAAAGTGCCATCTTCACTTCCTGTGTAAACAAATTCAATGTTGGTGATTGTTGGAGAAGTCAATTTGTTTATTGAAGTTTGTGTATAGGTGTAAGCATTAAAGGTCGATAATTTGTCAATTGTGGTGGCAACATTATTGAAGTAAACAATTCCACCAGATGAAACATTGTAAGTGTCTAAAACTGCATAAACATCAATGGTAATCTCGCCTTCAACAAGAGGATTGAGTGGATTAAGTTCGCTAAGTTCTGAAATTGAATAAGAGTTATCCGTCAAATGAATTCTTGCCGTGTTTCCAGTGGAGTCTGTGAACACCAATCTATAAGATAAACTTTGAAGGTTTGCTTCTTCTCCAAATCTTTCAAACGAAATGGTGCTTTCGCTGTAGGTGATGTTGGTGTTTGCTGGCGCCAAGGTTGAAAGCGCTTGCAAAGTGAAAGTGGATGTTTCAGAATTTAAAATATATCTTCCATTCTCTGCCAAACCATCATTACCAATAAATCTTAAAACATATTCGCCAGAAGAAGTTATGGCAATATTAAACGCCTCGCCACTAATTTGTTCAAAACTTTCTTCTGCGCTTTCAATTTGCACTCCAACCGAGGCGATGTAGCCTGCATCCAAAGTGCTTGGCGAAACTTGAATGGTGTTTTCGCTTAGTTTAACTTCTCTTATTGGAGAAAGAAGATATAAGATTATTTCATTCGAAAGCCCCGATTCCAAAAACTCTGGATTTGATGCGCTAACTGCAAAACGATGATCTAAGGAAAGCGTTAAGGAAGAAAGGTCCACGCGATATGAAGCAGTTGGTGTTGTGGAAAGCGTTTCGCTTGTGTTTAAATTGATAACCGAATATGTCGTTTCCGCGCTTTCGCCAATCGCCGACCAAACAATCGAGTTTGAATCTCTGTCATATGTTATTGTTGGGCTTGCCATTTTTTGAATTGTCAAAAGGTTTTGCGAGGCATCGCTTTTCAAAGTTGCGTATTTTGAAGAGAGATAGATAACTCCGCTTTGGAAAGAGGTGTTAAAGTAATAAAGCCCAAATTCCACTTCCAAAGTTTGATTATAAACACTTGCAAAAGTTTCGTTTTCCATTAAGTTGGCAAGAAGAAGTTCAAAATCGATGGTGTAGGAGGAATCTGTATTAGAAAGATAATTTCCAGAAAGTGAAATCGTTTCGCTGTCGATAACCGCTCGCACTTCGTTTTCAAAATGCACAGCCACCTTAGTTTCGTTGGAGTTGACATCTTGCATGAACATATCAAGCACAAAGTGACCGTCACTTCTCGTTTCACCCGCCTCAAAAACAAGGTCGCCATTTCTATAGGCAAATTCGGTGGAGTTAGCAAGCCTTCTAACATTAAATGTAACTAAATCGCTGTCGAGATACACCTTATCATCCACAATTTCAAAGAGATTATCTTCAAAAACGCTACCTTTAAGAAGAAAGGCAATTTCTGTGTTTGTGATGTTGGTGATTGGGAATTCTGCATCGGTGTTCGCCGTGATTGTTTGGTCATCAGGACTGTTAACATCATAAATTCTAATCTCTGTCACGCCTTCTCTTCCGCCAGAAAGAGTTAAAGTTGTTGTCAGTTCGTCGAAAGATAAATCATAATAGTTAACGCTGGCAAGTTTAATGACTTCCAAGGTGTAAAGTGTGTCGAGATAGATTGTTGGATCAGTTGAGCGCAAGGTGATTTCAATTAAAGCACCATCGTCGAAAGATTGTGTGAAACGATAGTTTGTTTCATTTTCGCCTAAGGAATAGAATGGCACAACCTCTTCGCCAATTTGCACGATTATGCTCTCTAAATTCTCAACATTATGTATGTTTATGAAATATCCCGTTCCGCCAGTTAGGTCACCAATAAAATCTTCGTTAAAGCCAAAGTTGAGTGTTGGCTTATCCATATATTTTGAGATATAGAAAACATTTTGGAATCTTTGGCTGGATAGGTGATTTAATTCATCGGAAGGGTTGGCAACAATTTCAATGTAGTAATAATTTCCACCCACAAGTTCAATGCTGTTAGAGTTAGATGTGGTTTCCTCTAAGCTAAGTTCGCCTAAACTTTCCACGCCACCTTCAAACTGCTGTTTTGTGATTACGGCATATTTAACAAGATAGTTCTCGGCGCCGTCCACCGCATTCCAAGTGTATGTGGTGTCAGTGGAATTTCCACTTTCACTTGTTGGAGTTTCCAATCTTGAAAGTGTTTTTGTTGTCATGGAGGATATTGTGGTTAAGTCATCCTCTCTTTGAGCCACCACTTTTAAAGTGACCTCATCTTCCACCTCTAAAACATCTTCCAGCCTGCCGTTAAAAGTGAAGGTGCCGTCTAAATATGAGTATAGCGAATTTTCAACAAGCTCATCTTCGCCAGAATTTTCGATGTAAAGAGAGTATGTGTCTGCATTTTCCACAAGGTTAAAGGAAATTTGAGAATTTCCGTCTTGATAACTATGCTGAACTGTTTCGCCGTTTTCAAACTCCCTGAAAGCGGAAAGTTTAACAAAAGAAAGAGCATTGCTTTGGTTAGAGTTAATCACAACGCAATCGTCATCTTCAAAAATCACACGCTGTTCGGTTGGAATGTTGTAAGCAACAAGAGAGTATTCTCCCGCCTCGTTAACAACGCAAGAGGTGTCGATGTCAAAGGTGTCATCCAAAAAGCCTTGGTGCGTTTCAGAAAATTCACCATTTAATAACACTCTGAAATTTGTGGCAGACACCGAATCTTCGGTGGTGGCGTGATAGTTAAAACTTGTGCCATTTGGCTCATTTTCGCCTCTTCCAGAAATTTCAAGAGGAGAAAGTTTATAGATATATCCAAATTGAGAAAGCGAACTGTTAGCATAGAAAACGCCTGCTGTGTCGCTTGCTTTTCCAATGGCGCGATATTCAAGATAGTGCTTGCCAAACTCTAAGCCTTCAAAAGTGGTGTTAGGCGTGTTGCTGTTCACAGAAAACTCTTCCTCGCCAATATAAATTGCCACCCTTGCAGAATTTTCTGGTAAGTTGAAACTTAAATATCCGCCTTCTTCGTTGCTAAATGTTGGAGTTGCAGTGGCGCTTTCGATTTTGTTTATCTCCACCTCTTCACTTTGCACGCTTATTCTCTCATCCTCGTCGCCGTCGGCGTCATGCACAACAACGCTGAAAGAGTAGGCTGTGTTTGAAGGCAAACTCTCCAAATTTGATGTCAAATTATATGAATTTCCTATCTGATGTTCAGAGAGAAGTTGATTGTTAAAATAAACTGAATAGTCCGCCCC
The DNA here is from genome assembly GCA_930971385.1 of uncultured Clostridia bacterium. Taxonomy (GTDB): domain Bacteria; phylum Bacillota; class Clostridia; order Christensenellales; family UBA1242; genus Caccovivens. The sequence goes on along the minus strand of CAKNGB010000004.1, from coordinate 10,831 downwards.
TGCAACATTTGACCAAGTCATTTCACTTGTTTCAGAATTAAAGGAAAAATCTTCGCGCGCTAGCTGTGGCATATATCCTAAATAAATTGTTTCAGTGGTAGGAGTTGACGAGTCAAACTTTCCCTCGCCAAGAGCGGTGAGCGAAATTGCGTATCTTCCGTTCTCCACAAGTTGATAGGAATTAGTGCTTGTGGTTAAATTTTGAGAGGATGTTTCGCCAGTTTCGATATTTTCAAATTCAATTTCAAGAAGATACTCGCTTGGCGATGTGAAATTCTCTGTTTCGTCAAATCTGTCAATCACTCTGTTCCAAGAAAGAAGCCCATCGTCGTTCATTTGAATGTTGGCAACGCTTTCAAACTGCTTTTTCACAATAAGTTTTGTGCTGGCAAGACTGTTGCCGTTTAAAACAGCATACACATTTGTTTGCCCATGGCTTGTTGGCGTGACTATGCCGTCATTAACAGAGAAAAAAGAGGAATTGGAAAAAGCAAATTCCACCTCACTTTTTTCCACTTCGTTTGTGGAAAGATATTCATTAAGATTCACTTCCTCACCAAGTGAAATCACAATTTCCTCTGCGCTGAAAACAGCCTCAGGAGTTTTAAAAGTGCAAGCCGAAAGCACCACGCCCAAAACAAGCGTCAGCATTGTGGCAAAAGCGAAACTAAATTTTTTCATACTTAACCTCTCTCGTTAAAATTTTATAGCTATGAGAATTAGGCATTTACTAAATATATTCTAACACTAAACGGATAAATTTATCAAATAAATTCATAAAAAATATTATATTAATTAAATAAAAATTTCTGATTTTAAAAGCACCGCTTAGTTTTTTAAAAGAGAAAAAGATTTTATATTTGAAAAATAAATAAAAAAACATTTTTCGCACGAGTTTTAAATTTAGAAAAATATTTCTAATAAAATCTTAAAAAAATAAAAAATAGCATAAAAATTGCTATTTTTTAAGAAAAAACCTATTTTTTTTATCATTTTTAAATGATTTTTATGAATTTTTGTTTTCAATCACATTTAGATAGATTTTTTTGATGATTTCAAGCTCCTCATTTTTTAGGACCAGAATTTTTCTAAGTTCTGTTTTTATTTGCATATTTTCAATCTTGCAAAGCGCGCTCTTAACATCCAACAAACTCTTCTCAATAAGTTCAATATCATTTTCCAACATCATTTTGAAGTTCTTAACATAATCAATTTTACTTCCACTTAAAAACTTTCGCATAGAAGAATAATATTTTGCATCTCCTCCAATTTGAATGATAAGCGCAGAGATAATTTCACAGGCTTCAAGTTCCTTACCGCATAGCAACTTAAATTCTTCCTTAAAATTTTGATTGAAGCAAAAAATTTGATTATATTGATAGAAAAAATGCATAAAAATTGAAAAAAATCCATCATTTCCGCAAAATAAATCTTGCAGAAGTCCTTCATAATAGGAATTTTTCACAAAAATTTTCTTATCCATTTCTATCTTTTATGCACGAAAGTTTTCTTTTGTCACAAATTCACATTATCCATCCACTTTGGATATTTTTGAAAAGTTTGATTGTCAAGCTCTTCAATTCCAACATCTTTGAAGTGAAGAGAATAGGCAAACAGTTTTTGATGTTTTTCTTTGAATCTCTGAAAGTCCTCTCGCTTGCCATACTTACCGTCGCCAATAATTGCGTGACCTAGATGTGCTAAGTGTGCCCTTATTTGATGAGTTTTTCCGCTTATAATTTCCACTTTCAAAAGACTGCTTTCTTTTTTCGCTTTCAAAGTTTCCACACGAGTTTGAATTTTTTGCGACCCGGCAACATTTTTGTCATAAATTTTCACAACTGACTTTTCGGCATCCTTAACAAGATAGGCGGTGAAAAGTTTGTTTGTTTGAAAAAAGCCAACCACCTCGCATAAATAAAACTTCTCCACTTTGTGATTTTTAAAAGCCTTTTCAAGTTTTGTTTTTGCTTCCAAATTCTTGGCAAGCACCATCAGGCCTTCCGTGTTTCTGTCCAGCCTATGCACAAGAAATGCCCCTGTTTCTTTTTCCACTTCCTCACTCATAAAACTTGCCTCTTTACAGATGATGAGCACATTTTCACTTTCAAACACCACATGAAACTTTTTAACCTCTTCCTTATAAAACACAGTAACTAAGTCACCGACCGCAAGTTTCACATTTTCCTTGCAAACTTTTCCATTGACGCGCACATCCTTATTCCTTAAAAGTTTGTTGGCAAGAGAATATGAAAAGCCGTTATCAGCAAGCGTTTCCAACAATTTTTTCGCTTTATCAATTTTTATTTCCTTTTTAAACATAGTTATATTTTAACTTATTTCCAAACTTTTTTCAACAAAATATTCTAAGGAAAGCAAAAAGCGCATAAATTTTTATAAGGAGTTAAAATGGAAGATAAAGTGATTATAGACAGCCGAAAACTTATCACAATTTTTGGAGCAACAAAGGTAATATCCTCCACACTCACGCAAGCAGTTGTGGAAATTAACGACGCCACCATGATAATTTCTGGAAGCAACATGGAAGTTGTGAAACTAAACCTAGACGATAAAGAAGTGGAGTTTTCAGGAGAAATTAAAGAGGTGAAATATAGCCACAAGCAAGAGAAAACCTCTTTTTTGAAAAGGATATTTAAATAATGCTATACGAAACACAAGCCCAACTTGGCGTGTTTTTCCTTTTTGTTTTGTGCGGATTTTTATGTGGCTTAATTTTTGATTTTCAAAAAATCATAGAAAATAAGGTAAAAAATAAGTTTTTTTCTAATTTTTTACTATTTTTTTGCGTTTTTTTATCAAGTTTTACTTATTTTTTAATCAATTTAATTTTTAACTATGGCGAACTGAGATGGTTTTCACTCTTTGCTTTTCTTCTTTCCTTTTCAATTGAAAAAACAATTGCGCAAAATATGTTTGCACTGACAAGAAAAATTTGCTATAATATTAAACATGGAAGAAAAAAGAAAAGAAGTTAAAGAAGAAAAAAAGAAAATTAGTTTCTTTAATATTTTTTCATATGTTCTAATCGCCTTATTAACTGCGGCTGTGATTGTGGAACTTGCCCTTATCATCCACTATAACCAAGAGATTGACCGAATGAAAGAAGAGATTTCCAATATTCCTTCCATTTCTCAAACCACAAATTTAGAATTTGATGATTTTAAATATGATATATAAAGGAAAAGATTTTGGTTATATAGTTTTCATAGATAAAGTTGGAAAGAAATCCACTTTGCACAAAGTTGGTTAAACCTTCACTTAAATTTAAACTTGCAAGCGTTGAAAGACACAGAAAAATTATGGCAAACACCACAGCGCCTTTAAGTAAACCCAAAACCAAACCTAACATTCGATTGGCAAATGATAAACCTGCAAAGTTTATCATTTTATTTATTAATAGCGAAAAAATTTTGATAAGAAAGTGCAGAAGAAAAAAGAGGATTAGAAACAAAAGAATGTTTATTGTCAGCCTTGCAAGCGTTGGTCCCACAATATGACCGCAAGATAAAACACCGTCAAAAGATATGTCCTCCAAAATAATTGAAAGCACGCTGAACACGCCACCTAAAGAATTTACAAGTTCATCAATTGAGGAAAATTCTCCTGGCACAAACTTGTTGAAGAGGTTTACATAGAAGTTGTTAAAAAAATCAAAAATCATACCATTTTCAAAATTTACCATTAAGTCTTTCGCCAAAAAATATGCCAAAAAGATGATAAAGGTTGTGCCGACGATGGAAAGAAACATTTTAACGGCACCTTTTAGGTATCCTTTCAAACTGTAAAAAGATAGGACTATCAAAAGGAGAATATCCACATAAAAATTTTTGCCAACTTTTTAATATTTAGACTTGAAAATTTAAAACAAGAATGTGATATTCTAACTAAAATAAATTCAAAATTAATTAAGAATAAATTAAAAAAATAATTTAAGAAAAATATATTCAAAAATAAAATTTAAATAAAAAATATAAAAAATATAAAAAAATCGTTAAAATACCATGCAAAAACGATAAAAAATGCATAAAAAATTGCTTTTTTATTTATTTTAAAATATTTTTAAATAAAAAAGGAGATATTTAATCTCCTTATTTTGTTTGCTGTGCATCCAACTTTTTCTTGTTTATGTTTATTGCTTTCACAATGGAGTTGATGACTTTTTCCTTATTCATCCACCAATCTCGGCTCCAAACCCTCATAATACTCCATCCGCGAGACTCCAAAAATTTGTTGCGATAAACATCACGCTCCATGATGGAATCACTGCTTTTGAATGCCGCATAGTCACATTCAATTCCAAGTAAATATCTATCTCTAGCTTTATCGTAAACTGCAAGCGAAAGTTTATAGTCCGTGTTGCCCAAGTTCGTTTCCACGCTATAGCCAAGTTTAACAAGTGCTTCCTTAATTTCATATTCAAGTTGATTGACAACTTCATCTGCTTGAGCCTGAGGAAGAGATGGTTTGAAACTGTCGAGAATGAATTGCGCTTCCTTATTTTTCTTGTTGGAAACCGCTCTGACATATTTAAGATAACTCTTGAAAATCTTAGGTCCAGCATTTTTTGAGCCTTCCACCAAAAGTTCTTCTGGCTCGATGCTGGTCACAACATATATTTTTTCTTTTGCACGAGTGATGGCAACGTTAAGCCTGTTTTCCCCGCCCTCAACCGAAAGCGTGCCAAAGTGAGCCACAACTTTGCCATATTCATTTCTTGCGTATCCAATGCTGAATATTATGATATCGCGCTCGTCACCTTGCACGTTTTCCAAGTTTTTAATGAAAATTGAGGTGTCCTCGTTGTTTTCCCTTCTGTTTTGCTCGCGAATAAACGCATCACGAAAAGCGGAATCTTTTTGGCACTCCTCGTCAATAGCATCTTCAATCGCATTTTCTTGTTCAGTGTTAAAGGTGATAATTCCAATTGATGACTTATTTCTCTTGTTTTTGATAAGTTTTTTAAGAAGCGCCACAACCGCATCTGCCTCTGCTTCATTGCGTCTGCCAAGCCACTTACCATTAACTTTAATTCTTTCAATAGGCTTATTTCCAACATTTTTTGAGATGTTTGGCGCAATTTGAAGTTTACCATCGTAGAAAGCATAGTTGGAAAAGTCGATAAGTTCTTCATTTTTACTTCGATAGTGATAGGTCAAATTTGTGCTTGTGAAACGAGAAGTTGCAAGGTCCAGTAAACTTTCCACTTCAAGAGCGGCTTGTGTGGCAAGGTCAAGTTCGTCGTCGCTGTCATTGCCCATATATCTTTTAACAAAGGTCGCAGTTGGTCTTAACTGCTTCGAGTCGCCTGCAACCACAATTGCCTTCCCGCGATATATTGTTGGAAGTGTGTTTTCAATGAACACCTGACTTGCCTCATCAAACAAGATAATGTCAAACATCTCCTTTTTAAGAGGGAAAATTGTGGAAACGCTTTCTGGCGACAAAAGCCAGCATGGAAAAAGTTTAAGAAGGAAATCGTTATACAAATCCATCATTTTTCTTATCGGCAACAGCCCTTGTTGTTTGGTGATTTGGTATAGGTAATTTTTGCTTTCTGGGCTATTGTTATAGTATTCAAAATATTCATCCTTAAATTTTCCAAGGCAAATATTCATGGAGATTTGTTTTTCATCTTTTTTAAGCGACAAAATTCTGTTTCTTATGTTTTCAAAGTCGATAATTATGGAAAGTTTATCCTTATTGATTTCTTCATATTTAATCGCTTCATGATAAACTCTTATCTCCAAAATCTTGTCGACGATTTCACGATATTGTCTGGCGTTTTTGGAGTTTTCATAAGCAAAGTTTAAAATCACCTTTTCTTCTTCAGTCAAGCCTTGTAAGGACACATTGACATCTCGAATTTCCAAGTAGTCTTCAAGCGCATTCAGAAGAAGTCGCAAGAAAATGGAGTTTCCATTGATTAGGTTATCGATGGTCATGAGATAGCCTTTGCGGTCAAGCACTTTGTTAAGAAGAGAATAATTACTTATGTAATTTTCAATATCTTCCATGGTGCTTTTGAAACTTTCGGTTATTTCCTCTTCCTTTTTGTTCATCTTATGCTTCACAAATGGATATGCTGGGAACAAAACTTTCGACCATTTGAGTGCTGAGTGCAATTTCTTATTCTCAACCTCCGTTATCATCTTGATGAGAGGTTTCATATCGTCAATATTTTCCACGCCATTCTCTAGCATATATATCATAAGTTGCCTTGCATGAGGATGTTTTGCTGTGTCGAAAGGCACAATGTTTCTTGCAGTTATCTCTTTTATATAGGTTTTTAATTGATTAATAACATGAACTTCAACATCTGGCTTTATGTGGTCGATAAGAGGATTATTCTTTTTAAGTTCGATGTAGCGATAATAAAGCGATGCCTTGTTTTTGTCGCGTATAAGCCTTAAAGTTGAGGACAGTTTTTTATAGTCCATCGACATCAACTCTTTATTTTTAAGCATAAGTTTATATAGCACATAATCAAAACTACGCTTGCCAATTTTAGCAGAATTGGTATACATCTCTTGAAGTGACAAGCCAAAAGGTGTTTTGGTGAATAAGGTGTCGGAGATTATTTGAAGTTCCTTTTCTTCTTTTTTGATATTCTCTTCCACAAGGTCGAAGTCTGCGCGAGTCTCCAAACTTTTTCCGCTGTTCATCACCGCCTGGTGCATTTGATTGCATCTTTCATAAAACGCCACTTTATTTTTTTCGGCATCCGTTATGAACATACACTTGGAATTTAAAGTTTTAAGACGGTTGAAAACAACATCGAGCGCAGCCTTTTTTTGCGAAACAACCAAGACCTTTTTGTTTTTGCAAAGTGCGTCCGAAATTATGTTAACAATGGTTTGCGACTTACCAGTTCCAGGAGGACCATAGATAACAAGGTTACCCGACTCGTTCAACTTTTGAATGGCGCTTTCTTGCGCATAGTCAAGGTCGTTGATGGTGTAAATTCGCTCGTCATACTTCTTGTTTTTCTTAGCATTCTTTCCTTCCAAAAGTTGTTTGATGGCTGTGCTTGTTAAGCCATGCTTTTCAAGAAGTGTGTAGTCGTTGTATATGGAGTTGGCAAGAGGAAATCTTCCAATCACGCAGGAATTGACAATTTTAAGGTCAAACTTGAAATTTTGTTCTTTAATATCATCAAACTTAACAAGCCCATTATCAAACTTACGGTCAACTTCAAACTTAAAACCATAGGCAGAAAGATAGTCTAAAACATCTTTCACCGATTTAAGTTTATAGTCCATGAGATTATCAAATTCCATAATCATGCCGTCGGTGTTTAAACGATGTTCCTTGGCATAGGCAAGCATAAGCACCTTATTGAATTGCACAAATTCATCGTGTTTTGCTTCAATGGAAACAGTGGTGTCGTTTTCCACATTGATAACAACTGGAAAAAGAATGAGAGGCGCTTTGATTGTGATGTCTTTGTTTAAATATCCAGTCACAAAAGGATAGCCCACAAAAAGTTCATATCTACCTGTTTCCTTTGCAAACTCTTCAATCTCTCTTTTCAAAAGTTTAAGAGAATTTACCTGCGAGGTTATAATCTTTTTACCCTCTTCGCGTTTTACTCTTTCACGCCTCAAGTTTTCACTGCGCTTTTCCTCTGGCGTCATGTTGTCCATATCTTTAAATTGTGCTTTCACCTTGGCGTCGAGATTAAAATTTTGATAGATTCTCTCTTTATTCTCTTTTTTGATGAGCGCATAACTTGTGCGTTTGCCTTTCCACAAAAATTGGAAAAATTCTTGGAACTCGTCCTTATCATTTCCAATTAAAGCGCCAGCGTCATAGGCGTATTTTTTGCTTATATTCCTTGAATATAAACTTCTGTTCTTACCGCTGATTTCAATCAGCCTTTCCTTATAAAATTTATAAATTGATTTCATATTTCACCTTCGTATATTTATTTTAGCAAAATATGAAAAAATTTACAAGATAATTCACATAAAATATAAATAAATTTAAAAAAATATATTTAAGAAAAATCTTAAAAAAATAAATAAAAACACTAAAAAATTTGATTTTTTTAGCATTTTTTTAAATTTAAAGGAATTTTTGTTTTTTCCTTTATTTTAAACGATAAAAAATATTTCGTTTAATTATATCTAACTTTATTATTTTTCTTATTTTCTTGACGCACTCTTCCAATCACAAAATCGCCAATTTCAGTGTCTTTTGTCACAGTTGTTCCTGCGCAAATATAGGTTTTGTCGGCAATTTTAACTGGCGCCACAATGTTGACATTTGCGCCGATAAAAACATCATCTCCAATCACAGTTTGATGTTTATTTTTTCCGTCATAGTTTGCAAACACAACACCACAACCAACATTAACACGTTTGCCGATTTTTGCATCGCCAATGTAAGCAAAATGTGGAACTTTGCTGTGCTCTCCAATTTCGCTGTTTTTAATTTCCACAAACGAGCCGACCTTGACGCTGTCAGCAAGCTTTGTGCCTTTTCTTAGATGCGTAAAAGGACCAATCTTGCAATTTTTTCCAATCTCACTTTCAAAAATATGCGAACTTATAATTTCAGTGTTGTCGCCAATAATCGAATTTTCAATGACCGAGTCACCTGTTATCTTCACATTTTTACCAATCTTGTTTTCGCCGATAAACTTAACTCTCTTTTCCATATATCTATATATGTAAAAAAGAAAAAAGTTGCTAACAACTCTTCTCCTCAATTATTTCATTTTTGTATCGCATATATTTGTCGATGGTGGAAAGAAGATATCTTTCTTTTCCAGCACTATCCAGCGACCTCATCACTTTATCATCCATAAGAAAGTGGATAGGATTAAAAATTTCATCCTCTTTAGAAACCAAATATTCCACTTTTTCCTTAAATGCTTCATCCTCGAAAGAAATCACTTTGATTTTTGCGCGAACCTCATTTTCTTTTCCCAATAATTTCTTTTTTGCCTTTAAGGCGAATGATTTTAAAATGTCGTTTCTCATATAATTCCTCCTACGCGAAAAATTATATAATAAATAGAAGAAAACTCCAATGATTAATATGTTTTTTCTTTTGTGATTTCGTCGAAAAATTGAAAGATTTGGCGTCAAAAAAAGGATATTAAAAATATCCTCTTTTTACAACATTTTTCGCAAATTAAAATGTTCTAATTTTACCCTTTTTCCTAATTTCAGCATTGACATCAATTTCTGCTTTTCTAGCGCTAATTTTTCTTTCCTCGGCAGTTTCAATAGTTGATAATTTATCAACCACCTTTGTTATTTGATAAATATCACCACCTCTATCGATCATTAAAGTAGGTTTCTCGTCGCCTTTTCTATAAACCATTGCAAAGCCATACATATCAAATTCTGTTATTTTTTCAAATCTTGCCGAGGAAACCCTACCGTTTCTATACATAATAGAATAGCCACTTCCGTCATTCATTTTAATTAGCGCCTTGCCGTCACCAAACGAACCAACAATTTGATATTTTTCTTCCATATTTTCACCTCTTTTTTATTATATCCTATTTCTCCACAATTTTCAAGATAATTTCAAAATTATTTTATATCCTTAATAAATTTACTTTTTTCAGTAGGATTAATAATTCCCTCCATATCTTTTGCAGTTAATTTTGGATTTTTAATTTTCATTGTCGACGCACGCAACACCTTTAAACAATATGCCTTATATTCTTCAAAAAGGCGTGGCCTTTCATAAACTTGTTCAATAATACCGAATTTTATAGTGTCAAACAAAGTTTTAATTAATCTTTCATCTTTAAAAAGTTCACTTGGTAAGTCCAAAAACTTTTCTGGCGTGCTTTTAAGGTCTATGACTTTTTTCTTGAATGGTGGAGGTAGCATTTTTTTAAGATTGTTTCCCGCAAATATAAACTTTAAGTTATCACAGCCTTCAAAAACATCAAAACCAAATTCTTCCACACTGTCAGGAATTAAAACAATGCTCAAATTTTTGCATCCACAAAAAGCATTGTCATCAATTTCAACAACACTTTCTGGAATTATAAGGCTTGTTAATCCCAAGCAGTCGCAAAACGCCTTTTTTTCCACCACACGCACTCTGTTTGTGATTTCATCTTTTAGCCTCTCGCAACCAGCAAACTCCCCCTCTGAAATGTGTATGCTTTTTTGTTGAGGCATTTTTTTTAGTTTCCTGCAATTCATAAAAGCAAATTCGCCAACGGTATTGATTGATTTTGTCAAAACTTCCTCAAGCATAAAACAATTGCCAAACACTGCACAACTTAAAGTGACATTTTCTGGCAATTTGATTTTTGTTAGTTTCTCACAATTATAAAACGCCTCACACTCGATTTCCTCAACTTTATTTGGCACTTCTATGTCAACCAAACTTGAACAATTTTGAAAGGTTCCGCGCTTGACAACCTTTATTTCACTTGGCAGTTTAACACTTTTCAAGTTTTCACACCCTGAAAAAGCATACTCATCAATTTCAACAACACTTTCTGGAATCTCAATTTCTTGCAAGTTGTTTATTTTTTCAAATGCACTTCTGCCAATTTTAGTGACATCTTTCCAAATTTCACCACTTTCAAGAAGTGGCATATCTTTTTCTGTCACTTTAATTAGGTTGTTATTTTTCTTAATCATTTTTTCCTCTTTTAACCATTAATATATCAATGCAATAAGCAAAAATACTTTTAAATAGGACTTTATTTTAACATATTTTATTCTCTTAATCAAGAGTAAACTTAGAAAAAAGTTAATTATTTTGTCTTTTTTAAACAATAAAAAAAGAGTGAGGAAACACTCACTCTAATTTTACAAGTTAAATAGTTGAA
>CAKNGB010000003.1 GCA_930971385.1 uncultured Clostridia bacterium | reverse complement strand
ACACCAAACAATTCTATTTTTTCTTCCGCAATCATAATTTTTTCATTTCCTTTCGTTTAATCTGTTTGTTTTTGTGTGCTATTTTAGAGTTAAATTCGTCCTTATACGCATTGACAATAACTGTTATGATATAATAATCAAGTTGTCGAATGTCATTATTCTTCTCTTTTGAGAAAATGAAAAGTGCTTTTGAATAAATCTCATCTATTGTTAAGCAATTAAGAACAAACTGAAAGAACTCCTTTGTCACTTTTTGGTTAGCGTAGATTTTATTGAAGTATGTATCGTCGTAAATACATTCCAAAAATGTATTGATAAACAAAAACAACTTCGATTTATTTTCTTCTGAAATATAACTAGCATTGATTTTTGCCTCATAATGAACCTTTGCCTCACTTGCATTTCTTAAGATTTTGCCTTCGGGCGTTCTATATGCTATATTCAGAACTTTAGGCTTTTTCAGTCCTTGCATAGCCAGTATTTTTTCTTCAACTGTTTTTGTTGGGAAAATACACTTCATGCCGATGTTCGTATCAATTTTTTCAAGAGTATAGCCATACTCTATCAATTCTTTACGCCAAGTTCGAACTTGCCTTTCTGAAACATCAAAAAGTTTGGCATAATAACTGTCATTCACAATCGCGCCATGATTGATTGTCACATTTCCGCAAACTTCTGCGTAAAATATTCGCGCCATTGGACTTAAACGATTATCAAGCCTCACAGGGTCAAAACTAACAGAAAACGGTGCGCTCATTCTTCCTCCTAAAAAATAAAGCCGACGGTTTACGAAATAGAACGCTTTTAAGCGCCTACTCCAACCTCGGCTTTGAATTTATTTAAACTTGACAGTTCACATGGACGAAGTCCGCGTTCCTTACAATAATCTAGGAACTCCTGCCATTTCACATCGTTTGGTTTTTGATTTTCTTGCATATTTCCTCCCATTTTGCCCCATTTCAAGACTTTTCAATTTTATTTTAAGTCTTTAAAAGGGGTTTGTCAAGCAAATTTGCCCCATTTTTTGATTTTTTTTAAAAAAAATATAGATTGTTTATGGGAGGTGGTATGAAAAACTTACAAATATTAAGAAAAAATGCAGGACTTACACAAAGAAAATTAGCCGAAAAAACACAAATTCCAAAAACTAATATAGGCCATTATGAATTAGGAATTACACAGCCCAGCATAGAAAATTTAATTAAACTTGCAGATTTTTTTAATTGTTCAGTCGACTATTTGCTTGGACATCAAATAAATGACCCAACAAGGCAAAAAGAAGCGACTATGTTGCAACGCCAACTTTGTAATGACATTCTTGCATTAGATGAAGACGATTGTGGCAGAGTTGAAGCATACATCGCTGGAATCAAAGCAAAGAACAAAGAAACTGAAAAACTTAAAAAGTCAATCCTAAACGAAAATGTGGATTGGTAAAAGGAGAATACTATGGAAGAATATATAAAAACAAATGGAGTTAATTAAACTCCACAACAATGAAATTGAACAAAGTCAGCAAGAAATTGCAAAAAACCAAAGCAATATTGCAAAACATCAAAAGGCAATAGGACTGTGCTTAGAAAAAATAGAAATCTTTGATAAATCCAGGAAGGAAAAGAACGGTCCATTTTTGCTTGTTGATAACACAAAGTCAAAAGTCTCAAAAATATCTGTCCAGGAAGGAGGAACAGATACTATGAGAAAAAATTGTTATAGAAGACCAGACGGTCGTTGGGAATATTCCAAACAAATGAATGGATTGAAATATTATGCTATTGCCAACACCTACCGTGAACTTTTAACAAAAATTGAAAGAATTGAACCAAAACAAGTGAGAAATGTTATAAAAATTTCCGCTAAGGTTCGAACCTTTGCTCAATACTTTCAATTTTACATTGATAATTACATAAAAAATAAAAACTATGGAAAATCAACACTTGACGAATGGAACAGAACTTTAAGACAGCATATTCTTAAAAATTTTAATAAAATTGCAATCACAAAACTTACAACTGAATCAATACAGGTGATGATTGATAAAATCGATAAAGAACGATTAAGACAAAAAGTTTTTCAAAAGGTTGTTAGAGTTTTGCAAAAAGCATATGTGACTGGGGTAATCAAAAAAGATATTACTTTACCGCTTGAAAAGCCAAAGCGTAAAAATGTGAACATAAGGTCATCGTTAACCTATGATGAGCAAGTCGCCTTTTTGGAGGAAATCAAAAAAACAAATTTGTATGTTTATGCCATGTTTCTTTTGATTGTTGGATGCAGAAGAGACGAAGCCATTAACTTTGACATGCAAAAAGATTTGAACGAAGCAAAACACTTCATTCAAATAAACGGAACAAAAACGATAAACGCTAAAAGAAAAGTATATGTTTCACAAGGCTTCATCGATTTTCTTAAACAAAACCTTCCAAAAGGTAATTTTAAATTTTCAAGTCAATATGCAACACACATTATTGGCGAAGCCTTAAAGAAAATTGGAACGAACAAATGCTTGCACTGTTTGAGGCACACTTGTTCTGCCAACCTATACTTTCTTGGAGCAAAGGATAAATTTAGGCAAATGCAACTGGGGCACGCTTCAATAACCACAACAAATGACATCTACACGCACATCGAGGAAAACATACCAAAGTCTAAACTGCTTGATTTATATGGCGATTTATACCCTAGGTTTGACGAAACTTTTGACGAAACTTTTTTCACAAATTGAGTCACATTTTAAGGAAAAATTAAAAGACTATACAATATATAGTATATGTATAGTCTTTAAAACACAATATGGAGCGGATAATGGGAGTCGGACCCACCTCTCAGGCTTGGGAAGCCCGCATACTACCGATGTACTATATCCGCAAAAAGAGACAATGTCTCTTTATTTTCAATTTATTTGAAATTTTCAAAAAATATTTTTATATTTTTTAAAAACCTCATCCAACAAACTAACCTAAAAAGTGACAACGTTACTCACTCTTGAATATTTGGTGGAGTGACGATTGGACCAACAGCAGAATTAATGGTTAATTCTGTGATAAGATTGGAGATATATCCAAGCATAATTCTGACAGGTTGGCTGTTTCTGATATAGTCTTTTGGGTCTGGAAGCCTTGAAAACTCGATGGAATCGACAGGGATGTCCACACTCATGGTGACAGAAAGTTTCAAAAGAGAATTTGGTGTGATAATCAAACTTCTTGTGAGAGTTGCTCTAACAATTTCCTCGTTGATTTTTTTAACATCAATAACATCCTCAGGTCTAATATTTACCATAACGCCATTTTGTGGATTTTGCAATTTTTCATAGATAACGCGCTCTAAAAGAGGCTTAACAAGATGTGGTTTAATAACTTTTTCTTCCATTTGATGCTCCTTAAATATATTCTTTAATATTTTACCACATCTAAACACAAAAAACAAGAAAATTATATTAAATTTTGAGATTTTAAATCGTTAAACAACTTTTCATTGTGAATGACGGAAGGATGATTTGGTTTTAAGCGTTTTGTTCTCTTATGGAATTTATACGATTTTTTATAGTCGCCCAAACGATAGTAAAGCACGCAAAGTTCAATTGAAGGATAGAAATTATAGTAATCTGGCAAAACAAAAGCACCAGAGTTAACATTCATTTTGCATTTAAGCGCAAGTGAAAAATAGTAAATCGCTTTTTGATAGTCAGAATTAAGATAAATATTTCCAATTTGGCAAAGTATTTCTGCACGCGGTAGGTCATAAACAAAACTTTGGAAGAGGATTTTGAGGGCTGATTCTGTGTCGTTTAAACTTAAAAAGCAATAACTCATGTTTAGGCACGCTTCAATCTTATTCTCCACCCACGCGCCATGCATATTTAAAAATTTAGAAAACTCAGCAATCGCCCTGTCATAGAAATGGTTGTAATATAGTTCCCGCGCATAATAAAAAGTCGCTCGCGGAGAAAGATTGCCTAAATTTTTCTCATAAATTTCAAGATTTCTCTTAGGTCTTACCCGTTCTTTTTTCATGTGGTAGATTTTAATGTCAAGCCTTAAAGCGAAGCCGTGTGGCACGATAACCTCATGCACAGGCTCTTGCCAAAAGAAAGTGCCGTCGTTTTTCACAATTCTTTCGCGCTCAAAAATAAATGTGGGTTTAAATTTTGCGTCGTAGCCAGTCACATATTTAAAAAACGCCACATCAAAGTTGATTTCACTCGCCTTCAACTTTTTAATTTTTTCCACATCTTTTGGAAAGATAAAGTCGTCGGCATCAAGCCACATTAAATACTCACAGCTAGCCTTTGAAAACGCGAAATTTCTCGCTTTAGAAAAATCATCCTGCCATGGAAAATAAAAAACTTTATCGGTGTATTTTTTAGCTATTTCCACCGTGCTGTCGGCTGAACCAGTGTCCACGACCACAATTTCATCGGCAAACTCACTTGCCACCTTTAAAATTCTTTCCAACACTTTTTCTTCATCTTTAACGATAAAACAACAACTTAAAGTAAACATATTCTAAGTTATGAAAAATATATTTTTTATGTCAATACACAAGAATAATTTGACATAGTAAATGAATTTTTGTTAGAATTAAACAAGGAGGAAAGATATGTCATTGGGCAGTATACAAGATATAATACAATCTGCATTAGGTAAAACCTATTCTATTGCAGATGAAGATTTAAAAAATATAATAGAAAGTCAATTAAAACTAATTCCGCCTGAAACGGATGAGAGGTGGAGGATAAGAAGTAATGTGTCGCCATTGGATTTACCAGCAACAGCGTCGCCAAAAGAAGTGGATGATGCTATAAGAAACCATCTTAAAAGGGAAGCTGATGCCGATGATGCTTACTTCT
Organism: uncultured Clostridia bacterium; assembly: GCA_930971385.1. Lineage (GTDB taxonomy): Bacteria > Bacillota > Clostridia > Christensenellales > UBA1242 > Caccovivens. The sequence goes on along the minus strand of CAKNGB010000003.1, from coordinate 94,370 downwards.
ATAGCGGAGCTACTGGCGCAGATAGATTGCGCATTTTTGAAGAGAGAGTCGAGAATGAGAAAAATCAATTAACATATCATATTCCTATTAATAAATCAAATGGCTCCATACAAGATTACACTGAATATGACCTATCTGGTGACGCAAACGGAAATGTTGTTATTTCTGGTCATCATAGAGGAACTTTAAATAATGAAAAGTTAGCCGAACTTGACCGTTTAAAAAATGCTATCAATGGTAGTGTTTTTGGAAGAAAAAAACGTCAAGAAGCATTCGAAAATGCACTTAATGAACATAACCAAACATACGATAAACCGATATTTTCAAATTCTGGCTTTAATTTTATTTCGTCTGGGAACCATACAACTTACTCAGAAAGAGATAGTTCTGAATATCTTGAAAATAGTGTCGCTCCTGCAAAAAGCGAAGGTGGAGAGACCACTTATGAAATAGACGGAAATGGAAATACCAATAAAATCACAAGAACAATAACAAGCACAAATAACCCAAAAAACAAAGAAAATGGTGCCGATAACATTAAAAGCACAAAAGTGTCAGACACGCTGACTTGTGAGAACGGAGAAGATGTTAATATAAACACAAAAACCACTATCACCGATAAAACTGGAAAAGAAACCTCACGAGCAACTTCTTCAACATTTCAAAAAGATCCTAAGGAGCCATTAACCACGAAACCATTGGAAGCAAATACCTCACCATCTCCTGAACGCACTCAAGATTCAAACACAAAAGTTCCAACAACAGCATCTACACAACCATCTTCAAAAGATACTGGCGGAAAAGAAATGTAATAAATACTTACATAAATCAAAAACGATTTAAAGGCTTATGTTTTTCATAAACCTTTTTTCTTAATCAAAATTGACAATAAAAGGATAAAGTGATATAATTTGGGCATGAAAAAGGCGATTGTTTTTATTGATTATAACGACACGGTGGACGACATAAATAAACGCGGTGGAAATATGTTTAAGCATGGCATGAGAAGTTTTTTGCGATGTTTTCATGATAATGCTGATTTTGTTATCATAACCGCCTCGAAAGTTGGGCAACATGAGGAGGAACTTAAAGAGGAGCTAACAGAATTTTTATTTAAAATGGGAAATTTGAGCAAGCATTTTAAGTTTCTTATTCAATCAAACTCCACAACAGTTGACAAAATTGACCATGAAAACGGCGTGGCAACCTTTGAAAAAGTGAAAGATTTGAAAGCAGATTTTCGCGATAAAAAAAGTGGTGTGGAAAGTTTTTTAAAATTTTTCGATAAGAATAATGAAATCACAACCTGCGTTTTTATTGGTGACTCTGAAAAAATTGATTTGCCAATGATGAATGCCGAGGTTGGCAAGCGTGAAAAGTTTTTTATTCATGCCACCTCCACAAGAAAAGCAATGCTGAAAGGCTTTGAAAACACAACATATAGGCTAAGTTTTCATCCAAGCGCCAAACTGTTTTATGATAAAGACGGAAATTTCGCGTTGCCAAATGATTTAAAAATAATTAAAACCAGCACAAAAAGTTATGGCGTCGGCAAAGGGTTGGAAGCACTCAGCGCATATTTGGAGAGGGAAAAAAGTGGAAGAAATTTGTGAAATTTGCCCTAGGCACTGCAAGGTCAATCGATGGAAAAACGTGGGCTTTTGCAATGAATTTAATAAAATTAGAATTTCAAAAATCATTGACCACTTCAAATGGGAAGAGCCCTGTTTGAACGACGAAAAAGGAGTTTGTGCCATCTTCTTTTCTGGTTGCAACTTGAAATGCGACTATTGCCAAAACTATGAAATTTCGTGCGGGCAAGTGGGAAAAGAATATTCGGCGGAGGAATTTGCCAATCTTTTAAGGGAAAAAGAGAAAGATAATTCCTATTTCGATTTCATCACGCCCACCCATTTTTCCAATGAAATTTTAAGTGCCTTTAAAATCTACCGCCCAAAAATTCCTGTGATTTGGAATAGTTCTTCTTATGAAGAAGTGGAAATACTTAAGAAATTGGATGAATTTGTGGATATATATCTTCTCGATTTAAAATATGCCGACAATTTTGTGGGAAGAAAATATTCTAATTGCCATGACTACTTCGACAAAGCAAGCAAAGTTCTAGATTTTTGCGCGCAAAAAAAGGATGTTTTTAAAGATAACCTTCTAAGGCAAGGGCTTATCATTCGCCACCTTGTTTTACCGAATGAAATTGATAATTCATTAAAGGTTATAGATTACATCGCGAAAAACTTTCCTGATAGAATTGTCAGTGTGATGTCGCAATTCACTCCAACGCCGAAAAGTTCAATTAAGCGAAAACTAACTCCTCTTGAATATAAGATTGTGCAAAAGCGCGCACTTAATAAGTTAACAAAAGGCTATTTTCAAGATTTTGACAGTGCAGAGGACTCGTTTATTCCTAAATTTTTGGAAGAAAATTGAAAAAATATTAAAATTATTTGACTTAAATTGCAAATAATAATATCATATATCTATACATATTTGATTTAAAACGCATCTTGAAAAGGAGGAAAAATGAGAAGTCGCTCGTCGCTATACATATGGATAAGTGTGTTTTTCTGTGCTTTAACGCTGGTGTTTTTCCTTTTATATGAACTTGACATCATAAGCACTTTAAACCTATATTTGACTTTAACATACATAGCATATTTTGTTGGACTTGCCCTCTTTTTTAATGCGGGAAGTTTGAGGTTTAATGGCAAAGTCGCCTCCTCAAAAATTTGCCTTGCATTTGCCACCATTCTTGTTATTGTGGCAATGGTTGCATTAATCTATGGCTTTGCAACTGGAATTATTGAACTGTGGATTTTTTAGATAGAAAATAAGGATAATAAAAATTATCCTTTTTTGTTTCATAACCACTCTTTAAAACAATTAAAAAGCGTATTAGACAAACTAATACGCTTTAATTTTTATGAGTTAAGTTTTTTAACCTCTTCAATCAAACTTTCAAGTTTTTCATTGATTTCAGCAATTCTTTTTTCAGAATCTCTGTCGTTCACGGTTTTTGCCTCTTCTTGCAACTTTTCAATTTCTTTGGTGAGTTCTTCACGGCGTTCGTCATCTTGCGCCACTTTTGCCTCATCCAAGTTTTTAATTGCAAGTTCAAATTCTTTGTTGAGGTTGTCTCGCATTTCGCTTAACTTGTTTCTTTCTTCTGAAATCTTCTTGTTGATTTCTTCAATTTGGTCGATGTTCTTTTTTGGCCTACCGCGCTTGCCCTTAGGTTTTGTTTCAACCACCGCTGTTTTTCTTGGTCTGCCAACTGCTTTTTTAGGTTTAGCTTCTTCTGTGGTTGCCTTTTTAGGTCTGCCTGGTTTTTTCTTTATGGCTGTTGTTTCTGGTTTTGTTTCCACATTTTGTGCTTTTCTTGGGCGTCCGCGCTGACCTTTTGGCTTTGGAGTTTCAGTCACAATCTTTCTTGGTCTGCCAGCCTTTTTCTTAGGTTTTTCTTCTTGCTTTACCTCTTCCTCTTTTACTTCTGGAGTTTCTTTAACTTCGTCAAGCGAGAAAGTTTCAAGGTTTGTTTCATCTTTCTTTTCCTCTTCTGCTTTCTTCTCTTCCTCTTTTGAAGAATTTACAACTTCCATTTCAGGATCAACATTTTTTATGACATTTTCAGCAACATCATAAACATCGTCTTTTTCAGAAATATCTGTCATGAAATCAAAAGCATTAAGGTCGTTAAGGTCAACCCTCTTTTCTTCCTCTTTCTCTTCTTTTTCTTCTTGCTTAACTTCATCTTTTCTCACAAAGTTGCCATCAGCATCATAAACATTGCCGTCGGTGTTGTGGAAAAGCCCATCTTTATCATAGTAAGTTCCATTCGAGTAAACAAAGTTGCCGTTTTCGTCATAATGCCCTTGCTCTTCTGATTGTGCGTTTTCTTGCGCGCCGTCATACACACCTTGATGAGTGTTTTTGATTTTGATTTCAAGTTCGGTTATTCTTTGCTGTTGCTCGTCATTTTGCGCTTTTAATTTTTCAAGTTTGTTTGCCATAACAGCAGTCACAACTTTTTCAGCACTCTTGCAGAAATTATCGAAGAAGTTTTGATATTCGCCAAGCATAACAGTTTCCACATTCTTTTTGTTGGCTTCAAGTTCTTCGTTATTTTTCTTGATTTCTTCTTCAAGTTCCTGCTTTTCCAACAAATACCTTGCGCGTTGTTGTTCAAACTCTTGTTCAAGTTGTTCTTGCTTAGCAATTTCTTGCGTTTGTTGTTTTCTTAAATAGTTGCTTTCAATTCTGTTTGTGGTTTCCTCTTGTTGTTGCAAAAGCCTGTCGATGTTTTCTCTTGACGCTTGAAGTTTGTTTTGATAGTCTTTTTGAACATTATCAAAGTTTTTCTTTCTTGTGTCAAGTTCGCTTTCAAGTTGAGCAATCTTAACATAGATCTTTTCTTTCTTATTTAAAAACAGTTCGCTTTCCTTCATTGCCCTGTCTAATACCACAGATCCGTTGACACCTGTTGAGGAAAAGTCGTAAGTTTCATATTCAATTTGTTGCTCTTTTGCCTTATTAAATTCCTCTTTTTCTCGCCTTGCCTTATAGTCCAAAAATTCACGCAAAACAGGCTGACCTTTTTCGATTTCCTCTGGTGTGAAAAGAATTTGATAGTCGATATATGTTGGTAGGTCTATGCAAGCGTTGTCCATAAATCTTCCAAACAACGAAACATTTTGGAAAATGGAATTTAAAAGGGCATTTTTTCTTGCACGGAGATATATGGTGAAAATAAGATTAATGAAATACACCATGGCAACAACGGCAATCGCACCACCTAAACTTGTAGTGGAAAGCGTTTCGCCTGCGCCAGCAGGACCAACAAGAATGAAGAGAAGCCCAACGAAAATTGCCCACACAGCAGAAATCACATTGAGGTTTTTGATGTTGGAATTGTAAGACGATGTTTTGAGAGGTTTTTCCACCAAATTTTCGGTTGACATATATGATGAAGGAGGACCTTCGCGGAACAATATGTATTGTTGCCAATAATAGCACAACCTTTTTGGTGCTTTCGTTTTCATGATCGTGTTAAATTCCCGAATATTCTCTTCGGTTATCACCTTTCTTTCAAAAAGCCAATAATTTATTTTGTCTAAACTTCGGTTTAATGACGCCTCATAGGAATATGCACTTTTAACCAAAAAGAAGATAACCAAAAGCGCTTCCACTGCAAGAGCGATGATGAAAAGAACATCTTCGCCAATTCTTGTGGCAAGAGGGTCAAGAAAATCGATTAAGTTTGAAACAATATCCAACATTGTTCCCATATAAACCTCCTAAATATATCCATAGTATAACACAACAAAAAAATATTTACTAATAATTTTTCATATTTTTTTAAATATTTTTTTATTATTTTTTTATTAATTTTTTTGAGATTAAATTTTAAGAATTTTTTATAAAAGTAAAAATTGAGAAAAATATATGAAAAATAATGAAAAAATAGAGAAAAAATCGATTTTTTCTCTATTTTTTTGCAATTTTTATTCGTTTTTTTAAGTTTTTTAAATTTTTCCTTTTAATCTATTTCCACTTTAATTAATTTGTTCCACTTGAGATTTAATAAATACACTTCGTCAACTTCCATAAAAATTCCATTAACAATAGCTTTTTTATAAAGTTTAAGTTGCAATTTATATCTATTAACTAACCTCTCTGGATTTTTTTCATTGGAATATTTATAATCTATTAAAACAATTTTTCCATTATTTTTGACAGCGAAAAAGTCGACCACACCTTGAACCATAATTTCATCGTTGAAGCCGTCCTCCTCCACAAGCGACGAAAAGGCATCTTTCATAACGAACTCTTGCTCTTTGAAAACCGAATCTGTTTGAAAAGGTTTTAGAAGAAGAATGTTTTTAAATAATAATTCTTCATCGATATTTTCCTTTATTTCGTCATAGCAAGAATTGGAAATTAGATTTAAATGTAAATCTTGAAGAGAATTTATCTTAGAAAAATCTAAAACTTTAAGCGCCAAGTGGTAGGCATTTCCAATTTCTATGTTTTTGGAACTTGTGCTGACATATTCTGAAGTCGGCAAGAAAACATCCTCGCTTTCATATTTTTTTGTGAGAGATGTGACAGAATTTTTGAAAGCTATGTTTTTCTCGTTATCAAACATATATTTAAAGTTCAAATATTCTTCTATTTCTTTCACAATGTTTTCATCTGGTTTGCTGTAACTATATTGCTGTTTCTCTAACTTTAAATTTTCAGTCTCGGTTATGAGGTTGAACTCTACATCGCCTTTAACAAAATTTTCATCATTTAAAAACTTTTCCACCTCGTCAAAAGTTAAAGTGTTAAAGATGAAATCAAAATAGCAGTCAAAACTTAAAACATCCACCATTTTTAAGGTGTTTCTAAATGGTTTGCCAATGATGAAAAGTTTGTTCTTTGCCCGCGTTAAAGCAACATAAAAAATCATCATTTCTTCTTGAAAACGCTTTCTTTCAGAAATAATTTCGCTGGCAAGAAGTTTTATTGTTTTCGTCACCTCATCACCCTCATAGCGAAAAACTGACACGCCCAAATTTTCGTCCATCTGAATTTCTGTTCTTCTTCCTTGTTTTTTCAAACTTTTGCCCGCGTTAATAATCATGACTATTGGATATTCCAACCCCTTGGTTTTATGAATGGTGGTGAGAAGTATGGCATTTGTTTCGCCCGCTTCTGCACCACTGTCTTCAATTTCCACATTCTCGAAATAGGAAATTAAGTTTGGCAAATCAAAAGCATAGGTGGAAACATCAATTTCGTTTAAAAAGCGTTTAACCGAGGCAATCAAATTTTCGTCGTTTTGAGCGTTTATGTATGCATAGTAGTTCACATCGTCAAAAATTTTTTCAAACGCTCGCCTGTAACCGACGCTCAGAGCCTCCTCTTTAAATGTGGAAAGAAGATTTTTGAAGTCGTCAAACTGTTCATCTTGCAAAAGTTCCTCAAAAGTCCTATCCTTTTTCCACGAATAGATTTGCTCGGGCTGAAATTTTCCAAAGGCGGAAAGAAGAACGCTTAAAAGTGCCACCTCATCGTTTGGATGCAAGCATATTTTAAGAAGGTTTAACAGCACCATAATTTCTGGCGTTTCCAAAAGATTTTTCTTGGTGCTGGTGATAACAGGATAGCCATTTTTTTGCAAATACGCGCCAAGCAAGTTGAAAAAATCGTTGCGCGAACGCGACAGAATGGCAATATCTTTAAATTCGGTTTGGCGAAAACTGTCGGTGTCAGGATCGTATATTTTTTCTTTTAAAAGTTCGTCGATTCTTATTTTTATCGTTTCAAGTTCCTTCAAACTTTCTTCGCTTTCAAGTTTGTCCTCTTTCACGCTGTATATTTCAAAATCTTTTTCCTCTTTTTCGTCAGGAGAAACGACATCCACTTTAACAGCAATGCCCTCGTCCTTAAATTTACGAATTGGGTTTAGCATAGAGTTTGGATAGTAATCTATCTTTGCTGATTTTTTAGTCATAACATCTTTAAAAATGTTATTCACAAAATTTAAAATTTTTCCGCTACTTCTAAAATTTGATTGCAAGAAAAGTGAATTGGAATTTTCTTCATTTTTAAAATTCTCTACATCTCTTAAAAAGATGACGGAACTTGCAAGTCGAAAACCATAGATACCTTGCTTGGCATCGCCCACGGCAACAAAATGGCAATTTTCTGCCACTTTTTTCACAATTTTTTCTTGAAGAGAGTTGGTGTCTTGATATTCGTCTATGAAAACATATTCGAATTCTTCATGAAAAAGTTCATGCGCTGAAAGCGTAAGCATATTTTGCTCTAAGTCGGAAAAATCTAAGAGATTGGCGTGCTTTTTCAAAAGCGAATATTCCTCGCTGTAGGCTTGATATAAATGCATAAGTGCTTTCTCAAGTTTTCCTTCCTTTTCTTCTTGAAGTTTCTCTTCGTCAAGGTCAAGAGAGGTGAAATTTGCGAAAAATTTTTCTAAATCACTTTTCAGTTTTTTAAGAAGATTAAGCTCGCTTTCGGAAACCTCATTTTTCTTTGGAAGAGGCGGAAATTTGTAAGCATTAAGCTTATCTATCTTTTTCAAAATATCCTTTTCTTCAAGCACCGATTGAAATGATAACTTAAAGTTAAAAGCATCAAAATGAAATTTTTCTAAAATCTCGACCACGCTTAAAATTTTGGCGTCAATAGCGTCGTAAACGATTTTTTTCGCCTCTTCAAAGTTTTTATTTTCTAAGTTGTCAGAAATAAATTTTTCCTTGTCGCTGACCGACAAAACCATGTTTTCAATTTCAAAAATCGAGGCGCGCAAAGTGCGGTCGTCTTTAAATGCGTATTTAAGAGTCAGCATATCGGAAGTGTTGTTCATCTTTTCTATCGCAGTTGTCAGTGCCGAAATTTTAAGTTTTTTTGCTAAGTTTCCATCCGCAATTTGAAAATTCTCATTCAAATGCAAAATGTTGGCATATTTTTTTAAGCAATACTCACAAAAAGAGTGGATGGTGGAGATGTTGGAAACCGATAAGTCGTCGATTTGCTTGATGATGAAATCGTCCATCTTCTCCGCTTTCAAACTTTTAAGAAGCCTCTCTTTCATCTCGGTTGCTGCCGCTTTTGTGAAAGTCAAAATGAGAATTTTTTTAATTGGCACCTTTTTTTCGCACACCAGCATGGAAATATATTCGATTAAAACATGCGTCTTTCCGCTTCCCGCAGACGCACTAACAATCAAATTTTTGCTGTTGTTTTTAAGCACATCGTCCTGTTCTTTAATATACATTAAAACTCCTTACTCTCCTGTTTTCGTCCTGCGTTTTCGTTGAACTTACAAATCGACTTAAATTTGCAATAGGTGCAAGCCTCACCAAGTGGCTTTGGCTCGATATACCCCTCTTTCATCTCCTTCACTGCGTTTTCCGATATCTTTAAAGCATAATCAAAAAGTTTATCAAAATTAGTCACAAAACGCCCATATTTAAAATCAAAGTCGCCTTTATCTTTTTTGCGCTCACCACCGATAATGTTGCTTTTTCCGCCCTCTTCGTTAAATGCCACATCTGTGGCATAGACCACATCGTTTTCTTTTAGCGTGAGTCCGTCCAATAGTTTCACTTTTTTATTCTTCTTTTTAAACTTATTCTTACAGTCGAAATAGTAAACGCCAGCACACTCTTTTTTCAAGTTCTCTTTTATGACCATGCCATACAAAAATAGTTGCAACTTTTTGCCATAAGCAAGGTCTTTTAAAACCGAGCCGACCGTGCCTGTTTTATAGTCAATTATGCGAAAATAGTTGTTATAAACATCCACTCTGTCAATAACTCCAGAAAATTTTTCGCCAGCAATTAAAGTGAACACTCTTTCTTCTGTTGCCACAGGTTTAAACTCGCTTGCCACCTGCTCATAGACGATGTTTGAAAGCATATTGAAACATTCACGCTTTAAAAGTGCCATAAAAGTTTTGTTTTCAAGAGATATCTTTTCAAAAACCTCATGACAAGTGGAAGAGAAATACTCCTCCAAAAACCTGTTTATGTCTTTGTCGGTCATTTTGAAAACATTTCCTTGCTCCACAAATTTCTGTGCCAAAGCGTGCTTCAAAATGCCTATCTTTCTTTTGTCCTCTTTGGCATATTGTTTTTCTTGCACCTTAAGTGTGTTTGCCACAAAGTGTTTGAAAGGGCAAGAAAAATAGTTTTCAAGTCGCGATGCCGAAAGTTTGCCATTTATAACTGAGGTTGGCAAAGCAATATAGGAATAAGAAAAGATGTCGTCGTCGCAACATTTATATATTGAATTTCTTAAGTTTATCGGCAAAGCGTTTTCTATTTTTTTGAAATTTTGGCTGGCAACTCCTGTTGTTCCCAAATTGAAAGAGGCAAGCTTTATTTTTGCTTCCATAGTTAAATCAGCCCTATCAAACTTTGAAAAACTTGCATAGTTTGTCACGCTTTCTTTGCCAAAAGCTTTAATTAAATCTTCCACAAAACTTGCCTTTTTTTCGTTTTGCCCAAGTGGCGTTAAAACAAATAACTCCTTTTTGAAATGTTGCAACGCCTCGAAAAGTTTAAGCCTGTTGCGCCTGTTGATAACACGAATTTCAGGTTCAATCTTATATGATAATTTTCCTAAATCTTCATCTGTCAAAATGCCATAGTCTTTTTCCGTTCTTGGAAGTTTGCTTGCTGTGGCACCCAAAACAAAAAGATAACTTGCATCTTCAAAATAGCTCTTTGTCACATCGCCAGCATACACCGCGTCGATAAAAGATGGCACAGTTTCAATTTTCACACTTTGAAAAACTGTTTTGATTAAAAAGATAAAGTCAGAGAGTTTCATCTCTTCATCCAAATTAAAATTGGAAATCTCGTCAAGTATGCCTAAAACCACATCCACAGCCTGTTCGTTTTCACTGTGACGCTGAACATTCTCGATCTCTTTAAGAAAATTTTCCACTTGCACCAAACTTAAAAGTTTTTTGGAAAGCGTGCAAAGGTTTTTTAAATTTTTCTCATGCGAAATTTCTTTAATGACGCTGACAAAATCAATAATTTCAACAATTTCATTTTCGTTTTTAATGTCGTAATAGTCGATGTCGTTTAAAATCTTTTCACGGTTCTCGATTTTTAAAAATGGCGAATAAACAAGATATTCTAAGTCTGTTTTTGTGAAACCTGCCTCAGCAATTTCCAAACACTTCACAAAAAATTTAGCATAAGCGACCTCGCCAAGCGACATGGTGTGGTCAAGATACAAAGGAATGTCGTATCTTTCAAACACTCGCTCAAGTGGTTTAATGTATGCTTCATCCGCAAGCGCCAAAGAAAAATCTTTAAAGCGAGCGCCCTCGTGAATTTTATAGCGAATATATTTTGCCACAAATTCAAGTTCGTCAAAACTTGTGGATGTGACAATATTATGAAAAGCATTTGTTTTTGCCCTTTCAATGCTAAGCGAAAAAACATTGTCGATAACATCGCTTTGCTCATCGGTTAAATTGCTCTTTTTTTCGTCCACTTCAATTTGGATGTTGTGCATCTTTGCAAGAGCAAACATCTTTTCCACTGTGTCTTGTTCAAAAATGTAGGCATTTCCAAGTTTCCTTGGTTTAGATATGCCAATATGGATGCTTTTCACCTTGCCAGTGAGTGCGCAAATAAACTCGAAAATCTCCGTTGAAAACGAGTCGAAATTGACAAAGTAGAGGTTATATAAACTTAAATCTAAAAACTCACTTTTCTCTAAGAAAAAGGCAAGAAGTTTGGATAGGTCTAACCTTTCCTCCAAAAGATTAAGATAGGTTTCATAGATAAGTTTTAAGTCGTGCATTTTGGCAGACAAAACTTTGTCGTCACACTCCTTAATGTCGTTTGGTTTCAATTTGCAATTTGAAAACTGCTTTAAAAGCTTCAAAATTTTCATGCCAAAATCGACGCCAAAATTTTGAAAATATTGAAATTTTTCCTTATTAACATCAATCGCTTTATAGGTCAACAAAATCTCTTCCAAACCGCTTATGCGATCATAGAAGATGTTGTGTTCTTTTAATATTTTGCTGGCAAGTCGTGAAATGCCCACAACGGCAATATTGAAACTGCTTTTTATGTTTAAAGCATCGAAAATCAAACTTTCTGCTTGCATAGAAAAACTATCTGGCACCACCACCAAATTTTTTTCCTTTAAATTTTTAAAATCAATTTTTCTTATGGTGTTTTTGCCTGCCTCATAAAGCGTGCCACCAGTTGTGAAGTTTATTTTCATGGCAATATTTTACCATAAACTGAGATTTTTTCAAAGTGAAAAGAAAAAATAAAATTTGGACAAGCCAAATTTCATTTTGAATATTAATTTTAAGTTTAATTATAAATCAAGTTATTGTTTCCATTAAACCCTTGCCTTTTTTTAGTTTTGCTTTCAAAAGGTCTTGTTTTTTCATGCCTTTAAACATATTTAGCTCGTTTTTAAGTTTGTTTATCTCTTTTTCTTTTTTGTTAAGTTCAAGATATGCCTCTTTTAAAAGATATTCGCTTGTTTCTTTTTCCTCTTTAATTTTAACATTCACCTCTTCATAGGCATTCTTCTTCACAAGTTTAACAAGCCCAGCAAAAAGGCTGTTTATGTCGGCATCTGTCAGCGTTTTTCTTGATTTAAAAGTGATGATGTTGTCTTTCTTTTCCGCCTTCTCTTTCTTCAAGTTTTGAAACTTGTTTTGAAGCCGTGTCATAAGTGTCATATCGCCGTTGGAAAGTTTGAAGCACGCAGACCTCACACTCATGCCTTTGTCGGTTAACGCTTTTACCTCACTTAAAAACTTTTCCTCTTGCTCCTTAGAAAAAGGCACTAAACGATTTTTTATATGCTTTTTAAGGTCGATGTTAAGCCTAGTTCGCCTTGCATCATCCTTTTGCAAATTGTCAACTTCATGATAGTAATAATTTCGCACGCTGTTGCCTTTTCTGTGAAACTTTTGTGCGTGCATGGAAAAGGCGTTTTTAAGCGATTCGCCCTTACCTCTTTTTTCTTCCACAGTGTTAAACAAACTTTTAACTTCTTCATCTGACCAAATTGACTTCATATTCACCTCGCTAAGCAAATTGTTGCCAAGAAAGAAAATTTTAAACTAAAAATACGCAAATTTTTTTAAAAGAAAAAGTTATAACTATTCCCAGAAGTTTCATACACATATTTTATGAAAAAAATTAAACTAAAATCCACCTATCCATGCCTTGTGAAAACGGAGAAGGAAAGTTTGGAAATCGACGAAAATGATGTTTTGGAAATTGAAAATGAAGAGAAAATTTTTATCTATCCCACTCTATATTCTCGCAAAAACATCCCTTTCTACATCAACTTGCAAGCGCCAAAATCCTGTCACCGCTATTTTGTGCATGAATTTGACGATTTCGCGCTTGTTGTTTTGACCTATAACGACGAACTTAAAATTTTATATAAAGAAAACTTTCCCACACTTTCTTGCAGTGTGACCGTTTCACAAAATGCCATTAAATTTGAAAAGGAAGAAATCTCGGTGGAATACACTCTGCCTCACAACTTTTTTAACTACCACATCTTTAAACTTGACAACTACGCTTGTGTGGAATTTGACGACGAAAACCTATACCTTTTCAACACAAAAACCAATGTGCTTTCTCACTTTTCTGGGAATATGGATTTAGATAAAAATGTGCTGACCGTTAAAAAAAATCTTCACGACCTTGAAAACCGCGTGAAGAAATCGACATTTAAACTTGAGGAAGATAAAATAAAACTTGAAAGTTTAGACTTTTCGCATGACGAAAATAAGTATAGCGAAGATATGACGCCATATCGCTTTTTGGAAGCCGTAAAAATTAAAGACTTTGATTTCGCCTTAAATTTGCTTGAAAAAAAGAGTGTTTCAAAAGAAAATTTGGAAACACTTTTTGGAAATGTTAAAAGTTATTTACCTTTATCCACAAATGAGTTTGTTGTTTTAGGAGAAAATGAAAAAAGGTTTGTGAGATTTTTTGAAAAATGTGGAAAAATTGTGGATATCTCTGTGGATAAGTTATGATAAAATACCTATCATCTTTAAATTTCGGTCAAATCGAGCTGAAAAATTTTTAACAAGAATTTTAAGTAAGCGAAAGAGCGCCTCTTCTGAAAACTTGGTTGTGGAAAGTTTTTCATAGCCAATTTCACTTAAAATTTTGATTATCGAAAATTCCGCTTTGCCAATTTGTTCGCTTTGAAAAGTTTTACACTGCGAGCAAACAAGTTCGCCAACATTATAGTTAATATAAATGTTATCATGTAAATCAATTCCGCAACAGGTGCACTTTTTGCTGTAAATTCCCACGCCCAGAAGGGAAAATAGGTCGAGCATGAATTTAACCAAAACCTCATATTTTGGCACATTGTGAAAACAAAGAATTTTTAGCGATTTCACAAGGTTCATAAAAATTGCATAGCGTTCAGCACTCTCATCAACTTGTGAAACAATCTCTAAAAGCGCATTTCCTTCAAAATATTTGTTAATATCGTTCGTTATTTCATGAAAGGTTTCAATAACATCAACACTTGTCACAATGTCGCCAGCCTTTCCTTCTTCCAAAATGAAGTCGCCAAAACAAAACGGCTCTTTGGCGTATTTCATCTTGGCTTTCTCGCCTCTAACACCTTTAAGGGTCGCCCAAATTTTGCCCTCTTCAAGAGAAAAAAGAAGAATACTCTTATCCTTCTCTTTCACATTATTTCCTTTAATAACAACAGCCTTAATCTTTCTTCCCATTACTTCGTTCTTTCTTCCTTAGTTTTTCTTGCATTTTTTTCGCGTGCTAAATTTCGCCCTTGCACAAGGTCTTGAATAATATAAGGGTTGCCACCTGACATTCTAAACATTGTAAAAGTTAGTTCTTCAAAAATATCCATACTTCCCTCCTCATCTTAGTTTGCCTCAAAATTCGACAATTATCACGATATTTTCGTGGAAAGTTATTCTCCTCCTTTCGTTTACTGAAAGAAATTCTTGTTTAAGCAAAAATTTTTGCTTCCTCTTTCATTTTTAGTATACAATTAGAAAAGCAAATTGTCAAAGAAAAAATGAAAAATTTTTTAAAAGAATTTTTGTGATTTACTTGACATGTTTTAAGTTGATTTGTTTGACAATAACCGTGTTTAATGTTAAAATTAAATAGAATCTATAAGGAGGGAATATGCTGACAATTATTTTCGCAATTTTGAACATCATCTTAGGCGTTGTGGCTGTTGTGATGTTCACTCAGCCAGTTTTTGGAATATACAATATTTCAGATGGCGGTTTGGAGGGCTTAGACACTGGGCTTTTTAACCAATCAGTGTTCGATATGATTAGTTTTGAGGAAGGGCAAAGCGTCTATCTGACAGTTGGCGCAATCGCACTTATTTTGGCGCTTGTGTTTGCTGGTGCAATGCTGATTATGACGCTTATCAACCTCATCACAAAGGCAACAAAAAACAGAAGTTATGTTAGTTCTCGTTGGTTTGCGCTTTTCTTCTTCATCTTTATGGCGCTTGCCACAATTATGTTCGCTGTTTACATGGCAACGGATGTGCCACTTCTTGGCGAAGACGGTTGGAACGCACTTGTGGAACAAGGAATTGTGCTGTCGATTGGCTGGGGAATTATCGTTTCACTCATTTGCTCCTTCTTCTCGGTGATTTTTGCTCCTGGGAAAAACAAAGGTTAATGTGAGTTATTATGAAATTTAAATATGATGTTATTAAAGAAGACATAGTAAAACATGGCTACACTGAAAACAATTTGGTTGCCATTGGTCGCACACAAAGCACAGTGGCAATGTTTGGCGGAATGATTGGCGCACTTATTGATAACGAACTTAGCGAAAGATATGTGATAACTCTTCTTTCCAACAAAATCTGCATCATTCCATTTAAAAACAGCGATATCGCCTACAGCGAGGCATATGGCTATTTGAAAGAAAACATTAAAAGTGCTAAATTTGGAAAATTCACATCCATGCTTAAACTTGTTTTAAACGACGGCACAAAAAAGAGTTATGCTGTTATGAAAGGCGGAAAAGATGTTATTGAAATGTTAAATCTTCTCGGCTTCTCACAAGATAAAAAGGAAAAAAAGGAAAATAAACAATAGGAAATTAATTAAAAAAACTTTTGATAAAAATAAAAGGATAATGAATTTAACATTATCCTTTATTTTCTATTTTAATTCTTCTTCGGCAAGATTTAATGCGCTTTCAATGGTCTTGTCCATATCATAATATTTATAACTTCCAAGCCTGCCACCGAAGATCACATTTTTCTCCTGTTTTGCAAGTTCTTGATATTTTGCATAAATTGCGTTGTTTTTCTCGTTATTGATTGGATAGTATGGTTCCACACCTTTCTTCCACTCAATTGAATATTCCTTGGAAATAACCGTTTTAGGAGTTTTTGCAAATTCAAAATGCTTATGTTCAATTATCCTTGTGTATGGAACATCGCGAGAAGTGTAGTTAATCACAGCGTTGCCTTGGAAATTTTCACAGTCCAAAACCTCGTTTTCAAAATAGACGCTTCTAAATTCCAATTCGCCAAATTTGAAGTTGAAAAATTCATCTATCGCACCAGTGTAAACAATTTTATTAAAGGAGTCTTTTGTTTTATTTATAAAATCAAAATAGTTGGTGTTAAGTTTAACATCGCTTTTCTCAATTAACTTTTCAATAAGAGGATTATATCCGCCGATTGGTATGCCTTGATAGCGGTCATTAAAATAGTTATTGTCGTATATGAAGCGAAGTGGTAAGCGCTTAATGATAAATGCAGGTAAATCTTTGCAATCGCGTCCCCACTGCTTTTCAGTGTAGCCTTTAACAAGTTTTTCATAAACCGTGCGTCCAACCAAACTTATCGCCTGTTCTTCCAAATTTTTCGGATTGGTTATATTTTCCTTTTTGATTTCGTTTTCAATCACTTGTTTTGCTTCACTTGGCGTTTTCACATTGAACATCTTTGAAAAGGTGTTCATGTTGAAAGGCATATTATACACTTCATCTTTATAAAAAGCCACTGGGCTGTTGATGTAGTTATTAAACTCCACAAAATTGTTGACATAGTCCCAAACTTTCTTGTTTGAAGTGTGAAAGATGTGCGCGCCATATTTATGCACATTAATTCCTTCCACTTTTTCACAATAACAATTTCCGCCGATGTGCGAGCGCTTGTCAATAATCAAGCATTTTTTACCCTTCTTAGTCGCCTCATGTGCAAACACCGCACCAAAAAGCCCACACCCAACAATCAAATAATCGTATTTCACTTTCACCTCTAAAATTAAAAATTTTTAATTTACTGAAACTTTGCCTAAATATAATAGATCTCCAATGTCTTTGGAGGCGTCAGGACGCCTTATAACTTCAATTTGCTCTCGCATGATTTTTAATTTATCTTCGTCTTGGAAGAAGTTATCCACAACCTTATATGCCTCGCTGTTTTTAGAAATATATTCGCAGGCATTTCTTGCTTTAAGATAAACCATGTTGTCATATTCTTGGAAAGGTAGTTTTTTGTTGGCAATAATAGGTAAATGCTTGTTGAACGCCTCAGAAATTCCCACACCACCAATTTTACCAATTAAAACATCGGCAGCACTCATGATGACATCAACATTATTCACAAATCCAAAGACATAAATGTCTTTTTTGATTTTACCCTTTGCTTTAAGTTCCTCCAAATTCTTTTTGAGTTTAGCGTTTCTTCCGCAAACACAAACAATTTGAAAATCTGACTTACATTTATTTAAGTTTAAAACAAGTTTTGCGATATTTCCAAATCCAACACCGCCACTCATCATCATGATGGTTTTCTTGTTTTCGTCGATGCCAAGTTCCTTTCTCGCTTCGATTTTATCTATTTTCTTTGAAAATTTTGTTTGAACAGGAATACCCAAAGTTATTCTCTTTTTAAGGTCAAATCCTTTTGCCTTTAAAACATCGTCGAAATCGTCAGAAGGAGTCACAACAAAGTCGACCTCAGTTAATAGTTCAGTGTATGGAGCAACATCATAGTCAGAAACCACTGTGACAACTCTCGCTTTCTTTGCATTTTCGTTGCCTTTCTTTCTTAAATCAGTCATGATAATTCCAGCAAAAGTGTGTGCGCAGAAAACAGCGTCTGGCTTAAATTCATCAACAACCTTTTCGATGTCAGCAATAGCAGGCTTAATGAAATTGCCACGAAGAGTGGTTGCCTTTTTGTTAATATTGCGCACTTTCAACCTTTCAAAGTTGGAGTTTGCAAATTTAATAGCATATTTTACCAGTGTGAAATAGCCGTCGTTAACCATCCAATTAGCGCGTTTTTTCTTGCGAGTTTTGTCGCCGTCTTTATATAGGTCAACTTGCTTTATTTCCACATCCTTATATGTGTCTTTAAGATAATTTGAAATTGCTCGGCTCATGGAATTGTGACCTTCACCAGCGGAAACAGTTAAAATTAAAACTTTCATAAATCCTCCTAATATTGTGTTAATTTCATTATAAATTAATGTAATCTATAAAGTCAAATAAAACAAGAAATTAAAAAATTTAATTTTAATTTGATTTAAAAGTTTGTTTTGTTTATAATATTTTCAAGAGGACTTATGAATAAAACATATTTAAATTGGCTGAAAAACATTGAAGATGAAAATGTTGTCAAGAAACTAAAAAAAATGAGTGAAAAGGGAATTGAGAGGAATTTTTCTTCTTCGCTTTCCTTTGGCACGGGTGGAATTCGTGGAAAAATGGAGCTTGGCACAAACACCTTGAACGAAGTTTTGGTGGCGAAGTTTGCTTTTGCATTTTTAAAGTTTTTAGGTGGTAAAAAAGCAAAAATAGTCATAGCCTATGACACGCGAAATAACAGCAAAAAATTCGCGGAAATTATGGCAAAAATTTTGAGTGAAAAAGAAGTCTATTTATTTAACAACTTTGTGCCAACGCCAATTTGCGTTTTTGCAACAACTTTCTTTAAGGCTGATTTTGGCATTATGATAACAGCAAGCCACAACCACAGAGAATATAACGGCATTAAGGTTTTCGACCAATATGGAATACAAATTGACACGCACGATCAGGAGGCACTTTCTAAGGGATATAATACGACTGACGAAGTGAAAGCATATAATGAATACCTTAAACTGAGTGGAAAGGACGATCATAAGATTGGACTTGAAATTGAAGATAAATTTATCGAAAATAAATGCGACAAAACGAAGAAAAACTTAAAAATTGTCTATACACCGCTGAACGGCACTGGCTATTATGCTGTTAGCCGAATTTTAAAGCAGAATGGCTTTGATTTTAAAACACCTAAAAGTCAAAAAAATGGAAATGGCGAATTTAAAACCTGCCCTTATCCAAACCCAGAATTCGTGGAAGCGTTTAGCGAAAGTTTGAAAATTGCAAATGACGCCGACATCATTATTGCCACTGACCCAGACGCAGACAGGCTTGGAGTTATGGCAAGGAAAAATGGCGAATTTGTTAAATTAAGCGGAAATGAGGTTGGATATATTTTAGCTGAAAATATCCTTTCTGGCACAAAAAACAAAACTGTTGTGGCAAGCGTTGTGACCAGCCCATTAATTGAAGATATATGCAAAAATAATGAGGCAAAACTATGTAAAACACTCACTGGTTTTAAAGATTTAGGAAGAGTAGCTAAAGAGTTGCAAGATAAAAACGAGGATGTTGTGCTTGTTTATGAAGAAAGTTGTGGCTACTCGGTGGAAAAGAACTTTTATGACAAAGACGGCATTAAAAGCGCCCTTAAAATTTGCGAGATTGCCGAAGCCTTAAAAAAGCAAAACAAAACTCTTTTTAACTATCTCGACGAAATTTATGCGAAATATGGCAGGCTTTATGATTTAAGCGACAGCATAATTTTTGAAAATTTAAGTGATATGCAAAAGGTTATGGAAAAACTTAGAAAAACCAAAATTGAAGTGGTGAAAATAGAAAAAATTATCGATTATCTTAATGACAACACAGGGCTGGAAAAGCAAAACTTTTTGGAGTATAAATTTAAAACAGGTTCCTTCATAATCCGTCCAAGTGGCACAGAGCCAAAACTTAAAATCTATGTTTTTGTGAAAAAAGACGACAGCCTTGCTCGAATTCTTGTTCGCTATTGTAAATACATTATTGATAGTTTACTAAAAACTGAAAACAAAGATTAAAGCGCATCTATACGCATATCATAAAAAATAATATTGTGACTGAAATGTTCCTAAAAAATATATCAAATTACACAAAAAAGCACCACAAAATGTGGTGCTTTTTCATATTGGTGGAAGTTATAGGGCTCGAACCTATGACCCTCTGCTTGTAAGGCAGATGCTCTCCCAGCTGAGCTAAACTTCCTCAATGCTTTTTAAGTTTAACACACTTAAAAAGCATTTGTCAACTGTTTTTTATTATTTTTTTATTTATTTTATAATTTTCTTGAAACAAACAACTTAAATTGCATCGAAGAAAATTGTGATTGATTCAATTTCAACTGTTCCGCTGTTGTTATCGGCACCTAAACCTAAGATGTGATCAACAAACGCTGCGATTGTGTTTCCACCAAGAGAGTCGATGCTAACACTTCGTAAGGATTGTCCATCATACCAACGAATTTGACTTGGAGAAACTGCATCGCCATTTAATTGATAAGTGTCATTTGGGTCAAGAATATCGCCAATTATAGTGGTTGACATTGTGTATTCTTTTCTTGTTGCATCGTCTTGAAGGTCGCCACCAGCATTCTGAACGCCATCTTCATATGCAATTCCATTTGTTAAAACAAGAGTACTTACAAGTTCATCAACAACTGGAGAAACGGTAACTGAACTTCTTCCACAGATTGCTCCCCAAAGCAAAGAAACCGAATTGTAGGTTCGACCACCATAGGAAATTCCTTGGAAGTCATACACATGTGAATATCTTTCCCAATTTGAGTCTGAAAGCAATGTTCCAAGTGTGGAAGTGTAATTATTCGCATTAACATTGATGGATGTGCTACCTTGATAGCCATACAAGTTTGCATTTGAAATATTAACAGTTGTGTTGATAATTGAATAGTTCACATCAATAATAATAGTTCTTGTGCTTCTGTTTTCTCTTAACATTTCACTTGTCACAATAGTTGCACTTGTGCCGTTATACGAGTAAGAAATGTTGTAGCCATCACGATTTAAGGAAGATTGAGCAATGTTTGGCATTGTATCATCATTAAATCTATAAGTGTGAATTTCACTGGAATTCTCACGATAACTAATTGTATATTCTGTCACAACTCTTTCAAAGTTAACTTGAACGCTGACAGTGTTTGTTGGCTTGTCTTGCATAATTGCGTTTGCAAGGTCTGTTAAGTTATCGTAAGTGTTGCTGTTGTAAGTGAAATTGGTTAAGTTCCAAATATAGTCGGTGTGTGTCCAGTTGTCAGCCTCAGCGTATCTGTTGAGTTGGTCTAACGAGTTCACTGTGAAGGTAACATTGTTTGAACCACCCTCAAAGGTTGCGTCTGTTGCCGTGAAGTTTACAGTGTATTCATGTGCTGTTTTTCTTATTTCAATTCTAAGAGTGTGTGAACTTCTATTTTCATTAAGCATTTGAGAAGTTATTGCATTAACAACTCTGCCATTGTAGATATATTCAATGTCATAGCCAAGGTTTTCTTCCTCGTAATCGGTTAAAGCAATTGTTGGAATGGAAGTTTCGCTAAATCTCTTTGTTCCTGCAAGTGATGTGCCGTCATAGTAGTTAACTGTGAAAGTTTCGGTTACTCTGGAGAAATTCACTTGAACGCTGACTTGCGATTGAGGATTTCTTGTTGCGATTGCTTGAACAAGTGCGTCGATTGTGGTGTAGGAGTTGCCGTTATAGGAATAACTTCCAACAGTGTAAGAATAGCCATCAGAATGTGACCAGTTGCTGTCAACATCAAATTTTGATAATTCTGCAGTGTTTTCAATTGTGAAGGTTGCTGTTCTTGATCCGCCAGTGAAAGTTGCACCATTTGCACCTGTGAAGGATGCTGAATAGGTGTTTGCTGAATAGGTTAGATAAAGCCTAATTGTTGTGGATGCTTCGTTCTCTTCTAACATCTCTTGAGTTATGGAGGTTATCACATTTCCGCTTGCATCTTGCCAAGTTGCTGTGTAGCCCACTCTAGCGTCTGGAATTTGAAGTTGATAGTCTTGATAGTTTCTTGTTGTGAAGGTGTCAGAGTCGTTTTCAAGATCACCTTTTTCATTATAATATTCCACTCTGTAAGTTTTCACTTCTTCCCAAACAGTTGTGAGTGTTAAGCCGTCGGTGGTTGCAAAATTTGCCACTTTGCTTGGCTCGCCAATTATGGTTTGTGTGTTTTCGTCATAAATTGCCCAGCCCATGAAGTCGTATCTGTCAGTGTTGTCAAAAGTTGGAAGTTGTTCACCATAAATATATTCAGTCTTGCCATTTGGTGCAGTTGTCAAAAATTCGCCGTTTGGAGTTTGTTGATAATAGAAATCAAAATTATATGAAATTACTTCAAAAACGGCTGTGATATTGGAATAATCACCTTGATTTACTGTTAAAACTTGGTTTGGAATTTCTTGAATATATGTTATTTGTTCGCCGTCTTGCAAGTTGCCAAGGGCTTGAACATATTCTGCTCTTGTGCCGTTGAACCAACCAACAAAGTTATAGCCGACAGATGAATATTCAATGTTGGTTTGTTTGTTTAAACCATTTGTCACTTGGTAAGAAACAACGCCTTCGTTATCCACTTGCGTTATTCCTGCGTCTGAAATGATGGTTGGCTCTTGTGGATAGGTCCTCCCCTCCTCTTTTTCGCCAGTGTAAACTTCCACATTAATGGTTGAGTTTAAAGAATTATAAACTGCGATAACAGTTCCTGCAACGAATAAAGGTAAAACAACCACTAAAGCGCAAATAACTAACACTTTTGCTAATTTATTGGACATATTAACCTCCTAAGTTGAGATTATTATACCACATATTTCATCTTATTTCAATACCCTTTTCAAAAAAAATTATTTTCTTAGCGGAATTTTTAGCAATCCATAAGCATTTTATCGGCGATAAGGGCAATAAGTTCTCCATTAGTTGGCTTCTCATTCCTATTATATATCTTTAAGCCAAAAATATTATTGATGTTTTCAATTTTACCTCTGTTCCAAGCAACCTCAATGGCGTGGCGCATACCTCTTTCCACTTTGCTGGAACTTGTTTCAAAACGCTCAGCAATGGTTGGATAAAGTTTTTTGGTTATCGAACTTATAATCTCTGGCTCTTCAACGGCAAGTTTAACCGCTTCGCGCAAAAATTGATAGCCTTTGATGTGCGCTGGAATGCCAATGCTTATGAAGATGTTGGAAATTTTTTCGTCTAACTGGCGGTTCTCAGTTGTTGCCAAATTAGAGGATAAAATTTCATTTATTCTTGTTTCCAAGGTTTCGGCGGAAACTGGTTTAATCATGAAATAACTTGCACCCATTTGAAGCGCTTTGTTAACAAAACCGCTATGCGAAAGTGAGGAAACAAAGATGACCTTTGGAGTTTCGTCCTTTAAAATTTTAATTTTTTCATAAACAGCAAAGCCGTCAAGTTTAGAAAGCATAACCTCCATAACCAAAACATCTGGCTTTGTTTTAATGACTTCGTTCACCACTTCTTCGCCGTCGATGGAAGCGCCGACAACTTCAAATTTGTCGCTCGCCTTAAAATGTTCAATAATCTTTTCGTCGTTATCTGCAATGTAAATTCTCTTACTCATAAAAATCTCCTTAAATTTATTTTTGTCCTGCAAAACATCTTTAAGATAACATAAGTTTTCCCAATATTTAAAAAAGAAAAAATAACTTTTGTGTCGGCTTGTAAAAAATAGTGTCGAAACTTAGCAAATCTCAAATTTAAAATTGGAAATTGAAAGAATTATCAAGATTAATAAAAGTGATTAGCAAATTTTCAAAGATTTACAAGAGAAATAAAGAAAAAAGTCTTGCGCTCGGCAAAACTTTTCTGTTTTTATTCAATTTAAAATTATTAATTATTTTTTGTAGACATAGTCTGAGTGGCGTTCAACATGACTTGTTTGCCCAAGAAGTTCATAGAAAGATGTGTCGCCATTATTGTTGATTCTTGCGCGGTAAAGATAATATCCGCCGTCAGTGGTTGTGATTGCGTCTGCTTCTTCGTCTTCGCTAATCTCAATTCCTGCCTCTTCTTTTTCAGCGTCGATGAGTTCTTGTTCTTCGTCGGTTAATTCTTCAAGTTGAGCATAGTAGTAAATATAATCGCCGTCATAACTATAAAGCGTGCCAGCAGTTTGAATGGCTGTCATGGAAACAATGGTGCGACCAGTGAGAGATTGGGAAGTGTAGGAAGTTCTGACGTTTGCAAGTGGTGCAAAGTCAATTTCATAGATTGCCTTTCCCGACATAAGATATGCAAGGCTTCCGTCAAAAAACATGATTTCATAGTCTGCAATATCCGCTGAACCGTCACTTAATGTGATTGTTCCGCTTCCACCAACTTTGTTTTTAAAACTTAATGTGCCGTCGGAATTATCATAGATTAACATTTCGGCTGATGTGCCATAGTTAAGCAAAAACGCATTTGAAATAGGGGAATTATAGGAAAGAATGTTTGCGTCATCTGTGGAAATGATTTTGTCGGAGTTTGTCGCAGATTTGACATTGTTAAAATAAACGCGTGTGGTGTTGTTTTCTGTGTGAGTGTAAACAATGTAGTCATTTGCACGATACAAGAAAGAAACTGCGCCATTTTTAGAGGAGATTGTTTTAGCGCTATCGCCATTTTCCGCTTCCACTGAAATTTGCCTTGTGATTTCATTTCCTCTTTCGTTTGTTGTGGTGAAGTAAATCATTCCATTCCACTCATCGCTTGCACCTGCTTCGGCGGTTTCTGGAATTGCCACGCTTGTCACATCGGTGGCTAAGATATGACTATCTAAATTTCCATTGTTTAGTTTTGTGACAACCAAATTGTCGTTAGCAAAAGCGATGACATAATAATTTCCATTAAACTCTTGAACTTCAATTTGTTCAACCACGCCTTGATAGTCATATTCATTTATTTTGCCACCATTGATATTAATTGAGCAAAATGTGGTGTAGTCATAATGTTGTTCAAGGTTTCCTTCGATATAATAGGAATGTTCATCTGGCTTTGCAAAATATAAATGCTCATCTATCACAAACATAAATTGACTTTCATGTGCGATAACCTCTTCGCTGTTTATAACCACATTTCCATTTGGTGAGAAATTTTTACCTTTTGCGTCACGCTCTTCGTTTAAGTTGAGCCTATTTAGATATGCTGTTTTTGCTGAAGAATCATAACTTGCTTGGTCGGTAAAAGAAGAAACCTTCGCAAAGGCGTTGCCATAGTATAGGTATCCGCTGACGATTGTTCCTGCGTTGCCGTTATAGATAATTCCGTTTTGATCATTACTAATATTGCTGGTTGAACAACCTGCAAGCACAAGTCCAAAAGTCAAAACACAACAAATAACCATTAAAAATTTTTTCATAAAGTTCTCCAATGCTTTCTTATTTTACAATATTAACAATATCTTTGTCAATAATATTTAATTAATTTATGTTTGACTTTAATAATCAAATTTCGTCAAATTTAGACATCAATCTTAATTAGTGTGTTGTTCACAAGGTCGCAAGAGGTCAAATAGTAAGTTATGCCATTCTTTTCTAAAACGAGATGTTGTTTTAAATAGGCATGAATATGACCGTAAACAACAGCGCTAACGCCAAACTCTTCCATAAGCGCGGTTATCTCATTATCCTCTTCTTTATATGTGTATGGAGGATAGTGAAGCATACAAACAATTTTTTCTTCGCCTATTTGAAGTTTTTTGGCGTTTTCCAAAGTGAGTCTCAAGCGGATAAGTTCGCGCTTATAGATTTTTTCGTCCTCTTCGGTAAATTTTTTCATATCTGGCAAATTCCAAAGCCTTGTTCCGCACACGATGACATCTTGAAACTTTAAGGCATCGTTTTGAATGGCATAGAAATTTTCTGGAAGAATTTTTCTGACAGCAGTTATGCTCTTCCACCAATAATCGTGGTTTCCTCTTATAATCACTTTCTTGCCAGGAAGCTTTTTAATCATTTCAAAATCGGAAACACTGTCTTCAAGCTTCATCGCCCAAGAAAAATCGCCAGCAAGAAGCACAAGGTCATCCTCTTCCACCTTTTCCTGCCAGTCTAAAAATATTTTATCTAAATAACTTTCCCACTGAGGTCCAAAGATGTCCATAGGTTTAGGGTTGTTAACAGATAGATGCAAGTCGCTTATTGCAAAAACATTCATGAAAGTTCCTTTAACACTTCTTGCACAAGACGCATATCCACCTTGCCGTTGAAGTTTTGTTTAAAATGTTTCATCACAACACCGATAGATTTATCGGAAAGAGAGAGAATTTCTTTCTTAATCTCCTCTTTTGTCATCATTTTTGGAAGATAGGTTTTGGCAATTTCCATTTGTCGTGTTAGTTTTTCCACTTCTTCGATGTGGTTTGCCTTTTGATAGTTCTCTTTTTCGTCGGCAAGTTCCTTAATCATCTTTTGAATGATGTTTGAAATGTCTGCGTCGGTCAATTCTTCGCCTTTCTCACGCTTATTAATTTTTTCCAGCATGATTTTATTCATAAGCACACTGTAAAAAGCGCGTGCAACGGTGTCTTTATCTTTCATCGCTTGAATATTTGCTTTTTTAATTTGTTCTTCAATCATATTTTTCTCCTTTAAACATATTAATTATAGAAAAAATTTGCTAAAAATGCAAGCAAAAACCTTTTATCTCAAAAAAGTTTGTGAAAATAATTGACAAAAGGCGAAAATTATTGTATACTTTCAAAGCATGGTGATATAGCTCAGCTGGTTAGAGCGTATGGTTCATACCCATAAGGTCGCTGGTTCGATTCCAGCTATCACCACCATCATGTTAATTTTTTATTAAAAACTATATTTTGTGAAATAAGTATGCAGTTGTTTCGATATATTGTATACTTATTTTTCATTTTTGTGTCTTTGTGTTTTGATTTGTTTCAAAAGTTTAGTCAAAAGTTTAGTCAAATTTAGGATATAAATTTCCGTAAAGTAGGCGTAATCGGCGTTTTGATATGTTTTCCTTTATGTTTGTATATATGTCATTTGTGGTCACAATACTTGCATGTCCTAGTTGCATTTGCCTATATTTATCGTTTGCTCCAAGAAAATATAGGTTTGCTGAGCATGTGTGTCTGAGGCTGTGTAAACAAGCATTTATTTTTAATTTTTTAAAAATTTCACCTAAATAATTTGTTGGATATGATTTGTTAAATTCAAATTTGTTTTTTGGTAGGTTTTTCTTTAAAAATGATATAAATTCTTTAGTGACATGAACATATCTATCTGCATTTGAAGTTTTTGTTCCTTTGATATGAATTGTTAGTCTTTTTTCATCAATATCTGTTAATAGATTAAATTTAAGTGTTTCCTCTCTTCTACTTCCAACTATTATAGAAAATACAACAAAGGGAAACAGTTTTTTATTTTTCTTGGCTTCTTTTAGCAATTTGATTTGCTCTATAATTGTTAATGGTGTTCTTTCTTGTTTGTGCTGTCTTTTTGGTTTTTCTATCCCAAGTGTTATATCTCTTTTTATTTTGCCAGTTGCATAGGCTTTTTTTAATACTTTTGTTATTCGTTGATATAAAACTTCTTGTTTTCGTTCGTATGGGATATTATCAATAAAGTTTTGAATTCTTTCTGCAGTAATATCTTCAAGTTTTAAAAGTTTAAAATTAGGTGTTATATCTTGTGTTAGTTGTCTTTGCCATGCTTTAATTGTTTCTTTACCTATTTTTTTATTTTTTACAAAATTATCTATATAAAATTGATAATATTGAACAAACGTAAATTGGTTTGTTTTTCTTGTTTTATGTTTTATAGAAGTAATTAAAATAGGTTTGATTTTAGGTATCTTTTCTAATAATTCTCTATATGTGTTTGCTATGGCATAATATCTGTATCCTCTTTGTTGTTTTGAATATTGCCATCTACCATCTGTTCTTTTATAACAATTTTTTCTCATAGTGTCTACTCCTTTTATTTTGTTTTGGAGTAGATTTTTTTGACTTTTTATTTTTTCTTTTGTATTATCTATAACTTTAAAAGGTTTGTGATTGGCTTCATAGCCTGCTATTATATCATCATTTTCTTGCACCAGTGGTTTTAATACTGCGTTAACTTTTTATATATTCGATTAATGTTATCATTTTATTTACTCTCCTTTTTATATTTTTGATACTGTTCCATTTATTACAGAAACTGAAGTGTAGTTGATTTTAAATAAGTCAAAAAAACTAAATTCTGTTAAGCTTACAGATATTGTGTATTGACTTCCTTCTTTAACATTTCCTATTGATTTTATTTTGGTTATTATTAGATTTCTATCTTTATCGTAGTATTTGAATTGGAGTTCTAAATCGTCTATATCTACATAAGGTATCATTACATAATTAATGTTTAAAGATATTTCTTGAGATGTATCTATATTAATATCGTTTATTGTTGCTTGTCTAGTTAAGATTTTATCGCACCCAGTTAATATAAATAACGATGTTATAAATATTAATATAGCAATTATTATTTTGTTATTTAAGGTTTTTGTTTTCATGTTTTAATCCTCTCTTTTGTTAAATTTTCGTAATATGTTTTGTTTTTCCTCTTCGGCAATTAATATGCCCGTTATGAAATCTTTAATTCTCTTGCAATTTTGTGGTGATAGATTTTGTATGTAATTTAGTAATTCTTGTTGTTCCTGTGATAAAGCACTTTTATCTAATAGGTATGGTACTTGGTGTCCTAATAGATTATCCACTGTTGTGTGAAAATAATCTGCGAGTTTTATTAAAGTTTCATAATCTGGTTGAGTTTTTCCAATTTCATAATTTGAATATGTAAATTGTGTTAAGCCTATGTCTTTTGCCACTTCTTTTTGCGTTTTGTTATTTTGTAAACGCATTTTTTTTAATTCCATTTTCTTGCCTCCTGTTTAAATATTAACTTTTTTTATGTATAAATTCAATATTTATGAAAAAATTTTAGATTTTATGAAAAAACTTCTTAAAATTGTTTGACATTATGAAATTATTTATTATATACTATGGTTAGATATGAAGAAACTTCATAAATATTAAAAAGGAGTGTTTTATGAAAAAAAATGATATGGTTATTATTTGTGATTTAACTGGAACTTCTGTGTCTGGTTTTAATCAAGATCAAGTTTCTAAAGTTTTAGAAGTCTTTAAATTGTTTGATATTCCGTGCAATGTTGGTCAGCTTTTTTATGAAGTTGATAAAAGCGGAAATAAAAAGATGATTTGAGGTGGCCCGTGTTTTTTACAGATTATCAAAAAAATTTAGCCTATAACCTAAAGAAAAGTGAATTAAGGAAAAAATATAAGGCTTCAGAAAAGGAATTAAAGCAAGTTGCAAGGACTGGAAATGAAGTCAGTCTTATAAAAGCAATGAAAAAACATGGTAATTTCGAATATGCTATGTTGTTTCAAAAAACACCAGAATTTAAAGGGCATAAAGTGAGGTGTGTAAATGACAAAATATAAAATTGAAAAAATAGAAAATGTTTTTGTTGTGTATAATCCCGCTTGTCCTCGAATAAAGCGTAGGTTTGAAACACGAAAGCAAGCCAATGTTTATAAAGATTATCTTTTAGAAAGAGATAAAAGGGCTTTGGAAGTTTACGAGAGTTGTTTTATTGGAACATAAGTGAGGAATTATGGAAAATAAGCAAATTAAAAGGATAAACTATAATAATGTTTTTAAAGCGTTAGTAATTTTAATGCTTATCTTTTCTTGCTTATTGTCAATTTCTATATATTTTAAAACTTCTGCTGAAACTGAAACAATTTATTCTTCTGTTTTAGAAGATTTAGAGAAAGATGAAAATTTTGATGTTAGTAAATATCCTATTGTTGAAGATGATTATTCATTACAAGTTATTCAAATAGCAGAAAGTTCCGATAAAGAGTTATTCGTTTATGTTTATCAGCCAAGCGGTGAGAGTCTTAATTTAGAAGCAACATCAATTAATATTTCTACTGGAATTAATGATAATTTGTATTATGTGAATTATGATTTATCGTTATTAAGTTCAAATGGTGTTTTTTATAAGTATTTGGTAAATGATTTTGGTGTTAAAGAAGATGCTTTAAGGTATTATGATATTTCTTCAATTTATCGTGTTTTTGATGAAAATATTGACGTTCCAAGTGAAAATGATAATATTACAAGCGAAGTTTCGTATAGTGTTGGACAGTTATGGACTGCATCTACTGTAAATGGTGAAGTTTCTTATACTTGTGTTGAAACCGAAACTGTTGAAGTCGTTGATAAATACGTTGATTTTTTAAGGTATTTGGATGGCTGGGCATGGTTTACTTATAGTTCAGATAGTCACTATGTTGCTTTTTCGTTAGATAGACCCATGGATGATATTATCGAGGCTGAAGTTTCGTTTTATACTTGGGAATATAAAACTTTGCATGGAACGCCGATAATCAATGTTGAAGATAGAAATGAAGAGAATGATGTTTTTCATCAAATAGTTTTGACTAATCATGATGTAGTTAATAATCAGACAGTTGGTCTATTTGGTGATAGTCATACTTGGAACAGAATACAAACAGTTTCTGATTTTATTGATAGCGAAGATTTAACTGAAGAAACAAAAAATAATATTAAAAATAAACAATGGGTATTAAGATTTTATGAGTCTGAATATACACAGCATGGTGGTTATTTTGGTGATTTAGTTGGTTATGGAACTGGCGTTGTTGATGTCACTATACTATATTTAAAATTTGAATATGACGGAGTTATTTTTAATTTAGGTGTTGTTGATAATAAAACTACTGGTGATATTACTCCTGGGAATGAACAGATAAGTGTTTGGGAGCGTATTTTAAAAATGATTGCTACAATTATTGCTATAGTTTTGATTGTGGTTGCTGTTGTTGTCCTTGCTCCTATTATATTACCTGCATTATTTAAGTTTTTAAGTTTTTGCTTTAAATGGTTGTTTAAGGGAATTTGGTGGTTGATAACTGCTCCATTCTCAATATTTAATGATGATTAAGAGGTGAAAAATGAAAAAGGTTATAGGATATATAGTTATCGTTCTTCTTTTTGGTGGTTCAATATGTGGCATTACTTTTGGTATCATGTATGCCAATAATGAAAGATATATTGAAGAAAATAGTTCCACAATTGAAGAAGTTGCTGATTTGCGAAACCAAATTAGTGAATATCAAATTGAAATTGATGATATAACTAGTCAATTAACAATTTCTTTGAGTCAAAATGAGATTGATAAAGAAACTATTTCTTCGTTAAATGAAGATTTGTTAAGAGTTAAAGGTAGTCTACAGGAAACTGCTGATGACCTTGTTGATGCATATGAACAAATTGCTGAAAAAGATGAGGAAATTTCTGGTTTGAATGAACAATATCAGTCTTTAAGTGAAACATTAACAGAAACTCAAACTCAAGTTGAAACTCTAAATGGTCAAATTGAAACTTTGTCTAATCAATTAGAAGAGGCTTTAACTCAAAATAGCCTTGATGAAGAAACCATTTCTTCGCTTAATAGTCAAATATCATCATTAGAAATTGCAAATGATGATTTAGAGAGTCAAGTGGTTTCTTTAGGAAACGAAATTACAAGATTAGAGGCTGAACTTGAGGCTTATGAAAATATGAATTTAGATGATTACTATAAAGTTGAGTTTATCAATTCTGATAATGACAGCGTAGTATCTTCTAGCTATGTTCTTCAAAGTTCAAAACTTGTTATTCCTGAGATTGCTAAAACATATGACCGTTGGTGTTATGGCTGGGCAACAAGTGAAAGTTCGTCTGATGTTGCTGATTTAAGTGAGTATTTTGTAAATTCTGATTGCACATTTTACTCTGTTATGGGAAATAATATTGATTTGGTTATTGAGCATGATAATTCTTTTTTGTCTGGCAGTAATGAAACAGTATATCGTTATGGTGAAAATTTAACGGTTGCGGATATTTTACTTGTTGACTCTTCATTATCTGATGAATTAGAGTCTAGTGTTGTTAGTTTTGAATTTGCTGATAGTGTTTCTCTTACAACTCTATTAAAAGATTTACCAACTAAAAAATATTCTGTTAGTGGGACAATAATAACACCTAAATATTTGGAGTATGATTTAGTTTATCATTTTAATGGGTTAAATGCATTTATTCCTATATCTGATGATTTTAGTGATGACTTTATGGCGGGAATAAATAAAGGTGATGGTTTACCATATTTTCAAAAATTATCACAATCAAATATAACTTTCACGGTTGGATACGGACCTTCACGGGATAATCTTATTGAAAGTGTAGTGATTTCTAATTTTGAAAATTCTGAAGAAATGACTGTTAAGTTTTTACAAGAGGGAACTGCTAGATATTTGATATATGAGGTAAAGCCTTTTGCTGATATAGATTTAACTGTTGCTTTTGGTATTAGACTAGACTCTTATTATCGCTGTGGAATAAGTGTTTATGGTGAAAATCCTAATAATTACTATTATTCTATAAGTGATTTTAGCTTTGATTTTCTTTTAGAATATTCATATGTTTCTTATTTAGACGCGTTTGTAGATGAAGATTATTGGATAGTAAATTAGTTTGGGCTGTGTAGTCGAGCAGTCTAGTTGTATATGTTGGAGGTTTAAAAATGGAAGGATTAAAAAGAGCTGGAAAAATTGTTAGCATTATATTAAGTGTTATTTTAGTTGTTTTTTCTGCGTTTATGATTTTCTTCATGGTGGATAACTGGGATTATACTAAGAATAAACTTCAAGGCTATTTCGGTATTCAAACTGAAAATGATAACGCTTATGCAGGCGAAACAATGACCCTTGCTGACTTCGAGGCTAAGTTGACAGAGGACGGCTTCTTTGTTGTGACTTCAAACGATATTAATAATCTCGATGATGTCACAGCGAAATATGAAGGACTTCTCGAGTCTGCTGCCATGAGGCGCACCGACACTAAAGACGCTGAAAACACCATTTTTGTTTATGAACTCTATTGGTTTACAGGAACTGAGGATGAGGCTCAAGCAGTTAAAGTTTGGTCTTACACTCAAGATTTCTCAAAGACTCCTGAACTTGGAACTGGGGAAGAAATAGACAGTGTTTTCGGTCAAGTAAATGCTGAAATATTACTTGACGGCTTTTGCACTGCAATCTTGGACGAATCTGACATAACTATGAAAGATTTAGAGAATAACGACTTAATGTTCTTTGATTTCAGTAAAGTTGACAGTGCTTTAACAATTTAAAAGCGTTGGTGGGGACTTTTAAAACACTACCCACCACCAAAGAAGAGAATTTTACTCCTTGGGTTCTCTTCTTGCCAATCAAGAATAAGATAGTCGCGAATATCGAGTTTTTGATAAAAATTTATTTGTTTAAAAGGAAAAAGAAAATGGAAAATGTTAAAGAAAAAGAATTTAAGTTAAGAGAAGATTTAAATGATATTGTTGAGAATATCAAACTTATTGCAAAAAAGACTAATTACGGTGTAAATAACGAATGTGTTGTTAAGTTGTTTAATGGTGAAGAAATTATTTTTAGAGATAAAAATAAATTGTATGACCTTTTACGTTCGTTTCTTATTACTGGACAAAAAGGTTTTGTAAAGTCGAAAAAACTCGTAGATGAATTTAAATTAGATGATGAAGGAAATATCACTGGGGTTTATACTTGCGTGAAATATGAACTTACCAATGGTGAAGTTTATAGGTTATTCCCTCGCGATTATTCTTCAAATACTATGATAAAAAACTACTACGATTTTTATAAAAACAAATATAAAAAGGATAATGGAAATGGCAAACAGTAAAGTTTTTAGAACAAAAAGAGGTAAAGAAACAGATATTATGCACTCTTATGGTTATTATAAATCACCATATAGAGTTAGACAGGCTATGGCTTTCAATAAACCTTTTTTAAATTCTTTAAGTGAAAGGGATAGATACCTAATGAGAGGCTATGCTCAAGCAAAGGTAGAAGAAATGCAAGCTTTTAGGTTTAATAATCCTGATTATCAAAGAAGAAAAGGTAGAAAAAACATTCCTGCATCTGAGCTTACCAAATATTTTAGATAATTAATAAACCACCTTTTTGGTGGTTTTACATAGGAAGGTATATTATGAAAAAATATAATGCTTTCGCAAGTCAAGAAACAAAAGATTTATATATTTGCAAAAGTCAAATAACAAGGTCTTTGTTAAACGAATTAAATTTGCCAAATTATTTAGACATAGATTATGCAAAATCTATTTTTGAAGATTGCATTTTAAGAGGAAATGCAGTATGGGTTTATACTGGCAGTCAGTATAATAAAAACAAAAGAAGATTGACTCCTTTTGTTTTAAAAACTGATTATTATCAAGAATTTGTTAAAGGTCGTTCTCGTTCTTATAAAAAACGAAAAAGTGACCAATAGACCAAACATCTTTCCAATTTTGATTATCTATATCTTTTGCAAGTTTTAGATGATAGCCTAACTTCTCGACTTCAAGCTTTAATTTTTCATAATCTAGGTGGTATTCATTTTTTAAATTATCAAGATTATGTGTAATATTTGGTTTTTTAAAATACTTTTTGGCTTTTAAATAGTCTTTTTCGAGCCACTTAGCAAATTCAGTTTCATTCATAACAAACTCCTTTGTGAAAATTATATTTTAAATTGTTTTAAAAGTCAATTAAATAAGGTGGAAAGTGAAGGAAATTCATTTTAATAAATTTATGGACTTGTCAAAAAGGCAAGGAAAGGTTCTTATATGTGGTGAAGAAGGTGCTGGAAAAACACTTCTTTCCACATATATAGGAATTGAAAAAATGTTAATGGGTGTTCAAGATTGCTGGAAAAGTTATGAAAGAGTAGATAGATATAACGATTTAGGCTATAACTTTTCAAAAAACTATGAACATTTAGTTTTTTCAAATTTTGATATTAATTGCTTATACACTCATATTCCTTCATTTAAGTCTTATGTTGTTGACCCCTATAAAGTTGGCTTTCATTGTAAAGATTACGAAACTACCCCTCTTCCACCATATTCTTTTTTAATTCTAACAGAGGCACAAACTATTTTTAACGCATACTTATGGAATTATTTCCGTCCAGAAGTTCGACGTTATTGGGAAACTTCAAGACAGACAGAAGTGGAAATTATTATTGATACCAATTCGCCTAATTTAATTTATAAAGGTATGCGTGAATTACTTAATAGGATAATTTATCTTTATGCTCCTGTTGAAGAGATTAAGGATAAAAATAGAATTGTTATAGGACATAAACTTTATGTTAAAGAATTTAAAAAGTATAATCAGCTCGAAAAATATTTTGAAACTAATAATGAAAAATTAGTTAAAGAAGAATATGTTTTGATTTTAAATCGTTGTGTATATCTAAATTACAATACGAAACAGTGTGAATATTTAGCATTGAAAGGTAGAGAAATGGACGATTATATAATCGAACATTTTCCAGAAATTAAAACAGTTGAAGATGTTGAAACTTTTGTTTCAAATTTCGGTTTATATATGCCAGAAGGCTATTTGATAAAACCAAGTGACTTTTTAAAGAAAAAGCAAAGCGAAAATGATGAATTTGACGATTTTAAAGAAATTTGTGTGTGAGGTGAAAAATGGAAGAATTTTTAAACGATGATACCATGGAAAGATTGCGAGTAAAAAGGCAGTTAATGTTTGACGCTTCCGAACTCTTTGAGGTTTTCAGCAAAAAGATTGCTGTTTATAAAATTTGTGGTCGCTATGGTAAAAAATTTTTAAATAACGCTTTGCATGAAGTTTATAAAGATTATAAAAAGGGCGTTAGGCAAATTAATGAAAAAATTCCCGCTTTTATTGAATTACCAACATTTGAAAAAGAAGGGAAGAATATGTATAGTAAAAAGTCTGATTTAAAAGGAAGTTCTGATAAAGAATATACTGTGACGCCACCCGTTCCAAAAAAGAAAGCGGGTTTGTTAGCAAAAAACGAGGATGTAGAAATAGTTTGAGCGAAAAAGCAAACCTTCTTGCCTTGTTTGCATGGCTAGTGCGCAAGCCCTCGCCCACCGCACTTCTTCTAGCCTAGCCTGTCCGGCAATGAGGACCACCGCCCGCGAAGAGAGGGCACACGCCCAGAGTGGCCAGCAAGCCTGCACGGCTTGGGAGTGCGCTCAAAATAAAACCTCTTAAGGCAAAGCGTTTGCTGACTTGCTTGGTTCTGCCGAAATCAAAAAGTTTGATTTTGGCAGAACCCCCATAGTTAGTATTACCTATGGGGGTTCTGCATTCCTCTATAAAGGAGATAAGTCTTTGAAAGATATAAATGTTAGTGACGAAGAGGCATTTGAAATTCAAGAGGATGACACTCTTGAAAAAGATGCTGAAAGAAAAAACACTCGATGTTGCTGTTGGGTAGGTACTTGGAACAACCCAGCCATGACAGATGAGGAATTTGAAAAATTTTTTATTGACTTAGAAAATATTGGTCGAATAAAATATGCTATTTTCCAACGAGAGAAAGGTGAAAAAACTGGCACAATACATTTTCAATTTTTTGTAGATTTTAAGTCACCTTCTCGATTTACATTAGTAAAAGAATTACTTCCTTACGGTTGCCATTTTAAACCTATGATTTCCACCAAAACTAGATGTCAAGCCTATTGTTCTAAAGTTGATACACGTGTTAGTGGCCCATATGAAATAGGCGAATTTGTCGATGAACGCCAAAGAACTGACTTAGATAAAATGATAAAAATGGTTGATGAAGGCTTTAGCTTAAATTCAATTTATGAAACCTTTCCAAAGCAATCGTTTATGTATGGTCGATTATTAAAATCTAGGTATTGGTCAAGATTAGAAAATGAGTTTGGAAGTCGAGCTAGGAATATTGAGTGTGTTTATATATATGGTCCGCCCGGCGTTGGGAAAACTACTTATGTTAATTTATTGTTTAAAAATTTAAATGATTTATTTCGTGTTGATAGTTATGGTGAATATTGGTTTACAGGTTATGAAGGTCAAGATAGTATAATGTTGGATGAGTTTGTTGGTCAAGTTAAAATAACTAAAATGAATAAGTTGTTAAACCCTTTTCCACAGAGGATGAATATCAAAGGTGATATGGTTCCAGCTTGTTTTTCAAAAGTTTACATAGTTTCCAATTTATCTTTGAAAGATTTATATAAAGAATATCAAGATGATCCAAAATTGAAAGTTTTATATAGTGCTTTTTGTAGAAGAATAAATAAAATAATTCATTTTGTATCTGAAGGTCAATATATTGTTGAACGTGATAGTGTTTGGGAAGATATTCCAATAGAGGAAATAAAAGTCAAAGGTTTAACGAAGAGAGTTAGTAAAGTGTATGAATATGATATAACTGGAAAAGCTTCAATAGTTTATAGTCGAGAAAAACCTTTTCAAGAAGAATTAAGTTTAATTGATGAAAAGGAATTAGGAGAAATGCCGTTATGAAAGAAAAAACATTATCTATAAAACAAAAAATGAACTTGGAAGAAAAATCTATATTAGAGTTATTAGATAAGATTTTGTTTTTACAATACACTGATGAAGAGAAATTAAAAATGTTGGAATATATAAAGACCTGTAGATTAAGATATTTGGAATTAAACAAACAGTTTGAAATGGAAAAACAAAGTAAAAATAAACAGATTGCTAATTATTATTATAAACCTAGAAAAAGGTGGAATTAAGTATGATTGAACGTGGAGATATTTATTTATGTGATTTAGGTCAAAATGTAGGTAGTGAACAAAGTGGTTATCGTCCAGTTGTTGTAATTCAAAATAATGTGGGAAATAAATTTTCGCCAACTGTTGTAGTTTCTGCAATAACATCAAATATTAAAAAAGTAGAATTGCCAACTCATGTTAAACTTTTTTCGAAAGATTGTAATTTATTAGAGGACTCAATCATTCTCTTAGAGCAAATAAGGACTTTAGATAAAAGTCGATTAAAAACAAAAATAGGAAATGTAGGTCCAGATATTTTAAAGAAGATTGATATTGCTTTAGCAGTATCTGTTGGAATAGTGGAAAGAAGGTCTGATAAAGAATAAATAGAGGGCGAGTCCCTCTATTTATTTTTGTTAAAAAAGTTTAGTCAAAAGTTTAGTCAAAAAAATCTACTTTTCTTTATTTTACGATTGTCTAGCGATTATTATTCTACCCCAGCTATCACCACCAAAACAAAATATTTTCTTCTAAAATATTTTGAAATAAAAAATAAGAAAGAAGAAATAAAAGTTGTGGTTAAAATATCTAGAGTTTTGTAAATGTTTTCTTTTCCACGGCCAAGCGCAACTCGCGCTGTGCTGGCGAGCCAGTCGTGACTTGATTGGTTTTGAATTTTATAACTATTTTCTTCTAAAATATTTTGAAATAAAAAATAAGAAAGAAGAAATAAAAGTTGTGGTTAAAATTTAATACATTTTCCATGGTTAAACACAACTCCGCTGGCGAGCCAGTCGTGACTTAATTGGTTTTTGTTTTTATATTTATTTTCTTTAAAATATTTTTAAATAAAAAAGAAAAGTTATAGTTAAAAAATGCGGTCAACTCGCATATAATTTTTTTCATATCTTTTCACCAACTTAACTCGTCCACTTTAAGATTTTTACTTTCAATATAATTTACTCAAGCCTATTATTATACTATAAAAAATTTAATTAATTTTTTTTAATTATTTTGTTGACTTAAAATTTTCTTTTTGATAATATACTATTTAAGGAGGTAAAAATGAAAAGTTCATCAAAAATTTGCTTGCTTATCGGTCTTATTTTAAGTATGGTTCTGTTTGTTTACTACACCGTTTCATCCTTTGTTAGTATGATGGCAGTGTTTGGCATGATGGGAACAGGAGATCCAGTGTTTGAAACTGCGGGCATGATAACTATTGGTATGATTGTGCTTATGGTTATCTTTGGCATTCTTGGAATTATTTTCACAGGAATTAGTTTCACCAGACTTAAAATGGACACTCAGACCTTTGCAAACAAAAAAGGAATGCCAATAACAGTTGCTGTATTCAATTTCATTCTTGGATTTTTGATTTTGATTGGATTGTTTAGTGAAGTTGATGCGTTATCAGTCATCTGCTTGCTTGGCTTTATTGCAAGTGCTGTGCTTATCATTGTGGCAATTGTTTTGAACAAAAAAGAAATGAACGCACCACAAGTAAGTCAAGTTGCGGAAGTTAAAGCAGAAAGTAAAGAAGAAAAACAAGAAGAAAATAAATAGTAAAAAAATAAAAAAGGCTTTTCGATTGAAAAGTCTTTTTTTCATACACAAAATTTTACTTTTTTCCAGTCGAGCCAAAACCACCTTCGCCACGCACAGTGGAAGAAAGAGTGGTGACCTCTTCAAAATTCGCTTTGAAATATGGCACAATAACCATTTGGGCAATTCTGTCGCCATGCGATATCTTTCTTGTTTCCGTGGAATGATTGTGAAGCACAACCACCACCTCACCGCGGTAGTCAGAGTCAACAACTCCCACCTTATTTGCTGGTGCTAAGCCCTGCTTGCAACTGAGTCCAGAACGCGCGAACACAAGAAGAACAAATCCCTCTGGAATTTCCACTGAAATGCCAGTTTTAATGAATTTGGTTTCGTTTGGTGAAATTTCCACATCGTCATTGAGGCAAGCATATAAATCAGCACCTGCCGAAAACTCACTTCCATAGGTTGGAATGATTGCTTTATCATTTAATTTTTTAATTTTAACATCAATATAATTCATATTTCCTCGCAATAGAGATTTAAATTTTTAGTTGTTATTTCCAGCAAGCAAAATAACTTTATTTTCTTTCAGCGACTTTGGCACATCAATCACTCTTTGGTTGGAAGAGCCTCGCCACATGAGCGTGAAATTGTGCAGTTCGTCCATATATTGCCCGTCCACCACAACATCAAGGTATTTGGCAATTTCCTTGTCTTTTAGATAGTTGTCGAATAAAAACCCCGTCCATGCCCACAAATTTTTTTCAGGAAAGCGCTGTTTAAACGCTTTGGCAAGTTTTGTGACAGCATCGATGTTTTTTGGATGCATAGGCTCGCCACCCAAAATGGAAAGCCCTTCCACATTTTCATTGGCGCATAGTTCCAAAATATGATTTATGGTTTCATCAGTAAATTCTTTTCCGCCGTTAAAGTCGTGAGTTTCAGGATTAAAGCAGTTTTTGCAGTTGAAAGTGCAACCCTGAACAAAAAGCGAAACTCGAACGCCCGGGCCGTTTGAAATGTCCATTTTTCTAATTTTGTTGTATCTCATAATTTCTATTCGTCGTCCTTATTGTCGATATGCAAAACTCTTTCCTTAATTTCCTGAGTTCTGCCTTTATTCCAGAAGTTTGTGCCGATGTAGCCACAAGTTCTTCTTGCCACATTCAAGGTGTTATGGTCGCGGTTGCCACAGTTTGGGCAATACCATTCCAAATTGTCGTCGATTAAAATTTCGCCGGAATAGCCACATTTTTGGCAATAGTCAGATTTTGTGTTAAGTTCGGCATACATGATGTTGTCGTAAATAAACTTGATAACTTGCAAAACAACTTCCAAGTTATTTTGAAGATTTGGTGTTTCCACATAGGAAACTGCACCGCCCGGGCTTAAACGCTGGAATTCGCTTTCAAGTTTAAGTTTTGAAAAGGCATCGATTTCTTCAAACACAGGAACATGATAGGAGTTTGTGATATAGTCCTTGTCCGTCACTCCTTTCACAACGCCGAAACGCTTTTTCAAGCACTTTGCAAATTTATATGTTGTTGACTCGATTGGTGTGCCGTAAACGCTGTAGTCAATATCTTCCGCTTCCTTCCACTCTTTGCACTTATCGTTAAGTTTTTGCATAACTTCCAAAGCAAACTGTTTGCCCTTGCCGTTATCGGTGTGGCTGTGGCCAGTCATATATTTAACACATTCATAAAGCCCTGCATATCCAAGCGAAATTGTGGAATATCCGCCATGCAGAAGTGGATGCACGCTTTCGCCTTTTTTGAGCCTTGCAAGTGCGCCATACTGCCACAAAATTGGTGCAACATCGCTTGTGATTTTGGAAAGTCTTTCATGCCTAATTTTCAAGGCTTTATGGCATAGTTCCAACCTATCTTCGTAAATCTTCCAGAAGTCGTCGAAGTCTTTATTGGAAGAAAGAGCAACATCAACAAGATTGATTGTGACAACGCCTTGGTTAAATCTGCCGTAATATTTTGGTTTGTTGGTTTTAGGGTCAACATATGGCGTGAGGAAGGAACGACATCCCATGCAAGGATAGCAATTTCCGTTGCCATTTTTATCAATTTTATATTTTAACATCATCTTTTCAGAGATATAATCTGGCACCATTCTTTTTGCTGTGCATTCGGCAGCGAGTTTAGTTAGATACCAATATTTGCTGTTTTCATGGATGTTATCTTCTTCCAAAACATACAGAAGTTTTGGGAACGCTGGGGTTATGTAAACGCCTTTTTCGTTTTTCATACCCTGAATTCTCTGTTTCAAAACCTCTTCAATAATCATGGCAAGTTCTTCTTTATACTCTTCCGTTTCGCCAAGATATAGGCATACACTTAAAAATGGCGCTTGTCCGTTGGTGGTGGTCATGGAGTTCACTTGATATTGGAATGTTTGCACGCCATCGCGAATTTCTCGTGCCAAATCCTCTTTGGCGAACTTAACGCAATCTTCCTCTTTAAGTTTGCGTGCGCGATACATTGCCAAATACTTATTATAACTATCTCTCACAAATGGCGCAAGATGTGTCATGGTGACAGTTGCACCGCCATATTGACTTGACGAAACTGCCGTAATAATCTGTGTGGCAATGGTCATGGCAGTCAAAAATTTGTGAGGTTTTTCAATCATAACGCCATTAATGTTGGTGCCGTTTTGAAGCATATCCTCCAAGTTTATCAAATCGCAGTTGTGAAGAGCGTTTTGTGCGAAATAGTCGGCGTCGTGGAAGTGAATAATGCCCTCGTCATGTGCCTTAACAACATCCTCTGGAAGCAAAAATCTTCTTGTTATATCAGTGCTGGTGATGCCTGCAAGATAATCTCTTTGAGTGGTGACAATCCTAGCGTTCTTGTTGGAGTTTTCGGTGTTCCAATACTCACTTTCGCCGTCGATAAGTTCTTTAATGGTTTGGTCGGTGGTGTTCGCCTTTCTGACAAGCGCACGAGTGTATCTATAAATAATATACTTTTTTGCAAGTTCATAATGCCCATACGCCATAAGTTTTTCTTCGATAAAGTCCTGAATGTCCTCAACAAGAATTCTTTTCTTTTTAAGAGCGAGAATGCTTTGGATAATCTCCTGAATTTCCTTTTCTGTTGCTCTTTCCTTCTCGGAAACCTCATTATTGGCTTTTGAAATGGCATTTTCGATTTTTGTTTGGTCGAAGTCAACAATATTTCCATTTCTTTTAACAACTTGCATTTTTTTATCCCTCCTGTCAACAAGTTTTCATTTCCATTTTACAATATATATAGTGTTCAAGTCAAACAAAAATCACAAGATGTTGTGTTTTTTCAAAAAATTTTCTTAAAAAATTGTTTTTTAATTTTCAAAATATTTTTCAAAAAGTCTGACTTAGCGATACGCCCGAAATCAAGTTATATATTAATAACAAAATGCACAAACTTTATCTTTCGAAAAAGAGAATAAATCTTTTCGCAAAACTTCAAAACGGCGAAAAAAAGAACATATTGACTTCATTTCAATATGTCCTTGTTTAACCTTTTAATCGCTCTTTATCTTTCAAGGTTTTTAAGGTCTTTCATGCGGTTTTTTTGCCAATCATTTAAGGCTTTAAGCATTTCTGCCTTCTCTTCTTCCGTTCTCTTTAAACTTTTATTCATCTTCGCTGTGTTTTCTGCGGTTTGTTTTTGATAATTTTCCTCTTCCGTTAACTCATTTGTGAATGGTTTCAGAGCGTCGCTATATCCAATTTTAAAAATTTCCAAGGTTCCAGTTGCAAAATCTTTAAGTAATTTAAAAAAGCCTTTCATATCGCCTCCATATATATTATGATAGCACTTAAACCTTGTTTTGTCAAGATGAAAGAAGAAGAAAGAGTTGCCTCTTTCCTCTTAATTTTTATGGATTATTGCGTCTAAACTCATTATATAACTGTCTCAAAAGTTGTTGAGTTTCTTCTTCTTGTCTTGCAAGGTTTGCCATATGTTTATTCGTAAGATTCACATTTTGAGCCGTTTCTTTAGCCCAATCTGTTTTTTGTGTAAGCTTTGACTCTTCCATAAATTCTTTCATTCCAGTGTTTGCCATGGTCTTATAGTTGTCCATCATCTGTTTGCCAACGCCAGTAAATGTTGAACCCATGCCACCTAAAATTCCACCAACAACACCGCCCTTCTCATATGAATCAACCAAATGCCCGTTTGCAATTTTATATCTTTCAACTGCTGCGTCCTGAGCATCTCTTGCATTGCCCTGTAATCTTCTGGAGCCAGCTATTCTTGCATTAATATCATTAAATGCTGTTAAGGCTTTGCTGTAACTATTGCCATGAGATCTTATGAATGCGTCATAACCTGTATCTGCGGCTCTTACTCTAGCTGATGCTGCAGCACCCATAAATTTACCACCACCTGACTGGAACGCCTCGCGTGCAAAGCTTGCAGCATCTGCTTCACTAAGTCCTCTGTTTATAGCTTCTTCTCTTAATTGTGCTTCACTTACATTGTTTTTACCATTAAATGAGTTGAGAATATCCGATTTTGTTCCTTGTATATAATCACGATTCCTTCTTAAAGCTTCTTCTTGACGTTTAGCAATATCTTCATCAGCTTTAGCACTTCTTTGGGCAAGTTGTGCTTGTTGCATATCTCTAACTGCGTTACGTCCTGCCACTCCACCTTTTAAAAATCCCTGTGCTTGTCCGACAAATCGAGCGGCTTTGCTATCGCCTCTACCAACCCAATCGCCAATCTTTTTACCTGCTTTTCTGAGACCTCTTCCTGCAAGTTGACCTGCAATGCCAACGCCTGTTAAGTTTGCAAATGCCTTGCCACCTAATTTTGCTGCACCCGCAGTCATTAAGGTAGCTTTTCCGACTGTGGATTTAACTTCACTTGCCACGGAATCACCTTGCGCTCTTAAATCATCCGAGCCAATAACCTGTGAAAGCACATTGATAACATTTTTAATGGCAACCAAGCCCACAATTATAAACAAGGTTTGAACGACTAAGTCAGCAATTACAATGTCGAAAAAGTCGATTTTGTTGATATACGGCAGTAAGATAAGCACCAAATTCATTCCGACGACGGCCGCATAGGC
Organism: uncultured Clostridia bacterium; assembly: GCA_930971385.1. Taxonomy (GTDB): domain Bacteria; phylum Bacillota; class Clostridia; order Christensenellales; family UBA1242; genus Caccovivens. Next base: position 50,370 of record CAKNGB010000003.1, on the reverse strand, counting down.
AATTATCACCTGTTTAATGAAAGTTGTTCGCCACTGTCCAAAGGCTTTCCCTTCGTCAAGTGGAGCAAGTCCGGCAAGCGGTGGCATAACAAGGAACAAAATGATACATAAGAAGAAACGCACCATAAGCCCGAAAATCAAATTAATAAACAGTGAGATGGCTATTATCGCCGCACCAAATCCGACAATAAAATTGAATTGCCACAAGTTATAGTAATACCAAACAAGCCCGACATTAAATTTCGAGAACGACGAAATGGCGTTTGTTGAGAACATCGTGAAATAGCGGTCAACACTTAAATAGTTTATTGCATAAGCAACATCACCCGGATCAATATCGCCATCATATATCATTTGATAACCTTTATCTAGGTGTAAGAAGTTGGCAAAAGCCGTGTCAATCATATCCGCAAGCACAACAGGGTCACCATTTGCATTGTTAAAAAGGTTCATGTCATCATGATAGCCAGTGATTGTGATTGGAACGCTATCCGAAACATATTCATTATTTCTCACGCGGTTAGCGTTATACGCCGCCACCTTGAATATTGAGCCCGAGAAAGGCTGAGAGTTTGCCGCAATTTTGGCATAGTCAATTTCAGTTGGCAAGTTTGCATCAAAGGTGTTGTTTATCCAGTCAGCAATATTTCCAAGCGCCTCACGCTCGCCGTAAACAACATTTCCGCTGAAGCCAAATATGTCGTAATATATGTAGGTTTCTGAACCGTCTTCTCGAGTGGCTGTTTGCAAAATGTCAGTTCGGTCGCCATACAACGATTCAATATCTGAACTTCCTGTTGTTGTGATGTCGTCAAGTGCGGTTAAAATTGCTTGACTAAGCCAAAGCCCAAAAACAATGATAATTGGCACAATAAAAATGTTGACAAGCGCCTTGCCTGCCGTTGCCACGATTGGAAGAGGTCCTTTCGCCGACTTTTCGTTATAAGAATAATGGCTTTTCACAATGGCAACAAGGGTGGCAACAAAGCACACAATAACACCAAAAATAACAAACGACCAAAAAACAGTGACAAGAGGACTATAATCCATGGTGTCTGAAGCCGAGCCCATGTTTATGCCAAGAATACCTTGAATAAAGTTGGTGACAATGTCGCCCGTCACAGGATCTCCATCAATATAATAAACATCAAGTCCCGCAAGTTTACGGAACAAAAGTTGAATTAAATCGATTAAACTGATAAAGGAGGCGTATAAAAAGTAAATAACCTTTGGTATTAAGCTGAAAAGTTCGCCGAAAAAATCGCCAATCCAATCAAACATCTAGGCACAATCCTCCTATTCTTATTTTTCTCATTATATCAAATAAAATTACATTTTCCAACAAATTTTTCCAATTTTTGCCAATTTATTTAAAAAAATTTTAGAATTATGGTTATACGCAAGAAAAGTCTGATTTAAAAAACCACCTTGCCGTCCACTTGTTTTCTTGGAAGAAAGTGTGTATAATAAAGATATGAATGACCTAATAAGAGAAAAACTCAAAACCTTGCCGCCAAAAAGTGGCGTTTACATCATGCGAGATGTGCGTGGTGAAGTTATCTATGTGGGCAAAGCAAAAAACCTTAAAAATCGTGTGTCGCAATATTTTCGAAATAGCGAAAAACCAGTTAAAGTGCAAGCCATGGTGGATAATGTCGACCATTTTGACTACTATATCACCATGAGCGAACTCGACGCCCTCGCCCTTGAAAACAATCTCATAAAAAAATATCAACCATTTTACAACATCCTTTTAAAAGACGGCAAAACCTTTCCTTACATTAAAATCAACATGAAAGAGGAGTTCCCTCGACTGGAAATTGTTAGGCGCATAAAGAAGAATGACGGTGCAAAATATTTCGGTCCATACATTGCTGGCATTGACCCAAAGGCAATTTTGAAAGCGATTGCCTCAGCGTTTAAAGTTCGCACTTGCAGTAAAAATCTCTCCTCCTTAAAGCCTCAGAAGCGCGAATGTTTAAACTATTCACTTGGGCTTTGCCTTGCCCCTTGCACCAATCGCGTCACGCACAAAGAGTATATGGAAGAACTAAAAAAGGTCATCAACTTTTTAAGCGGAAATGACGACGAAATTGAAAACATCCTCTTAGAAAAAATGATAAATGCCTCAAATCAAGAAAACTTCGAGCGCGCGATAGAATTAAGAGAGGCACTGAAAATGGTGGCAAAACTTAAACAGCGCGTGGTGGCAAATATGCCGAAAAGTGTGGATAAGGATGTTATCGCCTATGCAACAGACGGGCTTAGTGGTGTTATCAACATCATGGTGGTGCGCGGAGGAAAAATTTTGGGTATTCAAAATTTCGTTCAAAGCGACATCGACGAAAGTGAAACGATTTTCAACTTTATGGTGCAATACTATCAAAATATGCTTCCACCGCACGAGATTATTGTCAGCCATGCTATTGACGGCGAACTTCTGTCCTCATATCTTGGCAAAAACTTGAAGATAACCTCCTCGCCTCATGGCATAAACCTAACGCTTCTTAAAATGGCAAAGGAAAATGCCTCTGAATATCTTGAAAAACATCTTGAAAAAGAAAAACTACAATATAACAACACGCTTGGCGCACTGACCGCCTTGCAAGAAAAATTGCAACTTAAAAATTTGCCAAGACGAATGGAGTGCTATGATATTTCTCACATAAGCGGAACTTATAAAGTGGCTTCCATGGTGGTGTTTAAAGACGGTAAGCCAGCAAAAAAAGACTATCGTAAATTCAAAATCAAGCACGTTAAAGGTTCAAACGACTTTGCCTCCTTGCAAGAAACCTTGGAGCGAAGATTGAAAAGGTTAATAAACAAAGACGGCGAAAGTTTTAAAGAAAAACCCGACCTTCTTGTTATAGACGGCGGAAAAGGGCAACTCTCTTCCACCTATGAAATTTTAAAGGAATTTCATTTAGATGACCAAATTGAAATTATCGCACTTGCCAAAAAACTTGAAGAGGTGTTCAAAGTTGGCGAAAGCGCGCCAGTGATTTTGAAAATGGGAAGCGCCGAACTTAAACTTTTGCAAAGAATAAGAGATGAAGCACACCGTTTCGCGATAACCTTCCACCGTCAAACTCGCACAAAAGCGCAAACAAAAAGCGAACTTGAAAATATCTCTGGGCTTGGCCAAAAAAAGATAGACGCGCTTTTAAAGGCTTTCGGTAGCACTGAAAACATCAAGAAGGCCTCTCGCGAAGAACTTATGCTGGTCCATGGCATACACGAAAGTTTGGCAGAAAATATATTTGAATATTTCAAAAATAATTCCTAATTTTTTAGGAATTTTTTTACATTATAAATAAAGAAAATTAAAAAAATAATAAAAAATCATTAAAAAATGCAAAAAAAGGCGAAAAAATCGCAAAAAATATGTGTTTTTTCATAAATTTATGCGATTTTTTATTTTTAAAAAATAATTTTGAATTTTAAATTAAATTTTTGACCAGCACTTTTTTAGTCTTTGGAAGAGCAAACAAAACAATTTCTGTGGCGTAAACACAACCACCATAATACCTTAAATAATAATCATAGTTTTCATTTAAACTTCTTATATATTTAGGAATTTCCACAAGGTCGGTGTTGTTGTGGTAGACGGAAATTAAAAGAATTGGCATATCGTTTTTAATATGCTCTTTCATGCCCGCAAGCGCTTTCATCTCCGAACCCTCGATATCCATTTTAACCATGGAAATTTTTTCTTTAATATCCTCGTCAAGAGAAACTCCCTCCACCTCAATTTTGCCGCCAGTGGAAATGTGGTTAGAAGAGATGTCGTTATCTAAATCAAACCTCAATTTCTCCTTTTTATCAGAAACCGCTTTTCGCCTTATCTCAATGTTATCAAACTTTTTTAAGTTTATCTTCATTTTGTCGACATTTTCTTGGCAAATTTCATAACAATAAATTTTTTTATAGCCTTTCTCGCCAAAACTTTCCACATAGTCTAAAACCGTGTCGCCAACATACGCACCAACATCCACAAACACATTTTCTTTTAGTTTTGGCATTAAATTTAGGTCAAAATAGTGTTTAAAACAATATTCAGTGGCGTTTTTTAAATTGACAAAGTCAAAATTATAGAAATCGTTAATAATTGAAAACAAAACATACTTAGATTTATAATCTTTTAAACTTTCATATAAAACAGCATATTCGTCAAGATATTTTTTAAAAACTTCTGCCTTATTAAACAAAACTTTAAAATATCCCTCATCTATCCTTAACTCTCCCCAATAGCTATATTTCGCGAAAAATCTTTCCATGGAACGCTGTGTGGTTTCTGAAATATTTTTAAACTTTTCCAAGATGTGAAAATAGATGTCGTAAACATCCTTACTTTTAATTTCGTTTATAACATTATAAAAATTTTTATCTATATAGTTCATAACTCACTCCAAAAATATATATTCAAAAACCTAACTTATTGTTTCACGCAAGTAATGCTAGCGCACCAGAAGAAAGCGTGATGACGATTAAAAGAATGATTGTTTTCAAACTTATCTTATTTTTCATGATGAAGCGCTCGTAAAGCATGATAAGCACAAGCCCTAAAACTCCAACCGCGTCAATAATTCCCAAGTTCACGGTGAGTGCAAGAATGATGACCACAATTTGCGAAACGACGCGAGATAAACCGACACCAAATAGATATGGGTCACGAATGGCGGGAAGGAAATTATTAAATTTCTTTCGGCGGATAAGAAAATATAGATTTACTTCCAAAAATATGAATAAGTTTAAAAGAAAGATGTAGGAAAACATCTCGCTTCCTGCAATAAATCCAGGAAGAAGCCCTTTAAAAACCGCAAAAACCACCCAAATTGTTAAAAATATTAAGCCAATTTTATAATTTCCCTTTATCTTTTCTCGTTTTTGCACAAAGGCAAGCAAGATGCAAGACAAAACCAGCACAAGCACAAGTGAAATGTCCCAAACATCAATCTCCCCACCAAAGCACAGCCACGACAAAAAGGTTAAAATGGCAATATAAATTTCCGAAACGCCCTCCGCCACACTCATGGGTAAATTTTTAGAGGTTATCGACCAAGAAATTATGCAAAAAACATTCAAAATTGACATTAAAAATATGTATAAAATTGTTACATAGTCTAAACCGCTAAAAAAATTTCCTCCCGTGAAAAGAAAAATGATAAATGCAAGAAGCGACAAAAGAAAAGACCAAAAGGTGACGCCAAACAACACCTCATCATGCTTTTGCACTTTGGAATTTTTGTAGCATATCGTTTCGCCAGCATTTGACAACACCACCAGCAGTAATAAAAAATATAACATCTTTCCTCTTATAAAAGTATATGAAAAAAAGAGAAATTTCTCTTTTCAATTATCGATTTTTATGCTATAATTTATTTGTTATCACATTTGGAATATTGAATTTTTAAAAACATATATTTGATTAAAAGGAAGTTTTATGAAATTTAAAGTGAATAATAATTTAACAGAAAATAAAGACCTTGTTTACACCGAAGGCTTTTGGTCGGGTAAAAAAGAGGTGGAATACGACGGAAACAAAGCAGAGCGTGTGGATAAATACACCTATAAACTTGGTGAAGATAATTTTAATGTTATGGGCTCATACATGACGGGCGTGACAATTGGCTTTAAGGGAAACAACATTGAAATGGTGAAGAAGACAACTTGGTTTGAATACACTCTCGCCCTTCTCACCTTCATCGGTTGCCTTGCTTTCGCCTTTTTTGTGGATAATGTTTGGAGCGCGATTGTTGATGGCATTTTTGGAGGACTGGGCTGTGTTATTGGTTTGTATGTGATGAAACTTACAAATAAAACTTGGCTAAAAATTTTAATCGGCATCGCCTTTTTAGTTGTTTTAATTGGTTTAAGTTATGTTTTCTCTGCTTTTGTTTTTAAACAATTTTAATAAATAAAATTCGAGATTGCTCTCGAATTTTTTTATTATTATATTTTTATTTTTCTATTATTTTTTGTTTAATTTTTTCTAATTTTTATTCGCATTAAATTGTGATTTTAAAAATAAAAATTTGAAATTTCTAAAAAATCGATGTTTTAACGCGAAAAAACGGTTAAAAATTGATAAAAAATGTGTTTTTTATAATTATTCTGGATTTTTTTCGTCACAGCAAACAAAATCGTTGTCAACATAGTTTGCATAAACGCGCGCTCTTAAATTTCTCTCTTCGCACATACCGTTGTTGCAAGAAACATTAAGTTCTTCTGGCAACACAAATCGGACACATCTAACTTCAATATCTCGGCATTCTGATTCTGTGTGTGCTGGAAGAAGAAACGCTTTAAAACCGCGTTGATGTTCATCGCCGAAACTGTCAAGTTCTGTTAAATTCACAGCCACTGCAACTTGCCTTTGTGGGCAAACACTGGTAAGTGTGAAATTAACTTGCACCATTCTGCCACCAACTAAGCAAGTGTCGCCAAGGTCATAAGTTATTGATGACGAGCAACCACTGACAGTGAAGTCAGTTGGAGTTGGGCAGTCTTCAGGATGAACGATTATGCCACAGTCAACAAGCACGGTTGGAGTTGGAAAAGTGACAGAGTTGTTTTCATTGTCAGTGTAAACAATGGAGTCGTTAACATATTTTTCGCCTGGTGTGTTTGAAATGTCGCGAATGTCAAACTCCAACACTGCACTTTCGCTTCCGTTCACGCCAAGAGAGTCAATCGTCCATTCAAGTTCATCGGTGGAAATTTGGTTGACACTTCCAACAAGTGGATTTTCGATATTGATAATTTCAAAATCGGAATTTACAACTTCGCTGATTTTTATGTTGGTTGCGCCTGGTTTTGAAATGTTTTCTGCAAGATCTTCAAAAAGTTCTTCAAGGTCTGCATCATCTGGCGTTACTGCAACATGAGCAGAATCTGGGTCGGACGCCCATTCGTTTAAAGCGTTAACATCAATGCCGTCAGAGCCGATAAGCCCAATAACAAAAATGGTTATTCCTTGCGCCTTAGCCTGATCTGCAACTGGTGCTGGTGGACCGCCTGCTGTGGTGTTGCCATCAGTGAACATAACCATAACCTTAGCGTTAGACGAACTTGGATCAAACAAATCAATCGCCTTTGTGAAAGCGTCGGCATGATTTGTTGTGCCATCGGCAGTTAATGCGTCAACAGCAGATTTAAGGTCAGCAACAGAGGTTATCAGTTGTGTATCCTCCGTAGCAGTGCTTGCAAAACTAACAATGCCAATTCTGCTACCCGAACCAATTTGCCCGTCTTGCGAACTGTCTGTGGCTTCATCGATGATGTCGATAAATTTATTTGCGCCAAGTTTTAAGTTGGCAAGAGGAGAGCCAGCCATACTTCCAGACCTATCAAGCACCAACACAATATCGGTTGGATTTGACGAAATGTCTGGAGTTGCAGTGAAAGCAATTGTCACCCTTAACTCTTCGCCACAATTTATCTCTGTTCTACTAACAAGTTTATTTGAATTAATTACACCCATATTTTTCTCCTTAGGAATTTTCATTCCTAAATACATTCTATTCCAATATGCGAGGAGCGTGAAAAATATATATGATTTTTTTGCTATTTTTGATAATAAAAGGTATAATATATATAGAATTTAGAGCAATCAAGAAAAAGATAATTTTAAAAAACTAAATAAAGATGTTTAACAAATAATTTATAAATTAAAAAAAGAGGATGCCCTCTTTTATTAATTATCTTTCATTGAATTCATAAAGGTTAAGCGTGCCCTTGCCATTGCGTCTAAGGTGTTATAGGCATAAGGATTGTTTTTAACAACTTGGCATTTGAAAGCTAAGTTTGCCTCTTCAAAACTTGGATATCCCTCTGCTTTCATAGCTTCATTAAAGGCAACCACAGAACCAACACCACGCGAAAATTTTCCATTTGTCAAATATTGTAGCACTCCTGATTTTTCTTTAAAATCTTCGTGCTTAACACCCATATATTCAGAAATCAAAAGCCCAAGTGGAATATCATTTTTAACACATTCAAACATATTTTTCGAAATTTTAACAAATGGGCTAAGACCAAAATGATATTTGTCTTTATTTCGAACACAGCAAACTTCACCGATGAAATATGAACCATTCATTTTGAAATAGCCACCTTCAAAGCCTATGACAAAATCTTTATATTTCACATCGTGAATGCTTGCAGTTTTTTCATAAGCGCCTTTAAAAACCTCTTTTCCAACAGGCTTTCTTGAAACCGAACTTCTTACGCCCACTGTTTTAAATTTGACAGAATCATCCAAATCGGTTTGGAAATATTTTTTAACGATATTAATTTTATGTTGACTGGCACTTGCTAGAAATATTTTTGTTTTAACCATCATTTTCTCCTAAATTAATTTTATCACATTAATTTAAGGAAATCAATAGGTGTTTTTACTTACTTTTCACTTTTTTTATTTTTTCCTCTTTTGGAGTGTAACGAAGTGCACGCATACTGTTTATTATGGCAAGAAGCGTGACGCCAACATCGGCAAAAACTGCCCAAGTCATTCCAGTTATGCCAAGCGCACCTAAAAGCAAAAAGGTGAGTTTGACAAGCGCGGAAAGGATGATGTTTTCCCAAACAATCTTGCGTGTGAATTTGGAAATTTTGATTGCAGTTGCCACTTTTTTAGGATTATCGTCCACCAAAACAACATCCGACGCCTCGATGCTTGCAGGGCTTCCATTAATTCCCATGCTTATGCCAACATCGGCAAGCATAAGAGAAGGCGCATCATTTAAGCCATCGCCAACATAGCCGATAAAGTTCTTCTTATCCTTTTTTGCATTTTCAAGATAGGCATATTTATCTTGTGGCAAAAGTTCGGCTTTCACCTCTTTAATTCCAATTTCCTTGCCCACGCTGTTTGCTACCTCAAAGTTATCGCCAGACAAAAGCACGGTTTTAACCGAAAGTTTTTCAAGTTCTGCGCAAGCTTCGCTGGAAGTGGATTTAATGGTGTCGGCGAGGTAGATTTCGGCTATAAGTTTGTCGTCTTTATAAAGTTCCACCGTTGTGCCCTTGGTGTTTTTAGCGCGTCTGCCAACAAAATAGTTGTGCTTTTTGTAGGTGTAAAAAACGCCGACGCCTGCTTCCTCTTTCACATTCTTCACTTTTTCCAGCGGTTTTGTGTTCTCTAAAACTATTGATTTAGCAAGAGGATGCAGGGAATATTGTTCGCCCAAACTTGCAAGATATATTGCTTCATCTTTGGAAATATCTTCAAAAGTTTTAACATCCACAACTTTAAAATTGCCAGTGGTCAGCGTGCCAGTTTTGTCGAACGCCACAAGGTTTAATTTGGCGCAGGCATCAAGATAGTTGCTACCTTTAATTAAAATTCCCTTTTTCGAGGCGTTGCCAAGCCCAGAAAAGTAAGATAGTGGCACGGAAATGGCAAAAGCGCATGGGCAAGAAACCACAAGGAAGATAAGCCCACGATAGATTGCTACATTGAAATCGCTTGTCACTGCCCAAACAATTCCCCAAACAATGAGAGCAAGCAGAATGACGCCGAGAGTGTAGTAGCGAGTGATTTTGGATATCAGCGTTTCTGTTTTCGACTTTTTTTCAGACGCATTTTCAATTAAATTCATGATTTTGCTGACTGTGGACTCTTCATATTTTTTAGTAGTTTGAATTTTAAGCACGCCGTCAAGCGATATTGCGCCCGAAAGAACTTCACAACCCTTTTCCACATGAACTGGCACACTTTCGCCTGTTAAACTTTGCATATTAAGTGCTGACTTTCCTTCCACAACAACGCCGTCGAGTGGCACTTTCTCGCCCGATTTAACTAAGATAAGCGAACCCACTTCCACTTCACTTGGTAAAACCTGTTTTTCTCCGTCAGAGGTTATGAGGTTAGCATATTCCACCTGAAAATTTGTTAAAGCTTCAATAGATTTTCTTGACCTATTAACCGCAAGGCCTTCCAAAATTTTTCCAATTGTGTATAGGCAAACCACCATAAGCCCTTCCATATATTCGCCGATTGCCGTGGCGCCAACAACAGAGAGCGTGATGAGAAGATTTTCGTTTATCACGCCTTTAAATAGAAGTCGAATCGCTTTATAGTATGTTTTATAGCCAAGCGAAAGTGCGCTTAAAACATACATAAGCCAAAACGCCCACACAGGAAGAGGCAACAAAAGTGCCAAAAGCCCAAGTGCGATTCCAACACCCAAAGTGACAAGGTCGAGGGTGAGAATTTTTTTGTTATTAATTTTCTTTTTTGAGTCTATTATTTTTGCATTAGGTTCTATCTTTTTTGAAAGTTCCACAATCTTTTGAAGAGCGTTAATATCTTCACTTTCAAAGGAGAGTTTTCCTTTCACAAAGTTGATTTCCGCATTTTTAACGCCCTCAATTTTGTTTATTTCCGCTTCAAGTGTGCGTGCACAATTTGGGCAATCTAACCCCTCAATTTTAACAGTCTTCTTCATCAATTTTCTCCAAAATATGTTCTTTACTTATCACAAAGACCTCTTTAACATGGCGGTCGGCAAGGCTGTAATACACCTCTTTGCCCTGTTTACGCGCTTTTATTAGGTTCATATCCTTTAAATATTTCAACTGATGTGAAACCGCTGACTTTGTCATGTTAACAAGCGATGAGATGTCGCAAACACAAAGTTCATGCTCGAAAAGTGCATTGATGATTTTCATGCGCGTGGAATCTGAAACCGCTTTATAAAAATCTGCCATGGAAAGCAAAATCTCTTCGCTTAGCATCTTTTTTTTCACTTCTTCAACAATTTCACTGTGAATGACATCGCAATCACAGACACTTTTACCCATATTTCCTCCGTATAGTTGAATGTTCGTTCAACTGTTCACTATCATTATATGCTTCCTCTTTTTCTTTGTCAACTAAAATTAAAAAATTTTTATAAAAAAAGGAAACTCATAAAAGAATTTCCGAATTTATGTTTGGAAGATTAAGTTTATCTTGAAAATTTTGCTGGATGTTGTCGGTGGTGTGAATGGAATAGAATTTTTTATTCTTATATTTTGTCATAAGTTTAAGCACCTCGCCTGTTGAAAGATGTGTGTCGTTAACTTTTTCGGTTGCGGTGTCGATGAAAACTATGTCGCTTTTTTCAATCAATTTAATTAAGTTTTCGCAATACGCAGTGTCGCCAGAAAAACCAGCCACCTTTCCGTCTTTTTCCACGGTGTAGGCAAAAGGATATTTCACATTGTGCTTAACCTTAAAGGCTGTTACAGTGTAATTGTCAATCACAACGCTTTTGCCATCTTTCATCTCCACCACATCAAAAATTTTAAGTAAATCTTTCTTACTTCTTTTTAGTTCCAAAAGTTTGCCAAGTTTATATAGCCTATCGAGTGCCGTTTTTGGCGCAATAAGTTTCACTTTTTCTTTATTTTTTCTTTTGAAAAGATAGTCACAAATGATATGTAAGTCTGTGAAATGGTCGGAATGAAAATGTGTGATTAAAATATATTTCAGTTTTTCATAGTCGATATGAAAAAACTTTGTGAAAGACTGCGGAGTGTCGATAAGCATAACTTCGTCCACCAAAAAATTGGTGTTGGGCCTCATGAACCATGTGCAACTGTTGCCAAGAACTTTTATCTTCATTTAACTCACCAAAAATTCCGCCACAACTGGAATGGACGACTCCATGGCAATCACATATTTTCTGTTGACTTCTTGAGAAAACTTAACCTCTTCATTTTTGGCTTTAATGAGGTTTTGAGCGTCGAGTTTAAGTGTGTCTGCCATACTTTCGCAAAAGAGGTTGGCAATCATGTATAGTGCATTTTTTTGAGTGACATTTCCCCGCCTTAGCGCTTGCTTTAAAATGAGTTCCTTTTCAAAAATAACATCCATGCCAAACTTTAAGAAGAATTCAAATTTGTCGAGTGCGAAACAGTTGCCATTGGCTCCCGCCAAAATTTCCCACGACATATATAAGTCATAGTTTTGCTTTAAAAAGCCAGGAAGCCCTTTGCTGTAAAAATAAGCAAGGCAATCTTGCGCCACGGCGTCGCCCTCAAGTGCTTTTGTGCCAAGGTCGATGAAAGCCTCGTCGAATTTACCAATTTCTGAGGCATCGATAACCTTTTTGCGATATTTCACAAAGCCATTATATGCTTTATCTTTATCAACAAATCTATTCCACTCCATATTCTCTCCTAACTGGAATAATTATAGCAAATATCAAGAAAAAAATTAAACAATTTTCACACTTTTCCACTAAAAATTTTGAGTTATCCACATTTACACACGAGTTATCCACATTTTATCCACATTTGCACATTATTTTCGACATTATAAAACACTATCCGCCTTATGTGTGGATAAAAAATCTTCCACTTTTTCATGGAAGAATTTTTATAGAATAGGCGCACCGAGTCGAAAAACTGCTTGCAAAAATTTGGTGTACCAACGACGCTTTTTGTAATACATTTGGTCAACCACAACCGAGTTTTTAACATCTTCTAAAACGCTTTTTTCATATTGAGCAGTCAGTTCCTTGGAATACATGATAACCGTGTCCTCAAAATTCAAGGCAAAAGAGCGGTTGTCGGTGTTGCAAGTGCCAATGGAAAGTTTGTTATCGTCAACAATCAGCGCCTTGCTGTGAAGAAAGCCCTTATACATATACACATTCGCGCCCAGGTCTAGAAGTTCTTTAAGATAGGAAATGGAAACATGAAAAATTGCTTTGTGGTCTGGCTTTTGAGGAATCATGATTCCCACCTTAACTCCACTTGCCAAGGCAATTTTTATGGCGGAAAGGAAACTGTCGTCAGGCACGAAGTATGGCGATTGAATGAAAACATGGCTTTTGGCGTTTGTTATCATTTTGATGTAGGTTTCCTTGATTTTTTGAATTGGCGTGTCTGGTCCAGACTCCACCACCTGCAAACTTATTCCGCCTTTAACCTCCACTTTTGGAAAGTAGCCTGCGCGCACATATTCATCGGCACTTTTTTCTTCTTTTTTGCAATAGCGCCAGTCGTTCAGAAAGATGTTTTGCAAAATGTAAACTCCACTTCCAGTAATTCTTATATGCGTGTCACGCCATGGAGAAGTTTTCTTTTCTGTGCCGTAGATGTGGTCGTTTCGTATGTTCATTCCACCAGTGTAGGCAACTTTGCCGTCGATTACCACAATTTTTCTGTGATTACGGTAGTTCATTTTTAAGTTTAAAAGACGAATATGTGCAAAAGGTGGGAAAAACTCTGCCACCTCGCCTCCTGCCTTTTTAAGTTTCCTAAAAAAGCGTCTTGGCGCGCCAAGGCAACCGATGGAGTCGTAAATGAATTTCACTTTAACACCCTCTTTTGCCTTGTTAATTAAAATGTTCATAATTTCCTTGCCAGCCTCGTCGTCAGCAAAAATATAATACTCCATGTTGATGCTTTCTTTGGCAAGCAGTAGGTCGCGTTTAAGCGCCGACATCTTGTCTATTCCCCAGCGGTAGATTTTAACATCATTCCCAGGGCAAAGAATACTGCCAAAGTTATAGCAACATTTAACAAGCCCAACATCGTCTTTAAGTTCTGCCCGCAGATTTTCTTGCATTAAAAGAATTTCTTTAATGCGTTCGTTATAGTCAAGTTCATAAAGTTTATGCTTGTTTATCATTCGTCTTGTTCTTATGGACAAACCATTCCCCATAACAATGTAGAAAATATATCCCACAATTGGAAGAATGGTTAAAATTGTTGTCCAACAAACTATGGTTGTGAATTTTTTTCTTTCCAGGAACACCATTGAAAGAAAGAGTAAGAAGTTTAAACTGTAGGTTGCCACAAAAACCCAAAACCAAGGACTCATGCAGTGCCTCCCGAAATGTTGTTTTCAATCAATAGGAAAATTTGAGTTCTTTCTGTGGCGGTGTTTTCTTGAACAAAGCAAGTGACAAGATAGTATTGCTCAGTGCTTTCGGCAAGTGTTATGGAAGTGATTGGAGTTTCGCCGTCTAAACTGTCATAGAAAGAGATGTTCGCCATTGTGGTTTCAAATAGCCTATTTGCCACAGCGTTTGCAACATTACTTAAATTAAACACTCTTTCTCCCGCCGTTGTGGTGGAAATTGAGGAGGTGAAAAGATGTTTTGAGTCAACTTCTCCACCATTGTTATATAAAAACATGATGTCTAGGATATAGTTAATCACATTACCCTCTGCGTCGGTTACTATGCAAAGATAGTGCATATATTTTGCAGAATAACCGTCGGTTGAAATATTGACAGAGTTGGACGGCGTGTTAGATTTAAGATAGGAATCTGTTATCTCGTAGTATTCATAACTTGTGGCACCAGTTATAATTCCCAAGCTTCCTTTAACTTCATCATTTATTAGGTCCGTTAAACTTGTGGAGTTCTTCACAATGATGTTGCTGGAAACGCGCGACCTTGTGCAGTAGAAGTTCACTGTAAATTTGTAATATTCGTTATTCACAAGCACATAGAAGTCTTGTGTCACAACATTATCAACAGCAGGTTGAGTTAAAAGGTTGAAGTTATTTGCTTGATTTAGTGCGCCTGCCTCTTCATTATATGTGAAGTAGGAAATTGTTCCTCCTGTGATTTCTAATCTTTCGCGAACAATGCTGTTGAGGTTTGCCATTATGAAGTTATTATCATAAACTGTGGCAACATCAATCGCGCCGTCTGCTGTTTCGTCGGTGTAGCGATAGAACGCAACTTTTCTAAGATAATTTGATTTTCCGTCATTAACCAAGAATTCACGAGTGAAAACATTTTCGGTGTCATTGAGTGTGTGATTATCTGCAATTTCTGTAATTACTCGCGATGTGGAATCGACAGAATAGATTGTGTAAGTTATATCCGTTTCGGTATAGCCAAGCGCACTTAGAAGGTCATCTTTTGATATGCTATCGCCTTCAAACCAAATTACACTGGTGTCAGTTTGAGTGGAAGAGTGGATATGGTAGGTTATATCATATTTATTAAGCGTTCCGCCCTCTACAACATAATAGGAAATTGGCTCTGTCGGCGTTGTGGTTAAGTGTTCACCACTAACCTCAATAAGCTCATTATTCTCAATTTTGTATACCGTGTTATTTACAAAGATGTTGCTTAAATTATATCTACTTCTCAAAGTCCATGCAACATCTTTATCATAATCATTTTCATAAACAAGAAGGTTAACAGTGTAGTGACTAACCGAAGTTTCATTCACAACTGCAAGGCTTAAGGTTTTAATGTCCGCTGTGGAAACACCTATACCAGTGTCTGAAACTTTTTCTCCTGTTTCACAATCGTAAACTTCGCTGACTGTTATTCCTGCTTGGTTAAATAGTTCAATAGCGGAAAATTTCGAGTCTGATTTCTGTGCAGATACCGCAATCTCAGTTGTTATATTTTCATCATAGACCACAACGGTTGCTGTGAAATAGCGATAGGAAATTTCACCATCCACATAACTTTCCACAAAAGTGCTTGTGTATCTTCCAGTTGCGGTGTAGGTATAAGAGTTTTCATTCCCACGAACGAGATAACCTTCACCGCTATTTTCTTGCACAATGGTGTAGTGAGAATTATCACCACTTCCTGTGCCAAACTTTTCACTAAACACAAACTCTTCGTTAACTTGAATAGTGTAAGAATTGCCAGAACCATATTCGGAAACAGGATTTCCGCTTCCACCTGTGAGTGTGTAGTTACTGTCAATTGGAATAACCGAATTTCCAATTTGGTAAATTCCTGGTCCGCTAACAGAACCGCCTGTCAGCGTGGAAGAACCAAGCGTGAAGGCAAGAGTGCCGATGAGTCTTCCGCGGTCGCTGTTGAAGTTGCCGTCCTCGCCTGAAACCTTCATATAAACTTTCACTGTTATGGTGTTTGAGTTGAGTCCGAAACTTGTGGAAGTTGTGATTGTGCCCATAGCGTCGATTGTTGCACCATTGATTTCATAGGTGAATTTATATGGCGTGTTGGCGATGCTTGTGTTATCTCTTATTGTTGTGTATTGATCATTTGCACTGAAACCACTTTCAACATTTGCGTGTGAGGATAGAGTGATGAGGCTTTCACTTGCCCATTGCTCTGGTGCAATAACATAGTAAGTGCTTGTTCCATCATTTGAAGAAACAGTGTAATAATTTGAAACTGAGTATTGTGCTGTTGTGGTGTCGGTGCCAGCAACGCTTGTGTAAATTGGATAAACATTGGTTTCATTATCTTGTTGATATAATTTGCCACCTGAAGAAACAATCGTGTAAAACTCTCGTGTCACATAGCCAGCGTTGTTGAGTTCGCCTATATCGTTTATTCTAAGCGTTAATGGTGCTCCGCCAATACCAATAGTGGAAATTTGACCAATGCTCCAATAGGTGTTCTTATTAAAATATTCTGAATTTTCTTGACTTGAACCATATTTAATTGTGTAATCGCCTTGAGTGCTTCTTATGTGAACATATCTGCTAGAACTAATAGTTGAAGACAATTTCTCAAATTCTTCACTTATTCTTGCGTAATATGTGACTGCATAATCGTTGTTATTCACAGGAAGTTGAGTGTATGCGCTGTCGTCGGCTGGAGTTGTAGAAGAAGTTGTGATGGCATACTCTAATGTTGCACCGCTTTGCAAGGTGATTTCCAATGTGTCGTTATATATTCCGTCTGACGAGCCAAACATACCTTTGCTGTTTATCACAGTTGTGTCAAGCACGCTGTCGTAATTAAATTCGCCAGTTCTTTCGCGCTCAATGTCGATTGTGGTTCTTATTTCACAGGAGTTTGAGTTATAAGTTAAAGTGATGACCATAACAACATCTTCCACCACATTGCTTGTGCCATAGAGATATGCTGGAAGTTCTGGAACAACATAGTGATTATAAGAAGATTCAGAAGCAGTGTTGATGCTTCGTGGAACACTGTAAACATCTAGATAGGAATCATAGATATATTTATCTGCGCCCACAATAAGCTTGTTGCTTTCGCGTCCATCATAAACAGAGTTGTAGCCATCATCTCCTGGGTTTATGGTTAAGTCTGTTAGAGGCGTGCCGTTATATTCAAAGGAAATACTTGAAATTTGAACATTTAAGAAATTGGAGGCAAGGTCTGGAGAATATGGAATTCCGTTAAGTGTGCCAGAATCATCATAAGTGTAGACATTAAATCCATCCAAAATCACTTGAAGCCCTGACGCATCCGTGAACTCTGGACGCGCGGAGGAAGTGGTTTGCTCTGGAACAAGATATTCCGTTCCATCATCTCTTGTATAATAAACTTGCAATAAGTCGTCTGTTCCAACTCCTGCTGCTGTCGTGTTCACATACATGGTGATGGTTTGAGCGCCCGCCTCACTTCTTGCCAAAGAGAAGTTTTGTGTGGCAAAAAGTTCACCTTCACCACTATCTTGCCCTGCGTAAACATAAACGACATTTGCATTTGAACTGTTCAATGATTCGGCGATGATGCCATCGATTCTGCCATTGATGCTGAATGTTGGAGCTGTGCTTTCATCACGGCCAATGGTGTAGCGATAGTTATATTGAGTTCCATTATATCTATCTGGAATTTGATCTTCTGGAGGTAATCCACTTTCATCTGCCGAAGTTGTTGAGGTCAAGGTTGTTGGTCTTGAATTTACCTCGGTGTGACGAACGCCAATTTGAATGATGTCGCCTTCTCTTGCCGAAGAGGTCACATCATAGATTTGTGGGCTTAAACTTGCCGAAATTCTGACATATATTCTTATGTTGAAACCATGATTGTCAACCGCGTTGAAATAGTAATCTCTGTCGCCAAGCAAGATTTGCTTTGCTGTGAAGGAAATTGATGAGGTTGTGGCAGAGCCATCAAATGTGAAGCCACCCGCGCTGGCCGAGCCAGACCAACTTAATCTTAAACCTTGTGAATCGTTATATCTATTATATCCACCAGTTAGCGCCGAGCCATTGGTTAAGGTTGGGAAAGTGTAGTCGAAAGTGCCTGCAAGGTTTGTTGAATTGCCAGCAAGGTTAACTGTGAGAATGGAATTTCCAGAATTTGTGTAAAGATATTGTGTTAAACCGTCTTCACTAAGCGAAATTGTGTAAGGTCTTGCGCTGTTTGTTAGATATGTTGTTCCATTAATCTCTTCAGTGCTACCCGGTTGAGCGTTTGACGTGTTGTTATCTGACAAGAAGGTGACGGTTAAGTTTGGCATAATCTTAAAGGTTAGGTTTGCACTCTTAGAAACCCTTTGACCGCCAAATTCCACAACATAGGTTAAGCGCATCATAATGAAGTTGCCGTTGTTTCCAGCACCACTGGCGTAAATTTCATAGTCTTGTGTGCGGTCGCTTGTTCCGCCAACTGGCACTTCCTCGATTGTGGCATAGTTCGATTGAATGTTGGTTGATGCTTCTGCGTTTAAAGCCATGTTATATCTTGGAATTAAACCAGTTTCAAACACCTCGCTTGGTGCAAGCGAACTTGTGCCGTTTGTTAAAGCGGTGTGAACATTAAACGCTTCAACTTGAAGAGCATCGCCACCATTATCTTGATTTAAAATCTGCATATCACTAAAGCCATACATTCTAAGTTCAAGTGAGCCTGCTGAAGCGAACATGGATGGAGCGTAGTAGGTGTCAAGTTCTGGATTCATAATTTCAAAACTTGCACTGAAATCTTCAAGTAAGTTATAGGTGTTGCCAGCAATAAGTTCTTCATAATGTGAGGTTGCATCGCTGTTCACTTCAAACTTAACTGTGAGATAAACACCATATTGATTTCGTGTTGTGATTATGTTATCTGTTGTTCCGTCTAAGTCTAAACTATAACCTATTGAATAGGTGGTTGTGGTATCAAAGAAATCTCCTGTGACAGAAACCTCTTCCATAGCTGTTGGAGTTTCTGTTCCTTGTGTAAGGTAAATGATTGCAATATCCTTTGAAACTTCGCGCCCAGCATAGCGAAGAATAATTCTGCTTGTAAGCGACGGCGCTGTGACGAACACCTCTTCATCGTTATACGCGTCCTCATTATTTCTTGCATCAACTTCATTTTCAAAGGTTCCCGCATATTGATAGCCTTCGTAGCTCCTTCCAAGGTCAACCAAAACTTCGCCAGATTCAACTTCCAAGGTTTCGTATAAAGAGGAGCCATCTTCATGAACAAATTTTGCCACATATGTGCCTGATGCACCTGTCAAGAATTCATAATGAAGAAGTCTGTCTTTTGCAAAGATGTTGAGCTCTTGGTTGGTTAAATCTTCAGCATAGAGATATTCGTCGGAGTTCACTCTGTCAACCGCATTTGTTTCCACAGTCACGCTGTTAGTTGTGGTGACGATGACACTGTAATATCTTATCACGCTGTTGATGTTGATGGCAAAGGTGACGCTTCCAGAAGCACCTGAGCCATTTAATGTGAAGGTTAAATTAAGTTCTGGCAAGGTTAAACTGTCTCCGCCACTTGCCGTTGAAGAGGAAGAGCCAAGCACATCGCCAACGGAAGAGAATGTGCCATCACCTGTTGAGATTGTCACATTGTTAATTGCAGAAATTGAGATAGACGAAGCATAAGAATAAGTTCCTTCTCCAACGCTTGTCACTTGCACTCTGTTTGGTTTAACACCGTCAACTTCTGCAATGAAATCAGTGGATGTGTTGAAGAAGTTGTTTATTACATTTGTGCCTTCTGCGTCGTTTGTGATGTATTCACTTGTGAAGTCGGTTTCGGTTAAATTTTCTGGGTTAGGATAGTTCATAACCATATTCACATTAGGCGAAACGGTGTAGGAATAGATTAAGTCAAACGAGAAGATAACATTTCCATTAAACACATAGTTTATTCTTATCGTTTGCCTGTATGATGTGTTATTCTCGCTCACATTCACAGTGGAAATTGTGAAGGAGTCTGTGTTATTGCTTGCGAAAGTGAAAGCGTCGACTGTGTCACGAGAACTTGCGAATAATTCTGCGATTTTTGTTTTTATTAAACCATCTTCCACTGTGCTTAATGAAATTACGTCTTGCGAGTTATGAGGGGTGGAATCAATAACTGTGGTGGAAACATTGTTAGGATTGAAACTTGCAAGGAAATTCACAGTGAATATGAATGTGTAGCCACTATAAGTTGCACTGAATTGAACTGAGAAAGGCTCGTTGGAATATGCGACTGTCACATTTCTTTCATCATCCAAAATCACTCTTTGTTCGTTTTCGTCAACAAGAGAATAGATGAATGACTCAGTTAAATCTTGTTCTTCGTCAGTGTGTGCAAAAATGGAGGTTATAAAGTTCCTTATTGTGTAACTTGTTCCGCTTGCATAAGAACCGCTCATTTCTTCAGCGTAAGTGATGTTATAGCCACCGTCCATATTGAACACAAGGTCTGTGATGTTTTCATAGTCGTTATACAGCCCAATTGTGAGAATGTCATCACTAGAGATTGAGGAAACGGTTTTGAAATATAGTGTGTATGTGGCATTATCTTCATTAAGCGAAAGGTCAAAGAACTGTAAGTCGTTGACTAGAACAGCAAATTGACCATGTGTTGTTTCTATTGTGTAATATTCCTCGTCATATTGATTATTTGTATCATCAAATAACCTATAACTTGTGACCTCAATATATTTAGAGGCCTGTGTGGTGTCAACAGAAATGAAAATTGGTGAATCTAAGTTAATAATTGGTCCAACATACGAATATACAGTGGTGGAAACCTCTTGCGATTCTCCACCAATAATGAATGGCACAAGCAAACTTTCGTTTGAAGAGGTTACGTGCCCTTTAAGGTTTGTGATTGGTGTTTCTGTGCTGTTGTCTTGTTTTTCCATAACAGAAACATCGTAGGTATATTCTGTGCCAACCGTGATGTCGTGTTCAAGGTTATTCAAAGTGTTATCAACATACACCTCATATTCAGGTGAACCGTTGATGATTATGTGATATTCACGAGAAGAGTTATAAACATCGTTAAAACTTTTAACAACAATGATTTCAATTCTAGCGCTTGTGTCAAGCAAAGTTATTTCAAGGCTTCCATTCTGGCAATTTAGCCTTAAATACTGGCTGTAATCTGTAAGAGGCTCGCCGTAGTTAACGCTGACGGATATGCTGTAGGTGGCATTCGCATTTTCAACAACTTCGCCATCCATATTATATAGGTCAGCAAAACGCTTTTCACCAATCACACTTGTTTGAGCATTACAAGATGTGAATTCTTCATTAAAGTTTATGGTGAGAACAAGTTCTTCATTTTCATTTAAGGTGAAGTCTTTTGCTCTTAAATATTCGGCGTTGTCGCTGTAAGGATAGGAAACATCAGAAAGAGTGTAGTTTGGAAGCACTTTGATTCTGTAATAAATGTTATGATTGATGTAACCAGCGTTCACATTAGCTCTTAAGTTTAGCTCCAAAATAACAAACACTTCTTGCTCGCTTTCCACAAGAGAGTTGATGGTAATCGTGTTACCGCTGGTGGAAACTAAGCCGGAAACTGTGGAACTATACACCGAAAGTGTTGCCCTTAAGGCAGTGCCTGAATTTATGTAGTGGAAACCATAGTCGTCGTCTTCTTCGTCAACATAATCAGCGTTTTCTTCAAAAACAATTTGATAGTTTGCTCCAGCATTAAACTCTTGATAAATATTGTTTTCCACAAGGTCATTTGGATTAGTGGATGTGATGATGTCAAAATCATAGTCCTCTTCATATTTAACATACTCTAAGCCAATCTTTGTTAAAAGTGAGTTAACACGGATAACATCGCCATTGTTTGTGAACGAGATTGTGTCTTGCACATTAAAATCTGAAAGTACGCCAACTCTGATGCCGTTTGTGCTTGGCTGAACAACATTTCCAGAGGCACTCCAGCCGTTGCCAACAACATACTCAGCATTTTCAAGAAGGACAAGAAGATACCCTTCTGCTGTTTCACGAAGTTCATAATCAGATAGATTATCGTCTATCGGCAAGAGAGTTTCGATAACAGAAAAAGCATTGTTGTTTTCGCCATAGCCAACATCAAAAGTGAAAGCATTTGTTCTTTCAAAGCTGGTCATCTCTTGATTCTCAAAATCGAACATCAAAATGGAGAAATTATCATCATCACTTGTGAAAGTGAAACCTATGGAAACTTTTTCCGCTCCGCCCAAACTTATATTTAAAGTTGCGTCCTGTCGCCTTGCAATGTAAGCGTTGTTAATGCTAATAATTTGATTGGAGTTATCAGTGTCATCATAGGTTAAGGTTATTCCTTCTGGCAATTGTTGAAATTTAATAACATTATCCCAAGTCATTTCACCCTTAATATATGAAATTATATCGGTTGCCCTATAAAGCTCGTAGCGATCTAACAAGTTTATTGAGTCTTGGTCTACATCTTGAATGTTGATATATTCGCCATTTCTTACAAATGCATAGTTAGGGTTAACAATAAAGTTTAAATTGATGCTGTAAGTGTAGCTGTTAACTGCTTTAAAATAGATTCTTAGCGAAACAATTGTGGCCTTCGCAACATCATTAAATGTTATCACGCTTCCGTCTACAGTTATTGGATCTGTTTGCCCAGCCGTTCCAACAGGGTTGCTACCTTCGTTGGCATAGATGATGAGATTGCCACCTCCTTCATCCCAAGAAAGTGTGTTTTCCTCATCACCTGCATCAATGTAGTTTAGCGCTAAATAAGTGTTGAGGTCAATTTCGTGTTCATCGTCTACTGCAAACACCATAATCACATCATCCGACGCGCCATAACTTGACAAATAGCTATCGCCCTCAGGAGAAACGTATTCCGCTTCATATGCATCGAAAGTTGGGCTGGCTTCAAGGTTGTTTAATATAATAAGTTCAAGTTGAATGTTCACAAGCCCATTTGTATCTCTCACATCAAAAATGATGTTGAAATTATCGCCAGAGAATGGAATGTTAAGTTTTAAGCCGACTATATCTGTTGTTAAACTTTCCGCAATATCATCATCTGTGAATTTATTTCCGTTATAATTGCTATATAGGTTAAGCATGGTGGTTTGGTTATCAGTGCCCACTCTAAACAATTGATTTCTCTGCTCGGTGGTCAGCCCTGCCACATAGGTTTCGCTTAAACGGAAGGTGAGTGCTGTTGGATCTTGTTCTTCTCCCACATAAACGCGGATTAAATTGCTTAAGATTATGTCCTTATCGATTGTTAGATATTTTTCAACCTGCACTCTCGACCATTCTTCTTTGTCCACCTTAACACCATTATCTTCAGCATTGCCATTATAATAAAGCGAGTTGTCTTTAAAAATTTCCCTAATTCCCTCGCTGTCGATGTGGAAATTAACGCTGGCGGTTGTTGTCCCCGAGCCGTCGATTCCGCTTGCTGTGGCAGAAAGATAGGTTGTGGCATTCTCAGCCGAAGCAAAGGAAGTTATTCGGTTATTATTTATTATGATGTAATTATTATTAACTTGCTCTTGCAAAGTGTAGGTCGCCACATTGGTATAGATTCTCTTGCCATGAGTGTCGTATAGATGCACTTGAAGATAGTCAGAGAGAACATCATATGCACTTCTGTTGCCATCCTCTTCAATCGGCGTGTCACCCCATTTGATTTCCACTCCGTTTTTAGTTGTGATTTTAACATCAACCGTGTCAATAGTGTCGTTTGTGAAAAATTCAGGATTATAATTACCTTCATCGTTTTCATCCATAAAAGCATAAACTGCGCTATCTATTCTTTGGAAGTAAACCGTGAAAGAGTTGTAGTCTACATCGTTATATGAGATGTTTACCTGCTTTTGTTGCACTTGCTTGCCGTTGTTGTAAACAAGCCATGGTGTTAAAACCACGCCTTCTGGGTCGGTGAAGCCCTCAGATATGTCTATGCTACCTCTTATCACAACTCCGTCAGTTGTGTCGTTCACAACATCGGTGATAGTGATATAGTTCCAAACTTCGCCTGACTGAGTTCTAAACTCCAAATTAAGAAAACTGTCACTTGAAGAAGAGTTATTGAATAAGGTCCAAAAATCTGAGATTTGATTTTGGCTTATCAAATCTTCGCTGTTAAGAGAGATTTCAAAAGTGAAAGAATCAGCATTTTCGTTTTCTGGCACATTTGTGTATAGTTCAGTTGGAAGATAGATGTTTGCTTGACCATTTGTGCCTGTCACCAAAAATCTGTCAACTGCTATCGCCGAAGTGATGGTGATTTGTGGAGTTATGCTTTCAAACGAGATTGTGGCATCGATAACCAAACTTCTTGCTGAGCTGAATTGGACGATGTCATATAAACCATCATTACCATAGATGATTTCGCCGTCGGCATTGGTTCTAACGGTGGCAAAATATAGATATAGTGTGCCATCATAACCATTAATTGCACGAAGGAAGGAATTATTGAGTTCATAAAGAACGATGGTTGAGGTGCCTTGGCTTGTTATGCCTAAGTCCGCTCTATTATAAAGTCCAGAGTCAGCATATTCAAGTGGAGCTGTTCCAAGAGCATCGCCCGTATCGGTGGAGAAGAAATACCTCACAGTTTGATAGATGTTGGTTTCATCCACAAAAATATCTTGCGATAGGTCATAGGTGTCTGAAAGCAGAGAGTCGGTGTCGTAAACAAGCGTGAGAGGAGATGTGGTGCTTGTCCAGTATATATCATTATCGGCACTCACTTCAAAATCCATATAGAAAGTTGGGAAGATATTTTGCAAACTTTGCGTGTTTGCACTTAATGATTCATCAAAGAAAATTTCATAACCTTTTTCTGTTTCCAAAAATAGTGCGGAAATAAATTTGCCATTGTCGATTTGATTTTCTGTGGAGATTTCATAGGAATTGTTATCGACAAGTGAACTTGAAGAGATGCTTGGCAAGATGAAATAGTATGTGTTTGTGACAGAACCATCTTCTGCCGTTCCAAGATGGGCGGTGTAGGAAGCCTCACTATCATAGGCTATGCGGTTAACTTGATATTCGTAGTGCCAACCACCGTCCGTGCCTTGCGTTCCAGTTTCCACAACCTCCATAACATAGTTCGAGCCTCTTAATGTGATGCCGTCAGCGCCTTCAGCATTTTCGCTTCCAAGGTAACTTATGCCCACGCCTTCAGCATAAATCGAGTTTAAAGCATTTCCTTCACTGTCGCGGATGTTGGCGCCAAGGTTGCCAGAGAACACTGGAGAAGTGGAGTTAAACGCCAAGTGGAACTTTGTGTCGGCATACCACGAAAAGTTGGTGGCTGAAATGTTGAAACTGTGAACACTGACCTCTTCCACCATAATTCTAATTTCGTCCATAGCATAGGAACCTTGATGAGCGTCGAAATAGTTAAGCGCACGGCTGTTTAAAACGCTGAAACTTTGTGCGTCACTGTTCGCTTCCAAAAACTGCCTTTGCTCGTAGGCGTCAACAAAGGTGAAAATTCTTATTGTGTCGCCTGTGCCTGCGCTGACATCGCGAGCATCAAAGGTCCGTGTTTCATAATCAAAATCTATGTAGTTATTTTGTGGGTCATAAAAAACAAGCTTTTCTTCGTCTGTTGAGAACATATACCTACTTGCTTCTGGCAAGAACTCAACATTAACTTTAAACTGCGAGCCTATGAACACACTGCCATTTAAATCTGTCATCGTGCTGTCAAGTGCATCATAAACATAGGCATGAATACTGCTAACTGGAACATCCACGGAAATTGTTATTGTGTCGTTTTCACTAGGTCCATATTCACTTTCGCAAGAGATTGTGGTTGTTCCGCCGTTTCTGTAACTTCGGTCTAACTCTGCATTATAGCTTTCTCTAAGTTCAACTTCAAAAGGGGTGTTTAGGCGAACGGTTTGAGGAACGGAAACAACATCATTATAAATTCTGCCATCGCGCACCGTTCCATTTGGAAGAGAAAGCGTGACTAAATCTTCTGTGACACCTTCTGTTGATGTGGTGATGGTGAGAGAAAAGTTTGAAGAAACTTCGTATGTATCTCGGTCAGAGTTATAAAACTCGTTTCCCTCCTTAACAAAATTTATGCTGGTTGGATTGACAATTGTGTCTTCAAGCATGCCGAGTAAATACATAACAAAAACGGACACGCCCATAAGCCCAATGATAGAAGCAATCGTTATTAAAACAACTTTCCAAACGGCAAGTGCTTTTCTTTTTCTTCTTCTCATAACTACCCCTTATATTATTTGTTAATATAAACAAAATTATTATACAATTTTTTTCACATTTAGGCAAACAATTTTAAGTTAAAAAATAATATTTAAAAATAATTTTAAAATTAATTAAAAATAGTTTTTTTTGAGTTATTAAATTTTTTTAAATGTTTTTGATTTAATTTTTTCTTTTTGTTTTTTCAGAATTTTGTTTAATTGTGGATATGTGGAAAACATTGTTTAAATCTTTTTCAAAAAATTTAAAGAAATGGCTTTTGTTTTATCTTGACAAAAAGAGAATGCATGGGTATAATAAACACATGGAAATCAATTTTGAAGTGTTAAATTATTTAAACATGATAAACGAAAAGTTTGGCATTTTATATTCTCATTATGGATATAATCCTTTGCCAGATGATTTTACGCTGTCAGAAGAGCTTATCAAAGAAAGGCTTGTTTTTAACGAAATGGCAAAAACGCTTAAAACACCAAACTTTATTTTTGAAGAAAAAAGAAAAATTAGAAAAAAATATAAAAAATCTTTAAAAAACACGAAAAAATTGGAAAAAATCGTGAAAAATAAGGAAAAAATTGATAATTTTGATAAAAATAATTTTTTAATCTATTTATCCATGCGAAAAAAATTGTTAAAAAATGAAATTTTTTCCTTTCATAAAACCGAATTTGAAGAGGGTAAATCCTATGCTGAAATATATAATATAAATCCAGTTTTTGGCAAACTTTTGGAAAGGAGTTTTGAAGAAGATTTAAATTTAGAAAACTTTTTGGAGCATCTTGGTGAAAACTATAAAACCACCTACAAAGAACTTCAAGAAAAAGTGAAAAAGAAAAAGAAGGAAAAATTAACTGAAAGCATCACCACTATAAATCGAATTGTGGAAAACTCAAACATACGAAAAAGACAAAAAGTGGAAAATGTCCGCCCGAAATCTAAAGTAAGCACCAGCAAAAAGGAGAGAGAAGTATGATTCAAACTGTCAATGTTTCCTTATCATTTGGAGGAAGAACGCTTTATAAAGAAGTGAACTTGAAGTTCACAAAGGGAAATTGCTATGGAATTATCGGCGCAAACGGCGCTGGTAAATCTACCTTTTTAAAAATTTTGACTGGCGAAATTGAACCAAACACTGGCGAAGTTGTGATAACACCCGGCGAAAGAATGTCGGTTCTAGAACAAAACCAAAATAAATACGACAACGAAACCGTGCTTGACACTGTCCTTCTTGGCCATAAGCGTTTGATGGAAATTCAAAAGGAAAAGGACGCTCTTTATGCTAAACCAGATTTTTCAGATGAAGACGGTATTAGAGCAGGCGAACTTGAAACCGAATTCGCCGAACTTGGTGGTTGGGAAGCCGACAGTGACGCCAAAAGTTTGTTGCAAAGTATGGGCATCACAGAAGACGATTATTATAAAATGATGAGCGAACTTGACTCGAAAATTAAGGTGAAAGTTTTGCTTGCTCAAGCGCTTTTTGGCAACCCTGACATTTTGATTTTGGATGAGCCAACAAACAACCTCGACTTTAAAACGATTAGATGGCTGGAAAATTTCCTTTTAGACTTTGAAAACATAGTCATCATCGTTTCGCATAACCGTCACTTTTTAAACAAGGTCTGCACTCACATTTGCGATGTTGATTTTGGGCAGATTAATATGTATCTTGGCAATTATGATTTCTGGTATGAAACAAGTCAACTTCTTGCCCGCCAAGCAAAAGAGCAAAACAAAAAAGCGGAACAACGCGCCAAAGAACTTAAAGACTTTATTGCTCGCTTCTCTGCAAACGCCTCAAAAAGCAAGCAGGCAACCAGCAGAAAGAGAGAACTTGAAAAGTTGACACTGGAGGATTTGAAACCAAGTTCAAGAAAATATCCTTATGTTGACTTTAAGTTTGAACAAGCCATTGGTAAAGAAATTTTGAAAGTGGAAAACTTGACAAAAAAAGGAATATTCAAAAATCTTTCTTTCAATGTGGAACCTGACCAAAAAATTGTGTTTTTATCCAATAATTCCTTAGTTTTAACCACACTTTTTAACATTTTAATGGGAAAAGAAGAGGCAGACAGTGGAACTTTCCATTTCGGAAAGACAATTAAACCTTCATATTTACCTCAGGATAACCGCGAATTTTTTGATAACTGCCACCTCTCAATTGTGGATTGGCTTAGGCAATTTTCTAAGGATAAAACAGAAAGTTATGTGCGTGGCTGGCTGGGAAGAATGTTGTTTTCTGGAGAGGAAAGTTTAAAAGAAGTCAACGTTTTGTCTGGTGGTGAAAAAGTTAGATGTATGCTGGCAAAACTTATGCTGGAAGGAGGAAATCTTCTCATTTTGGACGAGCCAATTAACCACCTCGACCTTGAAAGCATAACCTCATTAAATAAAGGTATGATAAACTTTAAAGGTCCAATTTTGTTTGCCACTGGCGACCAAGAAATCATCGAAACCGTTGCCAACAGAATTATTGATATTGTGGATGAAAACACCATCATCGACAAGCAAATGAGTTATGAAGAATATATGGAAAAATATAAAAATTAATCTTAAAAATTAAAAAAATGCAGAAAAATCGTTAAAATAACGCTAAAAAATGGCTAAAAATCGATTTTTTTGCTTTTTTATTAGGTTTTTTCTTAAATTTTTGATATTATTTATTTGAAAAAAATTTAACCTTGGAGGCAATTATGAGCAAGAAGTTAAACGGCAAAGTTGCAGTTATAACTGGCGCAAGTGGAGGCATTGGCTACGCCATCACAAAACAACTTAAAAAGGCAGGCGTGAAAATATATGACATTTCTCTCCATGTGGAAGAACATGAGGAAATGGAAAAGGCATACGCTTGTGATGTGAATGACACAGCTAAAGTGAAAACCATTTTAGAGGAAATTTTTGAAAGAGAAAAGCACATCGACATTTTCATTAATAACGCAGGTTTTGGAATTGCTGGCGCAATTGAAAACGCCAAACCTGAAAATATCTATAAGCAAGTGAACACCAATTTGTCTGCCGTGATTGCATTAAGCGGAGTGGCAATTCCATTTTTGAAGAAAAGTGGTGGAGGAAACATTGTGAACACCTCCTCTGTTGGTGGAATTATTCCTCTTCCATACCAAGCCACCTATTCTGCCACAAAAGCAGGAATTGAAATTTTCTCGCGCGCCCTTGCAAACGAGGTTAAACCTTTTAAAATCAAAGTGACGGCAGTTTTACCTGGAGACACTAAAACTGGTTTCACTCAAAACCGTGTGTTTGATAAGGCTGAAAGCGAAACTGGGTATGATAAAACTGTGGAAAAGTCAATTAAAAAAGTGGAAAAGGATGAGCAAACTGGAAAAAGCCCAGACACAGTTGGAAAAGCGGTTTTGAAAATTCTTAAAAAGAAAAATCCACCTTTAAGAAAAACTATTGGTTTCTTCTATAAATGTGCCGTTTTCCTCCCAAGAATTTTACCAACCAAATTGGTTAATTTTATAGTCAGAAAACTCTATTGCTAATCTCACGAAAATTCATTATAAATTAAAATAAAATAGGATTTTTTCCTATTTTTATTTATTTTTTTAACATTTTATTATTTCTATTTATTATTTATAAAATTAAATTATCTCAAAAATCAAATTAAAAATATTAAAAAACGCTCTTATCATTTATTTATCGAAACATTAAAAAAATTATTTTAATTTAAAAATTTATTAAAAAAATGCGAAAAAATCACTTTTTTTCTAATTTTTTCGCATTTTTAACTCATTTTTTTAATATTTATTTGATTTTATTTATTTCTTCAATATTTATTGCTTCTTTATGTTCAATCGGCTTCCATTCCACCTTAGAAAAAAGTGCTATAAAACAAATTGGAATAATGCTTATCATAAAAATCGGATATGCAAACATTGCAATAAATTTCTTTTTATTTGTTGCTTTTATCCTTTTCCAATCTTTAATAACAGCGAGTGATCCATATATGAATAAACCTAAGTATAACATAACAAAATAAAAAGCTAACGCTCCGATTAAGGATAGAATTTCTATTCCAACTGGATACCCCATAAGCATTTTTAAAAAACTTGTCACAACAGCGATAAATCCATTCAAAAGTGCCCAGCTTGTTGAAATAATTGGAACTGGAGTAAAATATATTAAATTATCATATATAGTGAAACTAAATTTTGAGAAAAACTTTAAAATCATGCTTCCCGCAAAACCCTTATAAATTAAATATGCTCCTTTTTGCCATCGCATTCTTTGACGATAAGTTGCCTTCCAAGTTTCTGGTTGTTCGTCATAAAAAATTGCATCATCGCAATAAATTATCTTTTCTCCTTTACCTATCACATCCATAGAAAATTCACTGTCTTCAACTATGCAACTATATTTCCAGCCTGTTTTTGGATTTATAAGTCTTTTTGGCATTAAAAACCCAGTTCCTGTCACAACCGTGGATATGTTTAAAATTGTTCTAGGAGTATGTAAGAATCTACAATCTCGGATAAAACCAATCGATGCACCCATGGCAAAAAGACCATTGCCGAAATTTTTAGATGCTCGATAAGAGGTTATAATATTCCCCCCCCCGCTATTAAAAGCCTTGTTCATTTCTTTAACATAATTAACATCTAAAATATTATCAGCGTCAAACACAAACCATCCATCAGGGTCATAATCTGGATAATTCTCATTAATTTTACTTAAGAGAAAATCAAGTGCATATCCCTTACCAACTTTTTCTTTGTCTTGGCGCTCAAACACCACCGCACCCATTTTCCGTGCAATGTCTGCAGTTTTATCATTTTGACTGCAATTATCTGCCACCACAAAAATTTTAATTTTGTCTTGATTATAATTTTGTTTCTTTATGCTATCAATAAGTTGCCCTATAACTTTTTCCTCGTTACGACCTGCAATTAACACGCCATAAGAACTTTCTACATTTGTATCTTTAAATTTTTTCTTCCAAAACAGACCTATAATAACATATAAACCTTGATATGCAACCAACAAACTCACTATTATCGTAAGCACTAAATTTATTATCTGCCAAGTATTCATTTTTTTCCTCCAAAGCAACATGATTTTTTCTATTATATACCACACAAAATGAAAAGTGAAGTATTTTGTTAAAAATTTTTAATTTTTAAAATTCTATTGCTTTTTGGATATAGTTTTCAAGTTCGTTAATGCTTAAGCGGATTTGTTTCATGGTGTCGCGGTCACGAATTGTGACGGTGTTATCTTCCAAAGTTTGAAAATCAACTGTCACGCAGAAAGGTGTGCCGATTTCATCTTGACGACGATAACGCTTTCCAATTGAGCCAGCCTCGTCATAGTCACACATAAACTTCTTGGAAAGATTGCCGTAAATTTCTTTCGCTTTTTCGCCCAAATTCTTTTGAAGTGGCAAGATGGCAACCTTAAATGGCGCAATTGCTGGCAAGAAATGCATAACAACTCTTGTTTCGCCATTTTCCAAAGTTTCCTCATCATACGCTTCGCTCATAATTGCAAGCATAAGTCTGTCGGCACCAATTGAGTATTCAATTACATTTGGAATGTAGCGCTCGTTTGTGTATGGGTCAAGATAGTCCATGGTTTTTCCGCTAAATTCGCTGTGGCGAGATAAATCCCAATTTCCGCGATGATGAATACCGTTAAGTTCCTGCCAACCGATTGGGAAATTATATTGTATGTCGCAAGCAGCCTTTGCATAATGTGCAAGTTTGTCGTGGTCATGAAACCTCAAATTTTCCGCTTTAAGCCCAAGCGATTCCACAAAGTTAAGCGCTTTTTGTTTGTAGGTTTCATAAATCTTTAAGCCGTCCGTTTCCTTGCAGAACATTTGAAGTTCCATTTGTTCAAATTCAACAGTTCTAAAAAGGAAATTTCCCGGAGTGATTTCATTTCTAAAACTCTTTCCAATTTGCGCAATCGCAAAAGGAACTTTGGCACGCATAGTGCGTTGAACATTCAAAAAGTTGACATACTCTCCTTGGCAAGTTTCTGGACGAAGATAAACAACATCCTTTTCATCGCCCACCATATTCCTTGAAGTTGTGAACATAGGGTTGAATTTCCTAATTGGCGTCCAATCGCGCTTTCCACAGTTCGGGCATTTGATGTCGTGCTCCTCGATAAATTTTTCCATTTCCTCATTGCTCATGCCTTCCGCCGAAACTTTCCCCTTTGTGAAGTTTTCAATTATTGTGTCGGCACGGTGGCGAGTTTTGCAGTTTTTGCAGTCCATTTTTGGATCGCCAAAACTTTGAACGTGTCCGCTTGCCTCCCAAACGCGAGGATTCATCAAAATGGCAGCGTCCACGCCGTATGTGGAAGGGTCTTCCTGCACAAATTTTTTCCACCAAGCACGCTTGATGTTGTTTTTAAGTTCCACACCCACTGGACCAAAGTCCCAAGTGTTAGCAAAACCGCCATAAATTTCACTACCCTGAAAAACAAAACCTCTTGCTTTGCAAAGGTTAACAAGTTTATCCATTGTCAGTTTCTTTTCCATAATTCTCTCCTTTAAAATAAAAAAAGCCTATGCCACATACGCATAGGGGCGACTTTTAACCGCTGTTCCACCCTATTTCACAAACTAGGTTTGCCTTTTTTCCGTCTTTACGCCGACCAGCGTTTGCTCGGGAGTTGCCAATTCCGTCTTTGCGCTTTTATTATATATTATTTGAAGAGAATTTGTCAAGAGAAATGTGCTTTAAATTCAACTTCTTATATAATTTTTATATTAAAAAATTAATATCATTATAGAATCATAAAACAAAAAAACATTTTTGAAAAAGTTTTGGGAGATTTAATAAATCACTTGACACGGGGGGGGGAATTGTTATAATTAAATTGTGTTTTGATTTCTAAGGAGGAAAATATGGAAATATCAAAGAAAAAATATGGCTTATTAGGTTTACTTGCACTTGTTTTAATCGTTCCACTTGCATTTATTCTCACCGCTTGCTGTGGTTCACTTCCATACGATGTGGGAACCTATGTTGGAACAAAAAGAACTGTTGAAGGAATTGAGGAAGATTTAACTGGAACAGGAACAATCATCGTGCTTGACGACAACTACACAGGCTACATGGTAATTGGTGGACAAAGATATAACATTGAATTCACAGTTGACGGAATTAATATAATTATCACTTATAAAACACCAACTGGCGAACAGCAAGGACATGGAACCATTGAAAACGGAACAATTATAATCCAAAGCGTTGTTAATCAATCAATCGAAACTTTATATTTTGAATATGATGCTGACTACTCGCAAGAAGATGTTTTTAAATATGGTAGATACAACGCCACAAACCAAATCATAATTCAAAATGGTGATCGTAAAGAACCAACACCAATAACCGACACCGATAACAACTACATCACATTGAACAGAAATAACACTGGAACACTTCGTTTAGCCTTAGACGATACCATGAACCAAGCAGTTTTATTCTCCTATTCTGTTGACAGTCAAGGCAATTTCATCATGACAGTCACAAGCACTGGTTCTTCGCAAGGTCAGCAAGTTTTTGGAAAAATCACTGATGATGTTTTAACTCTTGAAACATATAGCGACGGCACAAACTCGATGCAAATTGAATTTACCTTTGCTGAATAATAAATTAAAACAATAAAATCTTGCCAAACGGCAAGTTTTTTATTGTACTTTAAACTGAAAAAATTGACATAATTGCTAAGTTTTTACTGCTGAAACCGAAAAAGTTTATGAAATTGCTAAGTTTTTCGGTTTGAAGTGGAAAAACTTTAAAAAACTTCTTACATTTTCGCTTGTGATGGGTCTAAAATGTGTAGATGTGAGTTTAAATTGTTGTTTGACAAAATGCGATATATTTTTTTTGAAATTTATCCTTTAACCTATTGAAATTATATTTTGTTTGATTTATAATATATATTATAAGGAGAAAAAATGAAAAAACAAAACGCATTTGAAATTAAAGATATTAACACCAAGGTTGTGATTGAAAAATTAAAGCAAGTTAACATTGGCGACAAAACAAAAAGAGAAAATCATTACTTTAAAAATTTTGTTAAAAGTGCAAGTGAAATTTTAAGCGAATATGACTATCAAGA
The DNA here is from genome assembly GCA_930971385.1 of uncultured Clostridia bacterium. Taxonomy (GTDB): domain Bacteria; phylum Bacillota; class Clostridia; order Christensenellales; family UBA1242; genus Caccovivens. The sequence goes on along the minus strand of CAKNGB010000003.1, from coordinate 16,169 downwards.
CGGAACATTTATGGCGGAATATCAAAGAAACGCACAAAATTTTGTTTATCGTTTAAGCGTGACAAGGTCGCAAAATCTATATAAACTCACCCTTAAAACTTGTTTGCAACTGACTAATCAAGGCGAAAAGGTGGTTAAAACTCAAACAGTTTCCATCGACAAAAATGCACAAATCAAATATCGCTATCGCGATATTGTTGGCAAATATGAAGTTGGAATTAATCATGATTTTTCCACTGTTAATAACGTCATTCCAGTTAAAGAGGCGAATGATAATGAATACGAAAAAAATCTTAAACTTATTCAGTCTTTCTTTCCAACAAACAACAACACAAACAATGGTTCAGAAAAAGTAAAATAAATGTTAAACTTAAACACAAAAAACTATGGCAACTTGCACCATAGTTTTTATTTTTTTCAACAATTTTATTTAATTAATCAATCCAAAGCACTTTGCCATAGACAATTATTGTGATTAAATCGACAATCCACATGATAACTGGACAAATGATAATCATTAAAACGCCCAGCACAATTCCAACCGCATTATTTTTCTCGATGGAACGACAAAGGCGATAAACTGCCCAAACGATATCTAAGCCAGGAAGTGCCAAAATGATTTTGGCGATAAGTGGCATATTGTCGAAAGCGTCAATTAACTCTCTCATAAATTCTCCTAATCAAACATTTTAGATTTTCTTGTCAGCATTGTCCAGCCGAGCATGGTGCGGAACAAGTCTCCCCAATAGGTTAGGCGTGCTGAATTTAAAAACTCTTCACAAATTTTAAGCTCCTTTTGTGGAAAATAGTCAGCAAGAAGTTTTATCCCATTTTTCGATGCCTCCTTTTCCACCCTTATTTCCAAATATTTGGAATATATGGCAATTAAGAAGATGAGAAGCGCCAACCCCAAAAGCCCTAATCCGACATATAGGAAAATTTCGTTTAAAATTCCGAATAGGTTTAATATGGCAAAAACCAGCCCAACAAGCATAAGCGGAAGGAAAAATCTTCCCAAAATTCTTTTCTTATGCTTATTCTTCCAATGTTTTGAAAGTTTGCCGTCGCGGTATTGAAGCGCGTGCCCAAGTTCGTGCGCCACAATGGAAAAGGATGCAAGACTATTGGATGAAAGCGTCTTATCAGAAAGAGCGATGACGCCCACAGAAAAATGGTCTTGAAATTCCGCGCATCGTGCCATTCTTAAAGCGTTTCCTAAATGCTGTTCGTTAACATTTTCCACAAAATCGTAAATCGTTAACCCCTGAACGCCAAATTTTCGCGCTTCCTCTTGCTTATCGCGGAAATTGTCGAACGAAAAATTTGCCACTGCTAAGCATAAGCAAAGGATGAGGAAAAATAAAACGCCTGCGCCGATAACTATATATATCCACATGGTTATATTATACATCAAAACTTTGGTTTGTGCAAGTTTTATGAGGTGGAAATTAGAATTGTTTCTCCTTCATAGCAAATTGTTCCAGCAGGAGGAAGTTGTTTGGTGACAGTTCCACCCTCGCCTTCCACTTCGCAATATAGATTAAGTGTTTTAAGAGTGGCAAGTGCGTTTGCCAAACTCATTCCTTCCACATTCGGCATGATAACTTCCACCCGTGCGCTTTCTGGGTCATCCTTTGGCGTGCCAAGATAGGCAAAAAGTTCCTCAAAGAAAATTTTGCCATAAGGCTGAGCAACAATCGAGCCGTAATAAGCACCTGCGCTTGGTTCATCCACCATAATCATAAAGATATATTCTGGGCGGTCTGCAGGATAGGTGCCAATGAAACTTGAGATATATTTCCCTTGTGCTATTCCTCCGCTTTCGTTATACTTTTGTGCCGTTCCTGTTTTACCTCCGATATTGTAGCCCTCAACAAAGGTGTAGTCTCCAGTTTTGTTGGTGGTGTTTTTCAAAAAGGTGTTGATGATAGCGCTTGTTTCGGAGGATATAATCTGTTTGGTGCGGGTTGTAGGAATATAAGTTGTGTTGCCATAAACATCCACAGCTTTTTCCACTATTGTTGGTGTGTGATAAACTCCGCCGTTTGTGATTGCCGAAACGATGGAGAGAAGTTGAATTGGCGTGACCGCGATTGCATGACCAAAGCCCATGCGCGCAAGGTCCACCGTTTTCACATTTTCTTTTTGCATTAAAATTCCACTGCTTTCGCCAGAAACGGTGATGCCAGTTTTTTCGCCAAGCCCAAATTTTTCGGCATATTCATAGAACTTGTCAACACCAAGGCGAAGCGCCAAATCCATAAAGCAACAGTTGCAAGAGTTGGAGAACGCCTCGGTAAGCGTTTGATTGCCGTGCCCAACCGTTTTCCAGCATTTTATTCTCTGCCCGTCAATGATGCGATAGCCTGGGCAATAGAAAGTGTCATCCAAACTTGTCAAGCCCTCTTCAAGTGCCGCCGCCACCGTTAAAATTTTGAAAGTCGAGCCTGGTTCATAGGTGTCAGTGACAGAAGTTAAGCGTGAGTTTTGGAAGAGCGTTGTTAAATCATCTCTTGGCACATCGTTAAGGTCAAAACTAGGCTTTGAGGAAATGGCAAGAATTTTTCCAGTTTTCGCTTCCATAACAATGCCAGAAACTGATTTTGCTTGTTGCTCGGTGTAGGCTTGCTGTAAGATTTGCTCCAGTATAATTTGAATTTTGCTATTGACTGCCAGCGTCAAATCGTCGCCAGCCACGCCTTGAACATAGTATCTTAAATTTCCACCGATTTCTTTGCCCTGCAGGTCGCTTTGCACATAACTATAGCCGTCCACGCCAGTTAGATAGTCGTCAAAATACGCCTCCACGCCAGATTGCCCAGTGTTGTCAATGCTGGTAAAGCCCATAAGTTGCGTTAAGAGGTCGCCATAGACATAATATCTTCCCACATTTTCGGACAGAAAAACTCCGTCAAGCGAAAGTGCGTAAATTTGTTCGGCAAGTTCACTTTCCACCTGCATTTTAAGCAAACTTTCCGATATGTTTTTGTTGGAAACTTTGGAAAGTGTGCTTTCATAGTCTAAATCTAATAGGTCAGACAGTTTCCTTGCGGTGTCCTCGGCATTCGTCACTTCTCGCCCTCGCACATACACATTGTATGTGGTGTAAGAAACGGCAAGCGTGTCGCCAGTTGAATCGTATATCGTTCCGCGCGGAGCAACAAGAGGTAAATCACGCGTCCACTGGTCAGTTGCACGAATTTGAAGTTCTTTTCCGTTTATTATCTGCACAATAAAAAGCCTTATCCCTAACGCACACGCGAGGATAAGAAGCGTAAGTGAGATTGCTAATATCCTCTTTTGCAGTGAGTGTAAGGTGTAAGGCTTTTGCAATTTTTAACCTCCAAACAACCCCGCTATGAAGTTTGCTATTCTGTCAAACCAATTTGTTGTTTCGCCGATACTGGATGGAGTGTTAAGTTCTTCTGGATAGGTTTCCAAAAATTCTAGACCTTGGTTTGTGATGTTAAGTTTGTTGATGTTGCTTAAATACGAACGAAGATTAAGGTCGTAAGTGTCTTGAAGTTCAAGGTAGTTATTGTTTAACTGGTCGCACATCACAGCACCTGAAACACACAGAACTGAACACACAGCAAGCGCACAAGCAAGCACAATGGTTTTAAGTTTTCCTTTTCTTTTTGGTTTCTCTTTTTTATTAGATTTAGCAATGAAATCATAGTTAGGTTTTTCAATGATAAGTTTTTTGACAGTCCTCTCTTGCACAGCAAGTGGTTTCTCTTCCCCCACCACTTCTTCTGCCACTTGGGCCACAGGTTCTTGCTCTTTAACCGCCTCTTGTGGCTTCACATCCGACAAGGTTAAATTTTCAAAGTTGGAAAGATAGCCGTCGTAGATTTCCTTTTTCTCTTCAACTTCTTCCACTTTTTCTTCTATTTTTTCTTGTTCTTTTTGTTCTTGCTTTGAAATAACCTTTTCTTCAAGCGTGATCTCTATCTTTTTTACCTCTTGCTTTTCATCCGCTTGTGTTTGCACGCTTGCTTCTTTAACTTCGGTTTTTGCTTCTAAGATAAGTCTGTCCATAATAACTTATTATCCTCCTAACAAAAATATGCTAAATTCGTTCGACAATTCTAAGTTTTGCGCTTGTGCTTCTTGAGTTTTTCCTTCGCTCCTCTTCGCTTGCCGTGATTGGTTTGCGATTGACAAGTTTGATTTTTGCTTTGTGGTGACAGATGCAAATTGGTGTTTTTGGCGGACAAAGGCAATTTGTGCTTTCCCTTTTAAACACCTCTTTCACAATTCTGTCTTCAAGGCTGTGGAAAGATAAAACTGCAAACCTGCCAGAAAGAGAGAGCATATCAATAAAATCATTTAAAACTTTGTCTAAGCCCGTCAACTCTTTGTTCACTTCAATTCTTATTGCTTGAAACACTTTTTTGGAAGCGCCACCTCGGCTGTATACCACTTTTTTAGGTAAACTTGCCTCAATGATGTCGCGTAGTTCAAAAGTGGTTTCAATTTTCTTTTCCTTTCTCGCTTTCACAATGTTGCGAGCGATGATTTTAGAAAATTCTTCCTCACCATATTTATAGAAAATTTCTTTAAGCATTTCCTCTTTGTAGGTGTTAACAACATCATAGGCTGTGAGAACATCCTCGTCCTGCCCCATGCGCATATCAAGTTTGCCGTTATGTAGGAAACTGAAGCCTCGATTTTCGTCGTCGATTTGATGAGAACTAACACCAAGGTCAATTAAAACTCCGTCCACTTTCTCCACACCATGCTCTTTCAAAATTTCTGGTGCATCTTTGAAGTTGGCTTTAAAATATTCCACACACTTAAATTCTTTAAGCCTGTTTTTGCTTGCAACAATCGCCTCTTCATCTCGGTCGAAAGCATAAAGTTTACCAGTTGTCAAATGGCGGGCAATTTCATAACTATGCCCACCACCGCCAACTGTGCAATCCACATAGATTCCGTCTTTTTTAATGTTAAGCCCACTAATTACTTCGTTAAGCATTATTGGTGTGTGTTTAAATTCCACTTTGCACTCCAATTCCAAAGAGGTTTTTAATGGCGTTTGCAAGGTTTGGGCTTATTGTGTCGTCGGAAACTTTTGAGTTTAGAAGTTCCTCAATTTGTGTACTATATTGTTGCATTTCTTCATTTACAAAATCGCTTGTGATTTCGCTTGCACGGTTAATAACTTCAAGTGCCTTTGTTTCGTCATATTCTCCGCCAGTTGTGAACTCAGAGTTGATGGTTTCAATTGCAGTGTCAAGATATTCCTCGATGTTTTCTTCGCTTAATGCTGTTCCACCCAAAGCGTTGTCAAGTGCTTTGCTTAAATTACCAGCAAAATCAACAACTTCCAAAACCTGTTGCATAATCTCCTCATATGATTTAACTTCATAATATCCAGTGTCAATTTCATCTTCAGCAATACCAATCTGTGCTTTGATTTCGTCGGTGAAATCGTGATTTGGCGTTTGGTCAGCATAAATTGGATTATCGCCAATCACATCGCCAGTTAAATACCAAATGATATTGACAAAAATTTCGTTTAAAACATTGTTTTTAGCGGAAACTTTCAAAGTGTCAAGCGCGCGTCCGATTGGAAGAAGTTTGTCTTGAAGATTCTCGGACTGCATATCACTTGAAAGCAAGGTTTCAATTAAAGTGTTGATTGTGGAAACATATAGGTCGGCATTTGCTTGCAAGTTTGTTTTATATGCCTCACTTTGTGGATTAACCTTTGTGATTTCTTCCAGCATACTGTCGAAAGTGGAGAAAAGCTGATCGTTAAGAGGGTTATACATATTATTATTAAACACAACATTCAAAAGCGCTGAAACATTGCCGTCGGTTTGCATATTTTCAATTAATGTGAGATAGTCAACATTTTCTTGGTTTTCTTGCATCAAATATTCAAGATAGGTGTAGGAGTTTTCTTCCACTTGAATGTTGCCGTCACTCATAACAGAAAGTAATTCGCCGATGGAAGCAAGGTTGTTATACCAGTTCACATAGTTATCTTCGGTTTCTTCGAAAGTGATGAAGCCGTTTAGATTTTCTTCCAGCATATTTTTAACATTGTCGAACACCATAGCCTTTAAAGATGAGCCAGAAATTGTTGCCTTATCAAGTTCATAGAATGGCATCAAAAGGTCGGCAACAAAGTTAGGGTTAAGTTCAACTTGTTCTGTCAAAATTTCAATAACCGCATTTGCGTCAACTTCTTCATTTAAAATGTCAGTTAAACCGCTGTTAATTATTGTTAAAACAGGTTCTTTGATGTGGTTGAAGAAAGCAGTGTATGAGTTAATTGTGGTCATCTCGTCACTTACAAGCGAACCATCAACGATTGTTGAGTTAGCAAGCACTTCGTCGCCCAAAACATCAATGCCCATAATTTTCAAAACATTATTAAACGAATTAATTTGCTCATCTCCACTTGTGTAGTTAAATATGGAAAGAGAACTTGCTTCGTCCAAAATTCCGCCCATGCCGTCGATGACCGCCTCAACATCATTTAAACCTAAAATGCTTTCCAAAATGTTTTCAGAGTTGAAGATTTCAAAAAGCTGATTATTGTTTGCCTCATTAATTACATCAACATCATTCAAAATTTTGAAAACACTGCTGACAACACTTGTTAAATCGGTGGAGTTGACAGAGGTGTTAAGCCCAACCTCAATTCCCTCTTCATTTGGGAAACTTTCTTGCAAATATGTGGAAGCAAGTTCCAAAAGTTGTGGCATAACATCGGAAACGGTGTTAAGCGTGAGAAGCGAATTGAGTGAGGTTTGAATGAGAGTTTGTTCGTCGAGAGCAAAATTGATAACAGCCGAAATGTTTGAGGTGTCAAGTGAAGAAAATTTATCCATAATATCGTCAGAAATCACATTGTCAGCAACATCAAGCGCTGTGATTAAGTCGTTTGAGATATAGTCATACAAACTGAAATTTGGGTCTTGAAATTTATCTTGCATAAAATCGATAACTTCTTCAAGTTCTGGTGGCACATTGGTGATTCCTAGTTCCAGTTTTAATGCATCATAGTTCACAATGAAATCTTGCACTGTGTCGGTTATAACCTTTTTGAAAAGGTTGTTTTGAATGAGCGTTGTCAAGTTGTTTTTAAGGTTTGTGATGTTTAAATTTGTGTAGTCCTCCGACATTATATCGTTATACACCACAACAAACTCGTCGTATGTGTGAGCGAGGTTCACAAGTTCTCCCCTAGCACCCACGCTTTCGCCGTCTATCGAAAAACTTGACAAGCCGTCGAACATCGCGTCGTCAAATCCGCCAGCTGAGCAGATAACGCCGATTGCCGAGTCGTTAAAGGAAAGGATAACTTCGTTCACAGTTTCTGGAAGTGCGCTTGAAGAATATTCCTTAATTGTTTTTAAATAATTATCGCCCTCAGGAGAAACATATTCCGCTGTGGTTGGCGAGGTCATGATTTCTTCATAGGTATATGTTAAAGAGGTAATTGGCGCGAAAAGCACAATCATAAACAAAAACGCTTCGCAAAGCCCGATTGCTCCACTTGGCCAGCGCCAAGGTTTGTGTTTTTCAAAGTCGGCTTTCTTTGTGCCAAAACTAACGCGTGCAACAATGAGATATATGATATCCATAACAAGATAAACCAAAAGTAAGATGATAAGAAAGATGATTGGGTTTAAAATTGCTGTTGGCAACTGCTGGATGAATGTTGACGCCGTGTCGAAATATGATAAATCCACCAAATTCTGTGAAACAAGTTGCACAATATAATCGCCTATCGAAATAAGCGAGCCGTCCACATTGATGTTTATGCCAAGAATGGCATTTGTGATTGGCTTTGTGATGAAAAACGCCACAACAACGCTGACAACTGCAAAAAGCACGTGAAGTGACGAGCGTTTCAGCCCGCGGTAAAAGCCAGTTAAGAAACCGCAAAGCAAAACAAGCACGATGAGGGCAATGCTACCCCACAAAAAATAAACAGCCATAACCTCTCCTTTAAGTGTATTATGCTTAAATTATAAATAATTAACAGGATTTTGTCAATTAAAATGAGGTTTTTGGCTGTTTAGTGGTTAAAAATTATTAAATATATTGTCAAAATTTTTAATTTACAATTTTCCCGTTTTCAATTTTAAAGATTTTACCTGAAATTTTCTTTTCGTCGGTGCAAGTGATGAAGGTCTGCGTGCGCGTGGCAAATTTTAAAAGTCGCTCTTGCCTTTCGCTGTCAAGTTCAGAGAAAACATCGTCAAGAAGTAGGATAGGATATTCGCCAGTTTTTGCAAACATACTTTCAAGTTCGGCAAGTTTCAGCGACAGCGCCACTGTGCGTTGTTGCCCCTGCGAACCGAAACTTTTAACCTCCACACCATTTAAAAAGATGTCTAAATCATCTCGATGCACGCCGATGGAGGTGTAGCCAAGTTTAAAGTCCTTTTCCAAATTTTTGCGCAATAGTTTTGCCATGTTTTCTTCAAACTTTTCGTCAAGGTTAACACCGCAACCGCAAACATATTTAAGTTTCACCTCTTCCTTGCCACCGCTTAAATAGTTTTGAGCCATGGCGGTGTATGGTGCAATGGATAATATGAATTTTTCGCGCTCAGAGGCAATTTTGTGCGCGGTCTGCACAAGCGCCCTATCCCAAATATCCACCGTTTCTTTCACATAACTTAAACTTTCCGCCGTCTTTAAAAGTTTGTTGCGATTTTGAAGGATTTTTTCATAGCGCGAAAGAAGATAGAAATATCGTTTGTTAGTCTGCGAGATGTCTATATCCATAAACTTTCTTCGCTCTTCTGGGCTTTCGCGCACAAGTTTAAGTTCGCTTGGCGAAAAGAAAACCACATTGATTTCGCCAATTAAATCGCCTATTTTTTTGATTGGAAGGGAATTTATTAAAATGGTTTTCTTCTTGATTTTGCTGAACTTCACTTCAATTTTCACTTCGCGATATTTCTTTTCTAAGTTAAGAGAAATATATCCTTCCTCTGCACCCCAGCGAATGATGTCTTTATCCTTAATCGACTTAAAACTTTTACCAATACAGCAATAAAATATGCTTTCAAGAAGGTTGGTTTTGCCCTGCGCATTCTTCCCAATGAAAACATTGACTTTGTCGGAAAACTCCACTTTTAACTTTTCATAGTTTCTGTAATTTACAAGTGTGAGTGAGGAAACTTTCATAGAAATATTATACCTCAAAAATCGTCTTTTTCAAAATGATTTTATCCTAAAAAATATCGCCGAGTTTTAAATTGCCTATTTACAAATTAAACTCAGTGTGATAAACTATTTTAAAGGAAACAAAATGAAAAAAGAGAAAGTTCAAATTGAAGCATGGGAAAACATTCCAAAAAATCTTCCACCTGACGAAATTGCCAGTATGCTTGAAGAATACAAAAAGACAGGCAACCAAAAGATAAGAGAAGAAATCGCACTCAATATGCGAAGATTTATCTGCTTTTTTGTGTCGAAGGTTTATCAAGGTGAATTATCTGAAAAAGAGGATAAAGAGGATGTCTATCAGGACTTAATGGAAGTGACCTTAAAATGCGTGGATAAGTTTACAAAAACCAACTTCAATTTTTCTTTCACCACATATGTTTCAAAATATTATATGGCATATTTTGGGAATAAAAGACGAGAAAAATCACGACAAAAAAGAAATGCCACTGTTGTTAGTTTTGACGATAAAGTTGGCTTTGAAGATAAACAAATTCCCCTTGAAGAACTTGTTCCTGCCGATGAAAATTTTCTTGAAAATTTGCATGACGAACTTGATGTTCAATGGGTTAACGAAAAAATCTTGCCTCTTTTGTCAAAAGAAGAACGCGAAATTTTTACTAACTACTTTTTTAAAAAATTGCCACTCGATAAACTTAGCATTAATTACACTCGAGAGGGCAAAAAATTAATTCTCGACAGAATTGTGGAAAAAGTTGTTAAAATATATTATGACGGCATAACTAGTATTGATAGAGCCATGAAAGGTGTTGCTTTGACTGCTCCGCAAAAAAGGGTGTTTGTTTGTTCTCAAGCAATATTGAAAAAATATGGCAGAGAATTTTTGGAAGAGGTTTTTCTTCCTCGCCTAACAAAAAAGCAGGCGGAAATCTTTAAGGATAATATTTTAAATTTCAATGGAACGATAAAAACAAATGACAGCGTGTCTGAAACAATAACTCTTTTTCAAGATAAACTTAAAATGCTGGAACCAGAATTCAAACGATATGTGTCACTTAAAGAAGAAACACCTCTTAAACAAAAGCAAAGAAAGGAACGAAACGGGCGTTTAATTGAAGAGTATGGCGGAAATTTGTTTTTAAGAAAATATTTTCTTCCAATTCTTTCTGAACAGGAAAAGAAAGTTTTTGAACTTGCCATTTTAAACTACTCGCGTGGAACAAGCGAAGATTTGGCGAAAAAAGCCGAAATGAATTTGGCAACTTTTAACAACACTTTAAATAACTCTTTAAACAAATTGAAAAATGTTGATTTTGAAGTGCTTGTTGATGTTGTTGACAACGCTTCAAAAAACAAAGTCGCCTTGAAAAGCACCAGCATAGCAAACTTTGACATAGTGAAAGAAAGGCAAGAGTTAATGAAAAAGTTTGGCGGAAAGGAATTTTTGAAGGAAAGTTTTTCTCCGCTTTTAACAGACAGCCAAAAGAAAATTTTTGACGCGCTTTTTCTTTTTCCTCACTTTTTCTCTTACACCGAAGTTTCTGAAGAACTCGGCTTTACTGTGCCTTATGTGATGTCGTGCGAGAAAGTGATAGTTAATAAACTTAAAACCACCAACTTTTCGCTTTTAAGAAAAATACACGAAAGTGTGGAGGAAAAACTTAAATATGAAGAAACAAAGCGCACAAAAAACCACAAAGAAAAAAGCACAAAAACAATTGAGCAATTTGGCGGAAGAGATTTTCTTTTGGAAAAGTTTGCGCCACTGCTTAAAATTAAAGCACACAGAATTATCTTTGAAGAATATATGTGTGGCGTAGTTTCAAAAAATGAACTTGAAACAAAACTTAAGTTAAGAGCAAATAACAGCGTGCATTATTTTCAAACCACTGTCTATAAAATCATAAATAACCTTAAAGAGTTTAAAGAAAGTTTTGGAAGTGAAGAAAATTTCCAAAAGGCTGTTAAAGATTTTTATGTGGCAAAGGAATATGAAAACCAAAGTGATAAAAAAATGAAAGAGGAAAAAAGGCTTTTAACCGATGAAGAGGTGAAAAAATATGGCGGAAAAAGGCTTCTTGGCAGAAAATTTTTAAGAACTTTGCCAGTTTTAGACCAACTTATCCTTTACGCTTCCTTATTCAAAAACAAAAATTTGAGTGAAATTAAAAAGGAATTAAAATTAACATACGCCGATATAAATTATCACACCAAACAAATTAAATCAAAACTTGAAAAATTTAAAGAAGAAAATGAAAAGAAATAGGTATCGCCTATTTTTTTTAACAAACTTTATATGGTTTAATTTTTTATCATGTTTTGTTTTTAAAATCATTTTGAATTTATTTCATATATGATATAATGAAAACATGGATAACATCAAAGAAAGCAAGGGTCCTTTCTCCATTTTTATTGTGTTTCTTGTTGTTGGCTGTCTGCTTTTTGGCGGTGGTTTTTATTGTGGCATAAACCTCTTGGTCACATTATCTAAACTTGTGCCTGTCACCGCCATGATAACAGAAATTAACACCTACTCCGACTCTCACGATGTGTTTGTCACTTTTTCCTATGACGGCGAAACTTACGAAAATGTTGAACTTAATTTTTGGGACACATCTTTTGAAGAAGGAGGAGAAATTGAAATTTTTGTAAACCCAGACAACCCAAGCGAAATTTTCTCTTCCACACCATACATAATTTTAACCGTGGTGCTGTTTGTTTTTGGTGGTTCTTTTGCTGGCATTGGTGGATATTTTGTGGATAAGTGGATAAGAAAAAAGAAAAAGGAAAAAGAGCTTATCTTGCACGGCTCTAAAATTGAATGTGAAATCATTGAAATTTGTGTTGACCGCACATATCGCGTCAATGGCAAAGCGGTTAACAGTTTCTTCATTTGCCAAAACGGCGATAAAAAATTTAAAAGCGCCTCGTTTAAAAATAAATACACCTTCGACATTGGCTCGACCTGCACCGTCTATATTGACCCCACCGACGAAACAAATTACTATGTCGATTTGAAATCTGCGTGTGTTCCTGTGCTTGGAATGGAAGAGAAAGAAAAATGAATTTCATTTTGTCACAAGTTATGGGTGGAGTTGCCCTTATAATCTATTTAATTTCCTACTTCTTTAAAGAGAGGAAGAATTTTTTAATCTTTCAATTTGTTGGCGACCTCTTCTATGCCCTATCATACATTTTCGATGGCTCGCTCGTTGCAGGAATAAACACCTTTATCTCTATGGCATGCGTTTTGGTGTTGTTTATCCTGACCGAGAAAAAGAAGGAAGCAAAAATCTACCTATTCTTCATCTTCGCCTCCCTCTACATCATTAACGGCGCAATTTTCTTTACTGACGCTTTTGACCTCATTCCAATAATAACCTCCGTTCTCTTCACAATGGGATACTTTGCAAAAACCATGAAATTGACAAAAATCTTCATGCTCCTTCCAAACATCTTTCTTGTGGTTTACGGCATAGCTCGAGGAGTTTACACCAGCGCACTTCTCGACGCCATTGAATGTGTGGTCATCATCTCAGCAATTATAGAGCACGAAATCTACTTGAAATCTCACAAAGATGCACGCGGATGGGAAATCATCAAATCGCAATTAATTAATCTTGATGACAAATCAAAAATTTGGCACTATAAAAATTACCTTAAAAGAGAGAAAAATGACTTTTAAAATAAATTCTCAAAACTATGAAAATAAGTTATCCAAAAATATATATCACTAAAAGTTTGCAAAGCACGCAGTCAAAGCAAAGGTTCACACAAAATGTGATTACATGATTTTTCGAGGTCGAACCAAGCGCGAAGCATTTGAGCGAGACCGATGTTTATTCAAACTGTGATGGTGGGCAAAGCACACAAATTCGAAAGAATTTATTAAAATTTAACTTGTTTAAATTTTAACATCACATAGTTTATATTTTATCGGAAGTCGAACCAAGCACAACTTTAGTTGTATTTGAGTGAGACTGATGGTTATACAAACTGTGATGGTGGGCGAAGCACACAAATTCGAAAGAATTTATTAAAATTTAACTTGTTTAAATTTTAACATCACATAGTTTATATTTTCATATCAGCAAAAATAACCTTGTTTACATTTTACTCCACAATTTTTCTATTTAATCTATCTTGCAAAACAAATATTAACAAAAAGTTTTGGCATTTTTGTTGACAATGCAGAAAAAAATTGATATAATCAAAAAGCAAAAGTTAGAAAAATGTGTATATGTGGATAACTTCTGTGGAACAATTTGAAAAGTTTTCCATTTCAAAACTTAAGAATTTATGCACTTTTTCAGTAAACAAACTTTTGTTAAAATTAATGTGAAAAAATTAAAATATAAAAATCTTAATTAACTTAATATGGAGGATTGGCTGAGTGGTTTAAAGCGGCGGTCTTGAAAACCGTTGATGTGAAAGCATCCGCAGGTTCGAATCCTGTGTCCTCCGCCAAAAAATTTTAAAGCACAGATTATTAAAGTCTGCGTTTTTTTGTTAATTAATTTATAAGTTTATTTTTCTTTTGATATGTTCTGGTCGCTGGTTAAAAATAGGTATGGCTTTTTGGCACTGAAATCGTTTCCAAGTGGCAATTCAAGCGACTCGGCAATTTTTTTAAGAACACCAAATTTTTCATCACTTTTTAAATTTTCCATTCCTTTAAATTCCTCGATTTCCAGAAACACTCCGAGTTCTTTAACATATTGAAGGATAAGTGAAACATCTCCTTTTTTGAACGCATAATTTTCATTGACATAATCGCACCAACAATTTAGCCCAATATTAGCAAACACTTGTTTTGCTTTGTCAACATCGTCAATTTTGATTTTGGTTTTAATTTCACTTATCACATTGCCTTTGTCGTCTAAGGTCTTATTTTTATAGACGATGTTTTTTATATCCAAATTTTCGCCTTTGATGTTGCGAATTATGAGCGACTTTTTAAGAAGGTTTTTATATCCCACTTTTTTCACTTCATTTTTTGTTAAAGCCGTGAAGTATATGTCGTGATTAGCATAAAATTCTTCAAACTCATACCCTAATTTTAAAAGTTTTTGTTTCGCCTTTTCTAAATCTTCATAAACTCTGACACAAATTTCCGTCATATCCCCTCCTCTTTTACATTTTATTATATCAAAAATTACTCTTATTTTCAACTTAATTTACACTTTACAAATATATTTAAATATGCTATCATAATTTAATAGACGAAGGAGAAGGTATGTTTAAAGGTTTAAGAGATGAAATTATTGCACTTAATAGTGATGTTAATAATGTTGCTAACAGCGAAAAAGCAAAGAAACTTAGAAAGAAACTGTTGAAAATTGGACTAATTCTCGCTATCATCGGCTATATTGGAACAATCGGCTTATTTATCTGCACAGCAGTTTTAATGTTTAACGATGTTTCCGCTGGCTTTAATGGAGGAGGTATGGGCTTTTTAATTCCATTTTTCCTCATAATTCCTTTTGCAATTATGGCAGCGATTGGAACAATGCTTATTAAACTTGCCCTTTCCATAATCATTGTTGGCTACACCTCAGACCTTGCAGACTCTACCGTTGGCAACAATTGCCCAAACTGTGGCGACAGAATAAGCGAAGGCGAACTATTTTGCAACAAATGTGGAACACCTTTAAAAAAGGTTTGCCCAAAATGCCAGCACACAAATGACATCAAAAATGCCTTTTGCGAAAAGTGTGGCGAAAAATTGAATTAAAAATTACTAACAACAAAACTTCAAAAACTATGAAAATCCATAATATTTCTTGTTAAAAAAATCTTGCATGATGTTATGCAAGATTTTATTTTTAAATGTTCTTATTCTGCTGAAACAACATAGGTTGGAACGCTTGCATCTTCAACTAATGTTGAAACATAGCCTTCTTGAACAAAATTTGTGTTGTCGCCTTCTGCCATGCAGTTTTGTGGGTTAAATTCAACAAAAGTTCCACCTGTCACGACAATGCTTGCTGTGCCTGCCTCGCGGTGTGCATCTTCCAAGTTCAAAACATATTCGTTTGCAGTTGCTGGGTTATCAGAATATTTTTGTTGCACGGAATATTTTCCGCCTTTGATTTCTGCTGAGCCTTCATAAACATAAACAGCATGGATATTTCCTACAAATTCTCCGCTGTTAACAACAAGGTGTCCGCCATCCATAACATCTATTGCATAGCAATCATTCTCTTTTGCTTGGATTTTACCATTGCCTTCAACAATTAAATTTCCACCCGCACGAACAGAAATAACCGACCAGTTATTTTCTTCCACATTCCAAACTTCAACTTCGTTTGAAATTGTTTTACCATTCATGTCAAGAGTGACCTCTCTTTCTACAACAAGCGTTGATTCAATCACAATGTTATCCTCAAGTTTAATCACTTCACTTGTTCCTTTAAGCGCATCCACAAGTTCCGCATAAGTGGAAACATTTGTTGTGCTTGTTCCACAGCAAGCGGTTGCCAAAAGCATGAAAGAAACAAGGAGAACTGCGATGATTGACACTGCCCAGATTTTTTTTGATTTTGTTAATTGCATTTTGACCCTCCTAATTTGATTTCAATCCTATGTTATCAAATTCCCCCCCCATGTCAACTTTTTTTGCATCAATTTCAAAAATTTTTGATTTTTTATAACTAGGACCAAAGATTTCCTTTACAAACTTTCCCGATTTTAGCCCAATTTTATGAGAAAAGCCAAAAAATTTTTGAAAAATTGGCACTCTTTAGTTGACATTGCTAGCAATCAAGTTGTATAATTATTAATGTATTAGGAAAAACTAATACGAGGAGGTAAAATTATGAAAAGAAATAATTATGATTTAGTTTTTAGAGGAGATAGGGACCCATTCTTTGACGACATTTTCGACCTTGACTTTCCTTTCTCAAGAGGAAATAAGAGAGAAATTATGAAAACCGACATTAAAGAACTTGATAACGCCTATGTTTTGGAAGTTGATCTTCCCGGCTTTGACAAGAAAGATGTTAATT